>MZGN01000056.1 GCA_002085085.1 Helicobacteraceae bacterium 4484_230
TCACCGGTAGGACTTGGTGCAAAACGCAGCATTAAAGCTCCTGTAAATTTAAGTTTAAAATAGTAACCAAATAATCCCAAAATCAGAAATGAAAAATATGATATTTACACAACTTTTCTGATAAAATACAACTATGTACAAATTAAACATATTGATGTTGACTCTGCTTCTGTTTTTTGGCGGATGCGGAGGTGATACTCCGAGTCCCGGAGAAGAGCAGGGCAGTGCCCGGACTGTCAGGCTAAACAAGATTGCCGAACTCGGCAGAAAACTTGACGAAACCTCAGGAATGATAATGGTGGATGGAAAGCTGTATACGCATAATGACAGCGGCAACCGCCCCTATCTTTATGAGATCGACCCCGCAAACGGAAAAATCATACGCAGCATCCATATAGAGGGGGCTGTAAACAGAGACTGGGAAGATCTGGCCCAGGATGACACATATATCTATATAGCCGATACCGGAAACAACCTTGGCAAAAGAAGAGACCTTAATATCTACAGAGTATCAAAAAATGATCTTCTAAATTCAGATGACATCCCGTCCGAATCCATCAAAATAGCATATGAGGATCAAAGCAGTTTTAATTATTCCAGATATACAACTCCGTTTGACGCCGAAGCTCTGATAGCCTTTGACGGATCACTCTACCTGTTTAGCAAAAACTGGAACGACTACACAACCAGTATTTATAAAATACCTACTATTCCCGGTAACTATAAAATACGTCCCCTTTTTAAAAAGAAGCTCAACATAATGGTTACGGCGGCAGACCTCGATCCAGAAACACATTCAATTGCACTTATTGGGTATGCAAATATATATAAAGATCTCCCTTCTGCGTCTATGGTGTTCATACTGAGTGATTACAATGAAAATGATTTTTTTTCAGGCATATCTCTTGCTCTAAAAATAGAAAACAGTATGGAGGTGGGACAGATCGAGGCAGTTGCATTTGGAAATGGCGGTAAAAACGATCTTTTCATTAGTGCGGAGGGAAATCCTGCCGTACTTTATAAAATGTCAATCCCAAAATAAACAATATTTTTTTCGCAATATGCATTATTTGTCAGGCATGACAACAGGCAGTATTGTATTCAGTCAATTTTTTAAGTGGCAAAGAAAAAGTATATTTAAGATAAGAGGAGTGGTGACTCCAAGGGGATTCGAACCCCTATGGCAAGGATGAAAACCTTGAATCCTAACCGTTAGATGATGGAGCCTTGCAGACAGGTAATTATTCCTGAGCCGAAATTATAATGACAAGATACTTAAATATTTATAAATATCTTGTCCATTCTGTTTTGCGGAAATTTATTGGTAAAATTCGCGAAGCGCACGAATAATAACGGCATTTTTGGAGATGCTTTCCGCTTTTGCATTGTCATTTACAAGATCGTATATGTCAAGCGGCAATGATATCGAAAATGTTTTTGTTTCGACTTTTTTCTTTTTCGAGATTAGATTAACTACATTTTGCAGCAGCTCTATAATTTTCTTAGTGTCGATCGGCTTCTGGATAAAGCTGTTTACACCGATCTCTATTGTTTCAGATATCTTCTGTATATCGTTGCTTGCCGAAATAATGATAACAATTTGTTTTGGGTTGATCTCACGGATCTTGCGGGAGAGTTCTATTCCGTCCATTTCAGGCATAATAATATCTACCAGAACGATATCAGGCTTTGATTTTTTATACATCTCAAGAGCTTCACGACCATTATAGGCCGATGTTACTTCAGAAAAAAAGTTTTTGAATGTTGAGCTGAGAAGTTCGTTGGCCACTTTCTCATCTTCTACAACCATTGCGGTAAGTTTTTTTGTCTGTTCAGTCAACTGTACCAAATCAATATTTGCCATTTCCGTTCCTTAACTGTTAATTTTTTGTATAAACATTATAACACTTCATATATTAACTAACGGTTATCTTTGTTATCTATATATTCTGTTGGTAAATGAATTTATACCGACCAAGCCAAATTTAATAATTGATCAATATTTTTTAAATTGCTCAAGCCACTCAAGGTTTGATTCAACAGTTTTCTCTTTTTGTTTCAGTAGTGAATCTATTATACTTTTCAGGGTTGATTCATCCATAAATGCAAGTAGTTTCGGATCTATATGTGTCGGTCTGTTATCGGCATATGAGTTAAGCAGGTTTTCTATATCGGCAATAAGTTCATCTTTTTTATTCATACTGAAAATATAACCAAAAAATGTTTAGCCGAACTTGCAAAAACAGCAGCTATGGCAATAATAATATGATACGATATATTATTCAAAAGGATTTTGATTTGAGGATAATTATTTTAGTTGTTTTTTGCTTCTTTTGTGCGGAATTATTTGCGGAGCTGACTGAAAGCAGTCTGCAGTTGACACAAAAAGAGATCAAATGGATAGAAAAAAACAGCCACGTCACCGTTGGCGGGGGGATGGAGTGGGCTCCTTTCAATTTTGTCAATGAAGAGGGAAGGTATGACGGCATAGCACATGACTATCTTGAACTTATCTCAAAACTGACGGGTCTTGACTTTAAGTATAAAATTTATGAAACATGGAGTGAAAACCTGAACGCCTTTAAAGAGGGCAAAGTCGATATGCTGCCGGCAGTTTATTACACCAAAGAGCGCGAATCATACGGAAGGTTCACTGATTCTTATTTCAAGTTCAGGGAATTTATATATTTTAAAGAAGACAACACCCTTATACATTCACTAAGCGATCTTGCCGGCAAAACAGTTGCCATACCCAAAGGCTATGCTACAATCGAACGCATAAAGCACTTCGATCCAAGTATCAAAATTCTCGAAACAGATTCTGTCATCGAAGCCATAAAAGCGGTATTGGGCTCGAAGGCAGATGCACTGATAGAAGGGCAGTCTGTAATAGAGTATGCTCTTGACCAAAATATGATCAGCGGTATTAAAGGCATTCCGCAGACACACTTCAAACCTTCATCTATCTTTTTTTATATCTCCAAAAATAACGATATGCTCTATACAATCATGCAAAAAGCACTGGGCGTTATTTCCAAAGAGCAAAAGCAGCAGATACGCTACAAATGGCTGAGAAGGCACCGTATAAAAAATACCAAACTGATAAGATTCAACATGAAGGAAAAGGAGTGGATAAAAGAACACAACACTATCCGCTTTACCGGTGATCCGGACTGGCTTCCGTTTGAAGCCTTTAACAATAACGGTGACTACATCGGTATTGTGGCTGATCTTCTTGATATCGTAGAAAAACGTACAGGATTGAGCATACACAAAATCCCCACAAAAAGCTGGAGTGAATCTTTGGAGCTTTTTACTTCCAGGCAGGTGGATATGCTTACGGAAACCACAGACTCTGAACTCCGAAATAGCTATATTTTTACTGATTCCTATTTAAGCAGTCCTATTATTATAATAATGGACAGAGACCATAATTATGTTGAAAAGCTCGATGACATCAAAGATCAAAAAATTGCCCTGATCAAAAATTACGGATATACATCAAAAATCGAAAAACGCTATCCATATATAAATTTTTTTAAAGTAGAGAATGTTCAGGACGGTCTGAATGCCATTTCCGAAGGAAAATATGATGCCATGCTGTGCACAATGGCACTCGGTGGATACATGATAACCAAAATGCAGCTTAACGATATAAAAATTGTTGGAAAAACGGAATTTACGACAGAACTTGGTTTTGCCATACATAAAGATGCCCCGCAGCTTGTATCTATTTTAAACAAAGCATTCAAAAGCATAGACCAAAAAACGATGCAGGAGATCCTTTTCAAGTGGGTCACTTTCAAGTACGTTGAAAAGGTGGATTACACACTGATATACCAGATGGCATTTGCCGCTTTTTTACTAATAAGCGGAACTTTGTTTTGGAATCGTCGTCTAAAAGATGAAATAACACGCCGCATAACTCTTCAGAAAAAAGTAGATGATATAAACAGGTCAATGACAGACTCCATAACTTTTGCATCGATGATACAGAGGACGATCATTCCCGAAAACAGTGCTTTCGATATGTTTTTTGACGACTATTTTATTATCTGGGAACCCAGGGATATTGTAGGCGGGGATATATACTTTCTTAATATTTTACGCAATGACAATGAAGCAATGCTTATGGTCATAGACTGTACGGGCCATGGGGTTCCCGGCGCATTTGTAACAATGCTTGTAAAAGCCATCGAGAGGCAGATGGTGGGGCATATTATAAATAGTGATGAAGTGGTAAGTCCTGCAAACCTGCTTGCCGTTTTTAACCGCAGCATAAAGCACCTTCTTAAGCAGAAAAATAAAAATTCTACTTCCAATGTCGGTTTTGATGCAGGTATTATATATATAGACAAGGGCAAGAAAAGGGCACTGTATGCGGGTGCAAATATACCGCTTTTTTACATAAAAAATGATCATCTTTATGCCATTAAGGGGAACCGGCATTCCATAGGCTACAAAACCTCAAATGGTGAATACAAGTTTGACGACCATGAAATAATGCTGGATGAAACAATCCGTTTTTATATTACCTCGGATGGATATATCGATCAAAACGGGGGAGAGAAAGAGTTTCCAATGGGTAAAACACAATTCAAAAATATTATAAAACAGAACTATCTGCTGCCTATGAAAAAACAAAAAGAGTTGCTTCTTGAAAAACTGGACAGCTACCAGGGAAAACTCCAGAGAAATGATGATATAGAAGTTGTCGGATTTATGATCAAAGCAGGGAAGAGGGGAGGATTTTAATATGCATATTAGCGATGAAGTATTGGTAAAACAGCTTGAAATTGCCACTGAACATCCGGAAGATACAGATAAAGAAAATCTGATATCGATGCTGTTTTTACTTTCAAGACTACGCTGCCAAAGGAGACGATATGAACATGTTTGCTTTTAAAAAATTTATAGACGATGAGGGGATTATTTTCAGCTACAGTGGAACCGTATCTCAACCCATCCTTTCAGGTATAGCCGAAACTATTGAAGAAGAGTTTAAAGAGTTTAATATCAGCATAGATATTATTCAAAGTATTTTTGCAGTCTTTACAGAACAAATGCACAATATCATGAGCTATTCAAAAGAGCGGGTAAGCAGAGGGAGCAACAGGTTTGAAAGCCCGGGCATAAGCATTGTAGGATACGATCAGATTAAAAAAAAGTATTTTGTGTCCAGTGCCAATATTATGGATAACAAAGATGAGGAAAAACTCCTGAAAAAACTGAAAAAAGTCAATACCCTGGATAAGCAGGAGCTAAGAAAATACTACAGGGAATTAAGAAAAAACGGAAAAGAGAAACATATGCGTGGAGCGGGACTCGGTTTTCTGGAGATGGCAAAAAAATCTTCAGAACAGTTAGAGTACAATATCACGCATATTGATGCAGAGCGGTCTTTTTTTGAGATCAAAGTCACCATCTAGGAGAGCAGGGCATGAAAATATTAATGATCGAAGCAACGAAATACACACCGATGATCAACCTTGATCCCCAAAAAGGAGTATTTGAATTTAAAGGCAAATCCTATCCGGAAAATACCTTTGATTTTTACTCCCCGGTCATTGACTGGATTGAAAAATATTTCATGTCGGACAGATCTGCTCCAACGCGCGTGAATATGGATATTATCTATTTCAATTCAAGCAGTTCAAAACTTTTTTTCGATTTTTTCGACATTCTGGATGAAGCACGTAAAAATGGATATTCAGTAGAAGTAAACTGGTATTACGACAAAGAGAACGAAAGCTCTCTTGAAGCCGGAGAGGACTTTAAGGAAGATTTTGAAGAGTTGACCTTCAATCTTATAGAGAAGTAGGGCGGTCGTAATGGATATTCGTCAGGACAGGCTGATCGATGAACTTCAGGTTTTTATGGAGAGTGATCTCGAGCGTTTCAAAAGCCTTGGAGAGAGGATCATCAAAGACATCCGCCGTCAGCACAAAATCATGGAGGCCAGTGACAAGCGTCAGCGAAAAGAGTATGATCAGCTTCAAGAGAAACTCCTGGAAGTTGAAAGGCTTAACAGGGAGATAGAAGATACCCAAAAAGAGGTTGTTTTTACTATGGGTGCCATTGGAGAAAGCCGCTCCAAAGAGACAGGAAACCATGTCAAAAGGGTGGCTGAATACTCCAAAATACTTGCACTTGCCGCGGGAATGAGTGAAAGAGAGGCCGATCTGCTGAAACAGGCCTCTCCCATGCATGATATAGGAAAAGTTGCCATCCCTGACGACATACTGAACAAACCCGGAAAGCTGGACGAAAGTGAACTTGACGTCATGAAGCAGCATACGAAACTGGGCTACGACATGCTGAAGCATTCAAAAAGACCTCTTCTGAAAGCCGCTGCAACTGTTGCGTATGAACACCACGAAAGATATGACGGGAACGGTTATCCCAGGGGACTCAAAGGTGAAGAGATACATATATATGGAAGAATTACCGCAATAGCAGATGTGTTTGATGCGCTTGGCAGCGACCGTGTATATAAAAAAGCCTGGGATGATGAACGTATATTCGAATTATTCAAAAACGAGAAAGGAAAACAATTTGATCCCCACCTTGTCGATCTTTTCTTTGAAAATATCAACGAACTATTGAAAGTCAGAGAGGAGTACAGGGACCTGTTTGGATAGAGATACAGGAAACAAGTTACTTTTATATATCCATATTGGTTAACATAATGTATATTCTCTTGAATAATCTTTTTATGCCCTGAAGCAGAATTGGGATAAAATTTAATATGCGGTTTACAATAAAAATAGTTATCTTTCTGATTGCCATCTTGTCGGCTTTTACTCTTCTGCTCTTTTTTCAGCCTTTTACCGAGTATCTGGGCAAAACCGGTCTTGTCTATATTTTTAACAAAAATGTAAATATAGTCAAATGCCGTCTGACACATGAAAGATTTGACCTTTATGCTATTGTCGATCAAAATCAGAGTCTGATGCTTGAAATTGAAAATATCATGCACTCCAACCGTCAAGCAACGCTGCATTTTAAAGGCAATGTAAACCTGTTCAGCCATATTGCAACTGTTGAGCTGCCATATATAGAAACTGATGCCAAAGCCGTTTACAAAGGTGGCAGCGAAAAAATAGCCGTCAATATGGATGCACTTAATGGAAAAATATATCTTAATCTATATATAGACGGCTTGAACTACAGTTATAATGCAAGCAATATAGCAGTAGAATCATACCTGTTGCAAAACAATATACCCCAACAATAAAATAGACATAAGGCTGGATGCCGACACATCAATAGCCAAAGTTTCGATCCCCTCTTTTACATATGATATAAACCAAAGTCTATTCAAAGGATCTGCAGAGATAGCAAATAAAAATATAAAAGAGATATTTTTAAAAAATATATTTTTGGAGACGGAAATATCTGCATCCGGCAGCAGTTATGGGGGAAAGGCGAAATTGACAGCGGATAAGTTTGTTCTGAAGCTTGACAATATTGACTATTGCATCAAATGTGATGAACTGAAGACAGATTACCGACTCTCTACGCTAGGCAAAGAGCCATTAAACCTGATGGAAAAAAACGAACTTTTCGGAAATATTCGCACAAAAGAGAGGGAGATACTAATCACACTAAGCACGGCCCTGATGAAAAAACCTGCCCTGTTTAGCCTGAAAAATGAAAAACTTTCATTCATATCAAATAATATTCCATTGGAAACCATTTTAAGTATTGCCAATCAGCCGAATTTCGCAAAAGCAGACATCGATCTTGATTTCAAGTCTGACATAGGCAAAAAACCTCTCTCTTGGAAACTGAACCTTGAGACGCAGAATTTATATTTTGACGACAACATCTCTCGTGAGCTCAATACCACACATCCTGGCAGACTGAGCATAGAAATAAAAAACAGAAAAAACAGCATATATATAGTACCTTCCATGACCAGCGATATC
>MZGN01000057.1 GCA_002085085.1 Helicobacteraceae bacterium 4484_230
GGCTCGATGCCGCTCTTTTCAAGATTTTTTTTAAATTTATCCACAGTTTCAGCTTCAAGCGGTTTTGCACTCCACTGACGCTGGTTTTTTGTAAAAAGAGCAAAGGCTTTCGCCCCGATCTCCATAGCGTTCAGAGGTGCATTGAAAACACCTCCGGATGCCGATACGTGCGCACCTACAAATTTCATTGTTTTCCTTTCTGTTTTTGTGCTGCAATTGTTTTAATTTTAATTAAAATTCTGTTTTTTCTGTCTTTGAAATAAATCTCTCCACCGCCGACTCTATAGGTAATATCAACCTCCCTGTTCTCAATACGCTGCTCAAACCCTTCCATGCTTCGCCGTAGCGATTGACGTCCAAATATCGGTTTTCCAAGCAGAATATGCTGCATTATTGCATCTGGATAGTACCTGCTCAAGTATTCAGCATTAAAAGCGCCCTTGTTCAAACACCCTTCATTATCAACACATACCAGGCGGTCGATAGAGATTCTTCCCGCCGCCTGACCTGCAGAAAAAAGCTCTACTTCAACAGCATCTCCTGCAGAACGCACATAGCCGGTATCCGAAAACTTCAATTTTTTGGTTTTAAGCACAATCAGTTTTGGCTCGCTTGTCTGATACTGCCTGAGCGAACATCCGCCAAAAAACAGAAACAGACTAACCCATGGGATAAAGAGTTTCTTCATGCACATCATCACAGGCTTTGAGCACTTCGCTGTCAAGGGTGAGCTCCATTGCCGCAAGAGTAGCGTCCAGCTGCTCGGGATGGGTAGCCCCGATTATCGTCGAAGCGACAAAATCAAACTGCTTTGACCAGGCGATAGCCATCGTCACCGGGTCGAGTCCTGCATCAGCAGCTATTTTAAGATATTTCTGTGTCGAATACAGAGTCCTTTCATTCATGAAACGTTGTGCCATCAGGCGCTGGCGCGTGATACCGGATTTAAAATAGTCACTGAAGCGCCCTTTCGCCTGCGGGTTCTGATTGTATTTTCCGCTTAAAACACCTCCGGCCAGCGGAGAGTATGGAAGAAGGGAGATGTTTTCATTTAGTGCCAATACGGCAAGCTCATCCAAAAAGCGGCGATTAAGCAGCGAAAAATTATTTTGGATCGACTCAAAACGGGCCAGCTTTTCATACTTAGAGACACTCAGCGCCTTTGCAGTGCCGTATGCAGTATCATTTGATGTGCCTATGTAGCGCACCTTGCCGCTTTCTGCCAGGCGGTCAAAAGCGGCAAGCGACTCCTCTATGGGAACTACGGTATCGGGCCAGTGCATCTGGTACAGATCGATATAATCGGTACCGAGTCTCCGAAGGGACCCTTCAACAGCCCTCTCAATGTGAAAACGGTCGATCGCTGTCAGGCCATGACGGATCGGCGGTACGAACCAGCCGGAAGCCGCACCGGCTACTTTGGTTGCAACAATAAGAGAATCACGCGATTTTGTTTTAAGCCAGCGCCCGACTATCTCTTCAGTGGCACCTGCCATCCCGGCAGTAGGCGGCACGGGGTACAACTCGGCAGTATCTAAAAAATTTACGCCGCTGTCATAAGCCTTGTCCATAATTTCAAATGCGGTCTTCTCGTTACATTGGGTTGCAAAGGTCATGGTACCCAGGGCAATCGGAGAAACCCGAAGTCCACTTCTGCCTATATATCTATACAAACACACCACCTTTTTATTTCTACCGCCTTTTAAACCTGTTTCAGTTTATCACAACAGCGGATTGATAGATGTCATTTTAGCAGTCTGCCTATTTCTTTGGGCTTAGCCGCCACACCTTATGAGAATTATTGTATAATAATTTTCATGAATGAAAAAAAGTTTTCTATACTTGTTGTTGATGATGTAAAAGCCAACCGTGTAGTAACCGAAAAGATCCTAAGCAGTGAAGGATATGATGTCCTAACGGCTGAAGACGGACTGAAGGCTCTGGATATTTTAAAGAGAGATCTGGAGATTGATCTTATTCTGCTGGATGTCATGATGCCGGAAATGAACGGTTATGAAACATGCAGGCGGATCAAAAGCATCAGCAAGAAACTGCAGGAGATACCCATTATCTTCCTGACGGCAGTTTCACATATAGAAGGCATCACAAAAGGATTCGAAGCCGGCGGAAATGACTATATCGTTAAACCGTTTCAAAAAATCGAATTGCTTGCCAGAGTTAAAACGCACCTAAACATAAAATATATCAAAGACAAAGAGATAGAACAGACGCAAAAAGAGCTGATCTTCATGCTCTCACAGCTGACGGATGCCCACTCAAAAGAGTCGGCAACACATATTAAACGTGTCTCCGAGTATGCCAAACTGTTCGCACTGCTGCTGGGATATGACAGAAAACATGCCGAGACGTTTGAACTTGCGGCAGCCATGCATGACATTGGCAAAATAGGCATCTCAGATACTATTTTGGACAAGAAGGGAAGGCTCACGGAAGAAGAGATACACATTATGCAGCGGCACACCACTATAGGCTACAGCATTCTCAGTGAATCAAAGCGTCCGCTGCTCAGAGCAGCTGCCATTGTCGCCCACCAGCATCATGAAAAATGGGATGGCACAGGCTATCCGCAGGGATTAAAAGGTGAAGAGATCCATATTCTTGGCCGGGTTACTGCCATCTCCGATGTCTTTGACGCACTCGACACAAAACGCTCTTATAAGGAGAAATGGCCTCTTAACGATATCTTTGCTTTTATTAAAACAGAAAGAGGCAGACATTTTGATCCTAAACTTGTCGATATCTTTGTAGACAACTTCGGCCTTTTTATGGAAATACGTGACAAATTCCCAAATCACATAACAGGCTGAGGGAATTTTATCCCACGGTACAACAAAAAGCTTTCTCTAAAATCCATCACGCTATAATCGAAAATTATCAGATCAAGATCTGCAAAGGAGATTCTCAATGCTTAGATTTTTTATTATATCTTTGGTGACCCTGTGGATGCTTACCGGATGCGGCAGCAGTTCAAGCACGGTCAGCACCGTTGACAAACCCGCCGGCTATACCGTCTACGACTCTACCACAGGGGATATTCCATATCCAAACGATGTCCTGTTCGCCGGCAGCCGGGACGGTACACTCAACATACCTTTCGACCCAAGTGCACCTGACGCGCCAGTCAAATCCGCACTCAACACACTTGACGGCTTTTCTACTGTAGCACCGATCAGCGTATCACTGACAGAAGAGATGAACTCTTCTACACTTCCCGGCAATGTTCATCTTTTTGAGGTCAATACAACGGTCTCACCAACAACAGGTTGCCACAATGAATGGAAAAAAACTTGTGATCCTCCCCCTGACCCCGCTTAAGGGTGATTCACATTATATGGTCGTACTGACGGACGGAATAAAAAATGATATAGGGCAGTCTCTTTATGCAGATACCACTACACAAATGCTAAACAGCAAGAATCCCCTCATAGATGACAAAGGCAATCCAACCGTATATTTCCATCCCGATCCAGTCGCAAACACGGAAACTGCCGCCAAGATAGAAGGCTTGAGACAACTGACACAGATGATGTTCGCCCAGGCGGTCGCCGGCGGTATAGAACGTGAAAATATTGTTATGGCCTGGAGCTTCTCCACCCAGAGCATCGGCAATGTTGCAAAAGCTTTTGCCGATGCAAATGCCACAGGAGCACTTGCCCTGCAGGCTACCGGCCTCACAAGCTCACAAATGATCGGTATGGCCGGCGAAGACAACAGTTCACTTCAAGGTATAGCGGATATGTATGCAGGGGCACTTTCAAATCTGCCTTACTATCTGGGAATTCCATCCACGGTAAATCCTACTGCTCCGTTAACAGCCTCTTTTGAGATGAACAGCAGCAGTTGGCTTCCTATCGTTCAGGATAACCGCTCTATTCCTGTGCTTATGAGTGTTCCAAATATCGGTACCGCGCCTGCAAACGGCTGGCCGGTAGTAATCTTCCAGCACGGAATTACACAAAACAGATCCAACCTCCTTGCCATATCTGAAGCGTTTGCCAGCATCGGTTATGCTGCAGTAGCTATCGACCTCCCTTTGCACGGTATCGACGATAATGCCAGCCCTCTGTATATGCCTGGCATGGAGCGCACTTTCGATGTAGATTTCATTGATAACTCGACCATGCTTCCGGTTCCTGACGGCAAAATCGATCCATCCGGTTTTCACTATATCAACCTTGCGAGCCTGCTGACATCACGCGACAACCTGCGTCAAAGCACATCGGATTTTATCGCCTTGAAAAATGCGCTCTCTACTGCCGTCGGAGTCAAACTAGACGGCTCAAGAGTGGCTTTTGTCGGCCATTCGCAGGGAACTATAGCATCTTTTGGATTTCTAAATCACGCAAATCTGGAAAGCGTCACACTTGCTATGCCAGGTGGCGGAATCGCGCAGTTACTTAACAACTCGGCTACATTCGGCCCTATAATAGAGATGGGACTTGCTTCCAAAGGCATTATGAAAGGCACTAGCGCATATGACGCATTTATGCTCGCTACGCAAACAGTCATTGATGACGGAGACCCTATAAACTATGCTATCGGTGCCGGTGAAAAGCAGAATATCTTCATTATAGGCGCAAAGGGTGACGGGGCAGGCACTCCAAGTGATTTGGTTATTCCAAATTATGTTATGACTGCACCGCTTAGCGGAACCCGCCCTCTGGTAATACACATGCAGGCTTCAGATCTCAACCTGACAAATGCCCCCGGACTTATCCCCGTGCAGGGAAATGTAGTGTCCTGTTTTACACAGGGCGATCACAGCTCCATCCTTGACCCAACAGCATCACCTGCCGCAACCGTAGAGATGCAAAAACAGACGGCATCTTTTATTGTTACGAAAGGTAATTTCATCCAAGTCACAGATACTACTGTGCTTCAATAATTCATCAACATCCGACTTCTATTGCATAACATGCAATAGAAGCCATAGTAATGCTGCTTAAACAATTTCAATCTTTTTACCGGCACAATTTTCCAGACAGTATGGAACAGCTTATCGAGTACTTCAGCATATTTGGTGCATTCGGGTATGATATAGATATAACACAGCCGATTGAAAAACTTATCTTAAATACAATTTTGGATAATTACGGAGAGCTTTACAATGAAATATCATCCATAACGCTTGGCGAGCCCGCATATCAGCATATACTCAGTGCCATAGCCGTAGGAGACAGGCGTTTTCATTCTGCCTGCAAACGGGCACATATCAGTGAAGCCAAAGGTGCCGAGATAGTTGAGTATTTTTACAAAATCAATGTTTTAAAGATAGAGCACTCCCGCGAAGCACCTCCAAAAAAACTCCATCCCAAACAGCGCCTTAAACGTGAAGTGGCGCGCCACCGCATCTCGCATAAATTACGCTTCATCTCACCTTTTTTGCGCTTCTGGTTCTATTTTATTGCTCCGTTTCATAAAAAAATAGAGACAGGGAACTTTGAGTCAGCTATAAAGCTTTTCAGAGAGCAGCACTACAGTTTTACCGGTTTTATTTTTGAAGAGCTATCTATGGAGATGCTGCAAAAACAGTATCTGGATGATTGTTTAATCAGTGCTGGAAGCTATTGGGACAGGCAGGTTGAGCTTGATATCCTTGCTAAAACAAAAAGCGGAAAAATTATTGTTGGCGAGTGCAAGTGGACAAATACAAAAATTAACAAAAGCGAACTGACAAAACTGCTGGAAAAATGTAAAACAGCCGCAATCAAACCTGATATTATTACCCTGTTTGCAAAAAGAGGATTCTCCAACGAACTGTTAAGAATGAAGAGCGACAGACTGCAGCTTTACAGTGCAGAAGATTTTTCGGATCTGCTGCACTGACCGGCATATCATCTGCTTAGAAGCGTAAAGGATCACTCCCCTGAGGTGTACTGATGGTTACTGGAATCCATTTGCGTATTATTCTCTGTACCGTACCGTCATTTTTCCATTTTAACAAAATCTCATCAACACGTTTTTTGAATTCTACGTTCTTCTGATTAAAAGCCCAGGCCAGGCTCTCATCAGTATATGGCACATACCAGCCCACAAGATCGCCTATAGAGTGTGTCGCAGTATAGTACCAGATGGAAGGAGAGTCATGAAAAAAGTAATCGATCTCTCTGTTCATAACCGCTACAACTCCCTGTTCTAGTGTCGTAAAGCTTTTTTTTTCTGCCATGGGAAACATTTCATTCACAAATTTTTCACCGGTTGTAAAATCCGCAAAACCGATCTTCATCCCCTTGCCTTTTGTAAAAGGGTTCGGTGTTTCTGTGCCGAGGCGCATCACTGCCATCTGGGAAACCTTCATATAGGGCTCTGAAAAAATCATATGCTTCTTGCGGCTCTCAGTAATAGAACTTCCTGCCATCACTATGTCTACCGCTTTGGTTTCCAGTGCATGAGGAAGCTGCAGCCACGGCAAAACCGTAATTTGAACCGGCCTGTCGAGTTCTTTTGCCAGAGCATTGGCAAAATCTACCTCTATGCCCTGAAGCTTGCCTTTGTACTTGAAAGCCAATGGAGGATAATGCACTGCCATGCCAACTTTTAGAATATTTAGTTTTGGCTCAGGCTTAACAGTTTTTTTAGGCTCAGGCTTTGATTTGCCCACAGTCTTGGCATTCTGCTTTTGAACATCTTTACCTGCTGATACAGACTGTGTTTCCGGTTTCGCTTTTGGCATGCTCCCGATTTCAGAATCGGACCCTTTTATACCTTCAGGTGCCTGGTGTGTTTCCAATACCTGCTCAGTAGACTCTACATGCATTGCACTCTCTGCCTTGGGTCTGGGCTTTACCTCACTGCACCCAAAAACAAAGAAAACTACCACAATAACACTAAAAATATTTAAAAAACGGAGCATAATAATCCCTTAAAATTTACAACTGTTTACCGATCACTGTTTTACTGTCTACACAGCAATAGCAATCAGATAAGCATATCAAAACAAGCTATTCAAAAAAATTAAAACGGTCCTGTTTTTACATCTTCCGCACATATCTGGCTATACTGTAAAGGGCGCCTGTCTTTAAAAAGAGCCCAGTACTCGCGTAATTTACTGTTTTCACGAAGATTATGAGATGCCGTAATGATCGACTCTTTATCCCTGGGTGCTTCAGCTATCTTTTTTCCCGTACAGTCAGTCATAAACGATGAGCCGTAAAAAGTCAGTGCACAGCTCTCTCCGGCCTCTTTTCCTATGCGGTTCGCTGCGACAACCGGAACCATATTTGCTGCGGCATGGCCCATCTGAACCAGCTGCCAGTGATCTTTGGAGTCAACATCTATCTCCGGCTCACTCCCGATAGCCGTCGGGAAAAAAATAAGTTCTGCACCCATCAGGGAGAGCGAGCGCGCCGTCTCGGGGAACCACTGATCCCAGCAGATTCCTATACCTATTTTTGCATAAGCCGTATCGTAGACTTTAAAACCTGTATCTCCAGGTTCAAAGTAGAATTTCTCCTCATAACCTGGGCCGTCCGGAATATGTGTTTTGCGGTAGTTATCCATAACCGTACCGTCCGCATCTATTACGACAAGAGAGTTAAAGTAACGCTCTGCACTCTTTTCAAAATAACTGATCGGTAAAACAACCCCAAGCTCTTTTGCCAATAGTGAAAAACGTTGTATAACAGGATTGCCTTCACGTTCTCTCGCCCAAGAAAAGTACTTTTTATCCATATCTTTGCAAAAATAAAACCCCTCAAACAGTTCCGGCAGTAAAATGATCTGCGCGCCGTCTGATGCAGCTTTGCGCACCATCGCCTCCGCTTTGTCAAGATTTGCCTCTCTATTTTCACCCATCTTCATCTGTATCGCGCTGACATTTATCATCTATACTCCTTTCACGTTTTAGCAGCCCTGTTACATCCAAACCGATTTTTAAAAATATGAGTAGAATCAACCCTGTTGTCGGCTGATCCAGGCTCATTAGCAGAAAACCCGATGCGATCAACCCGACATGCAAAACAACCACCCTGCGATAAGGCTCACTCATCAACTGCTGCAGACCGGCTCTCTCGTACTCGTCGTTACGGATATAGTCAAAATAGAACGAAACTGCATGGCTGACAGCCAGCAATGCTGCTGCCACCGCAAGTGAATTTTCCAGCGGCAGGTCTATAATGGCACCAAGGCTATCCATACTGTCAGACAGAAGCTCTTTTAACGGCTCAGGCCCAAACAGTGCAATAACGAAAACACCATGCACCAGGGTGAACATTCCATAATGAACCGCAAAAAATGGTACAAAAAACAGCTTGCCAAGCCATAAAACAGCATTATGCGGTCTGCTTGTGAGCAATTTGAAGATATTAAACAGACCAATAACTACATTTTCCATCCAGAACAGAAAAATAAGCTCAAAAACTCCCCATCCCAGCTCAAGCACACCATAGAGAGGGAAGATATTGGCAGCCAACAGTATAACTATAGGAATAGAAAGATATTGTCGCGATATAATAGTCATAGCTGAATTCCCGCCAACCACCTCCGAAAACTATATATAAATCCCGGCAGTGCTTTTTCTTTAACAATAAAATATTGTATTATAATATACCCATGGACAAATTTACCATCGACACTGAAGAGTTTGAAGAAGATGACGTTCCTCTATGGCTCCTGAAACAACAAGAAGATGCAAAATATGCTGAGGAAAAGACAAACAAAAATGAAAAGATCACCTATAAAGAGGGTGACCAGGTAGGAAATTTTCTCTTTGTCCGTTACATAAAATTCAAAAACCGGGCGATGTTTCGCTGTACGGAATGCGGAAAACAGTTTCAATACAATATTTACAGCATTAAAAATAAAAAGCGTTGCAAATGGTACAAGTTTCATAAATCGGGTAAATCAGTTTAAAGTACGCGCATGCTTTTTTGTTCTACGATCAACCTAAGCTCCGCTTGAAAATCAATATTGATATTATTGTTTCTTATATACCAGTCTTGGCGTAAATCTCATATAATAATATTGAAAATAAAAAAAATACCTGTAAAATATGATACAATAGATTTTTAACATATAAGGAGAAGTAATGAAAAAAAAGATAGTAAGCCTATTTGTTCTAAGCATCTTTGCACTAACACTGCAAGCCTATGACAAAAAAGACAGGATACAGGATATGCAGGCGATGGAAGCCGCTATGACACAAATACAAAAAGGGATACTCTACAATAATAACAAGATAGTACTTCAGGGAGTTGCAAATCTAAAACAGACTGCGGGCAAAATTGAAATGACCCAGAAGTCAGAGATGGACTACAGTCCCAAATTTGCAAAAAAACAGGCTGACAGCATTATGAAATTTGCGGATGAAATTAAAGAAAATACCGAAGCTGGACACAAACACTCTGCTGCGGCAAGCTATACCAAGATCTTGAACAAATGTATCTCCTGCCATAATAAAATCAGAAAATGGGATTAATAAATACCCGCCAAAAAGGTGGGTTATTTATAACATGGTAATTAAATAAAATCATTTAAAGCCATGTGAAGCGCTACAACTCTTTCGAATCCACCAATATAGTGACCGGTCCGTCGTTCTCTATATAAACATCCATATGCTCACCGAATTTTCCATGCAATACAGGGACTTTTTTTAATGCTTGTTCTATAAAATAAAGGTACAGTCTTTGTGCATCGTCGGGCTTTGCCGCCGCATCAAACGAAGGTCTGCGCCCTTTTTTTATAGAAGCTCCGAGTGTGAACTGGGATATGACAAGCATTTCTCCCCTGATATCAAGCAGGGAGAGATTCATTTTTCCAACTTCATCAGCAAAAATACGGAGGTTGACAATTTTCGCCAATGCCTTGTCGATCTCCTCTTTGTCGTCACCTTCCATAATACCCAGAAGAATATTCAAACCTTTACCGATAGAAGCAATCTTTACATTGTCCACATATACTGATGACGCGCTTACACGCTGCAATACCGCTATCAACTGCCGCTCCTTTATCTGCAAGGGTACCAAAGGTGTTCTTAAATGCAACCGGGATATAAAGATTTTTTGGATTTATATAAAGTGAAGATGGTCTCCCCACGAGGATTCGAACCTCGGGCTAGGCCTTAGGAGGGCCCTGCTTTATCCAGCTAAGCGATGAGGAGGTGTTTTGAGTCCGCGATTATACCCCTAAACGGACTTGAAAATCAAGTCTTTGGTGCATCTCTTTCGGACATCGACTCTGGTTTCGAACCTAAAAACGCCAAGAAATTGGCGAAAAGGTCTCCGCCGTCGGTCCTTCGGACATCGACTCTGGTTTCGAACCTAAAAAGGTGCGGAGTGAAAGAGCTACCATGATAAAGAGCTTGAGCATTTTTGCTTCATCCTCTTTTCCGAGGATACGGTAGTCATAGTAGAACTTATGCAGCCTTGAGGCCAGAGACTTTAGATAATCGGTCAGCTTCTGTACCTGCCTGGAGTGAAATGCATCATCGATAACTTCCGGCAGCAGCAGAGCCTCAAAAAGCAGTGCATCACCGTCGGCATTAAGGCCTTTGAGTTCTGCAGCCATAATCTGCTCTCTGGAGAGATCGCTTTTTGCAAGGATCGTCTGTATCCTTGCGTGGGCATAATTGACATAGTAGACAGGGTTCGAGCTGTCCTCTTTTTTCAGCTCTTCCACATCGAACTCAAGTGCCGTATCACTTTTTTTGGAAGCGAAGATAAACCGAAGCGCATCAGAGCCTATCTCTTCAACGATATCACTCATTAAAATCACGTTTCCGGCACGCTTGCTCATCTTGTAGGGCTCACCGTCTTTAAGCAGGCTTACCATCTGGGAAAGCAGGATCTCTAACTTGTTCGAATCGTAACCCAGGAACTCTACAGCCGCTTTTACACGGTTAATGTAGCCGTGGTGGTCTGCGCCCCAGATATTGATATAGTGGTCAAAACCCTGCTCGAACTTCTGGTTATGGTAGACGATATCACCGGCAAGATAGGTCGGTCTTTCATCTTCCCTGACAACAACACGGTCTTTCTCGTCACCGTGTTCGCTCGAGCGGATCCAGACTTTACCGTCCTCACTGTAGATACCTTCACCCATCTTCTCCATTACACGGTCCCAGTCACTGTAAAGTGAAGATTCGTTGACAAAACTGTCAAAATGGATATTGGCAGCGGCAAGATCTTCTACTATCAACTCCATCACCCTATCCTTTGCCCAGAGTGCCAGCTCTTTTTGGCGGGCATCGTCGGTAAGGATGGCTGAGCCGAATCGCTGCAGGGCATCTTCCGCCAAAGCAGTCATATATTCGCCGCGGTAATATTTTTCCGGCCACTCTACTTCCATGTTTAGTACAGAAGACTGCCCCTCTAGCTGAATGGAAAGACCAAGAAGGTCGATCTGGTTTCCGGCATCGTTTACATAATACTCGGCCGTGATGTCATAGCCTAGGCGACGTCCTAGACGCAGAAGCGTATCTCCGTACACGGCACCGCGGGCATGTCCGATATGAAGAGGGCCTGTAGGGTTTGCACTTACAAACTCCAGCAGGATCTTCTCGTCCTTATCCGTTCTGCCGAACTCTTCCTCGTTCGCCATTGCCCATGAAGCGTACTCATCCAGAAAGGATTCTGAAAGACGAAAGTTGATGTAGCCTTTGACCGATTCAACCGCAGAAAACATCGGATGTTCGCCAAACGAAGCGGAAAGCTCCTCAGCAATGATCATCGGTGATTTACGGAGTTCTTTGGCGAGTGAAAATGCAACGGGAGTAGCAAAATGGCCGAAAGAGCGGTCTTTCGGCTTTTCTAAAACAATATCGCGTTCAAACTGTTTGCGCAAAAGCGCAGATACACGCTGTTTCAATGTTATGCTTGTTTTTCAGTGGTCTTTGGTGCTTCGGCTGCCGCAGTCTCTTCGGAACCTTCTACTTTTTTCGGCTCGTCCTTGGAGGCAACCTCTTCAGGCTCCTCCTCTTTTACAGACTTCTTGAAATTTCGGATACCCTCACCCAAACCTTTGGCAAGCTGTGGAATTTTTTTACCTCCAAACAATAGAAGCACAACTGCTAGAATCAATATCAATTCAAATCCGCCAGGAATCTGTGGCATAACTGTCCTTTTTATCGAGGCTTCCGTAAAATCCCGAAATATCGGAATAGTACACAGGAAGCATCTTAGAAATTTAACGGTTAGTATATCTTTTGGATGCTGTAAGGTGCCTTACATTGTAATGCGGCATCTTTTTTTATAACTCTGCTACCCCTCGGCTTCCCACTTATGGACAAACTGATGGATCTCAAGAGAAGGTATCTTCATTCGTGCAGCTTTGGCTATCGAGACTAGCACTTCAGCAGCTTCATCCAGGTCGTCATTGATTATAAGAAAGTCATATTCGGAGATGCGCTGAACCTCTCTCTTGGCCATCTCTATGCGTCTGTTTATAATCTCCTGTTCATCCGTAGCCCGCTTGTTTAGACGCTCTTTTAGAACTTTCAATGAAGGAGTCGTAACAAACACTGATGTCGTAAGGTCGCCCATGCGGTTTTTTACCTCATCATGCCCCTGCACGTCAATATCAAAAATAACCAGCTTATCCTCTTTAAGCGCCTCTTTAACCGGCTTCATCGATGTTCCGTAGTAGTTTCCATGTACAAGGGCATACTCCAGAAAATTTTCCGCTTCGATATCTTTTTTGAACTCCTCCTCGGAGACAAAATAGTAGTGGACTCCGTCAACTTCGCCATCTCTCATCGGCCGTGTCGTTGTAGAAATGGAAAAGTAATACGGCCCTATCTTGTCGGCAACTTTATTGATCAAAGAACTTTTACCGGCGCCGCTTGGGCCTGAAAGAACTAGAAGTCCTGATTTATAACTCATTTTTTATCTCCAAATGATATATTGATAGAAATATTCATAGCTTTTAAAGATGCTGCCACCTCTTCATCGGAAAGCATTCCAAGAAGAGTCTCAAGCGCACCCATGGCTTTTGCCCTGGGACTGTTCTCGTACCGGGACGCATTGACAAGGTCTGCATAGAGGTCGTCTACGCTCTCATCTTCCTCTGCGGCATCACCGGTCCACTCGCTCTCTTCGAGTATTTTTGCCTCTCTGGCTATGTCAAAAAGAATCTTTTCATCTATCTCATGCATCAGATCCTCTTTGCTCAATGTTTCGATAGCCTTGCCGATCTGCTCTTCAAGGCTTATCGTATTTTCATTTTCTGCTTCACTGCCTGCTTCCTGCACATCATCATCTTCTGAAAATACTCCATCTCCCCAGATATCGTCATCTTCTTGCAATGGCTCTTCTTCCGCAGTACTGCCTGTGACTCCATTGTCTTCTTCGTCTATCTCAGGTTCTTCTTCATTTTTTTCATCCTCAAAATCATCGAGAATTCCCTGCACTTCCTGAACTTCGGTCTCGTTCAGAACGTTTTGTGAGGGCCATTCAGACTCCCCTTCATCCAGCGGCTCTTCCTGTGAAGCAGCGCTGTTCTCATCGGAACAGACCTCATGGCTCTCCTGGACTGCAGCAGCATTTTTTGCCTTTTCAAATTCACCCAGAAGCTCCATGGGTAAAAAAGGCTTATAGAGAACATTATCATATATATCCGGGACGGCTGTACCGCGTGTAGCTGTAAAAAGCGTATATCCGTATGAAATATGCTCCGCGATCTCTTCGGGAATATAGGCGCTGACAGAGCTTTCATCTACGATCAGAAGGCTGTATTCGCCGGACTCCATGGCATCTTTGTCGGATGCTTTTAAGAGTTCGTCTCCCCGCTTTTTGGCGCTTAGTGTTACCAATTTGTCGATAACAGGATTATCATTCAACAGCAACACTCTCATCTATCATCTCCTTGATTATCTCACTGCAAAAGTGATACCATTGTAGCCAAAAACAGCTAAAGGTCATAATGAAATACACTCTTTTAACGATCATATTTGGCTTGAAAATTCTCTTTGCCAATGAATATTTTTTACTTCCGGACAACAGTAGTGACGCTCTTTACGCACTCAAAAAAAGAGTGGACAGCGCAAAAAATGAAATTACGCTCATTGGCTCACAAAAATTGGACAGACAGCTGTTTTCAGCCATACGAAATGCACTGAAGAGAGAAGTGAAGCTGAATATAATAACTACCTCTTTGGAGCTTGCATCCTCACTTGCCGTCTATAAAAACAGCCATGTACTGCTTTTGCGCACAAGTGATCCAAAAACACTTCAAATCAACCTTCTGCTTATAGACAACAAAAGCTCATGCAGCAGCGGCATCGGTTTTTCCGCCGCTGCTATGAGCAGAAACAGTGCACTTTTGGAATGCAGCGAAGAGAGATCGAAAATAACTTTTTACCGATACGTGATAAAACAGATAAAAAGCCGTTGTGAGAACTATTTTATAAACGAAAAAGGCTGACAGGGAAGAGTGCTATTTTATCTGCACCAACTGCTCATCCTGTATCCTGTAGACTTTATCGCAGCGCATCGCCAGATCATTGTCATGAGTGACGAGCACCATACCGGCATCATGCTCTTTTATGTATCCGCTCAACAGCTCCATCACTTCCGAGGCTGTCTCAAGATCTAGATTTCCCGTAGGCTCATCGGCAAAAATAACACGCGGTTTTTTGGTAAGCACCCTGGCGATCGATACACGCTGCTGCTGTCCGCCGGAAAGCTCCGTCACTTTTTGACGGATAACCTTGTCTATGCCAAGGCTTACAAGCAGTTTGTTTTCAATAGGTTCATTTGAAAGCATCGATGCCACTTCAAGATTCTCATAAGCACTAAACCCCTTGATGAGATAGTGTGACTGAAAGATAAGCCCGAGATCGTTTCGGCGCATTTGCACCAATGCATTTTTCTTCTGCTGCGAAAGTTTTTCTCCAAGCAGCTCGACCTCGCCCTCTTTCGGCGTAAGAAGCGTAGAGAGAATGTGCAGCAGTGTAGACTTTCCGCTTCCGCTGATACCTATTATAGCGATCGACTCGCCGCTGTCGAGTTCAATGTCGACTCCGTTAAAAAGCGGGTAGTCGAATGCGTGTGATATGGCTTTGGCTTTGAGAAGTTTCATAACAAGAATTATAGAGAAAAAAGATTAAAAGGAGGGCTGTGGCGGCAAAGCCGCCGGGAATAAAATATCCGTGCGGAAATTATCCCATCTGTGCAGCGACTTCTGCTGCAAAGTCATCGACTTTCTTCTCAAGGCCTTCACCGAGATTGTATATAACGTAGTCAACGATCTCTGCCGTACCGCCGTGTGATTTAGCCTCTTTTTCCAGCGCCTCGGCAACTGTAAGTTTGTCGTCCATAACAAATTTCTGATCAAGAAGCGCAAGCTCCTGGTCCAAAGAGGTGTTGTCAGCGATAAAGCGTGCAATCTTGCCGGGGATAATGTTGCCAAGAATCTTTTCCGGCTTGCCCTCTGCTATCAGCTCAGCTTTGATATCTGCTTCAGCTTTGGCGAGAACCTCGTCTGTCAGTTGCATTCTGCTGATATATTGAGGAATGTTTTTCAGAGGTTTTTTAAGACGTGCAAGCTCTTCGTTCTCTTTTTTGATCGCTTCGATTCTTCCGATTGTCTCTTCTTCGACAAACTTTGGATCAAAATCTTTGTAGCTAAGTGTCTTCGGACTCATAGCGGCTGCATGCATAGCGATGTTTTTAAGCATCGGAGCCATCAGCTCGGCTGTTTTTTCAGAATCACATTTAGCCGCAACGATAACGCCTACACGGCCGTTTGCATGAACATAGCCGTTTACCACGCCGTTCTCACCGGCATTTACCGTAACAAAACGGCGAATCTCGATCTTTTCACCGATTCTTGCAACTTCCTGAGTGAAAAACTCTGAGAAAGTACCGTTATCATAGCCTGTTTCTTGCAGCTCTTCGACGGTAGATACTCCGGTTGTAAAGATCTGGTTCACAGTATTGCCAAGAAGCGCTTTAAAGCCGTCATTCTTTGCAACAAAGTCTGTTTCGGAGTTTACTTCTACAAGAGATGCTGACTTGTAAGTATCTGCAATTTTGATTCCAAGACTTCCTTCGGAAGCGATGCGGTCCGCTTTTTTGGCAGACTGGGCTATACCGCGCTCACGAAGCCACTCTTTCGCTTTTTCAAAATCGCCTTCGCAGGCCGTCAATGCTTTTTTACAATCCATCATCGGTGCATCAGTTGCCTGACGCAGTTCTTTTACCATTGCTGCTGTTACTGCCATGATTAAGATTCCTCTGTCTTTTCTTCTTCTACAGCCTCTGTAGCTGTAGTTTCTGCTGCTGCTTCAGTCTCTTCAGCAGGCGCCTCTTCTGCGGCAGCTTCCTCTTCAGGTTCAGCATTTATAGCCTTTCCTTCATTGATCGCCTCTGCCATTTCACGGCAGAAAAGCTGGATAGAACGGATCGCATCATCGTTACCTGGAATTGGGAAATCGATAAGATCAGGATCACAGTTTGTGTCCAGTGGAGCTATGATAGGAATATGCAGGTTGCGTGCCTCTTTGATAGCGATATGCTCTTTAACGGCATCGATAACAAAAAGCATGTCCGGAAGTGTTTTCATATGACGGATACCGCCGAGATATGACTCAAGTTTGTCTTTCTGGCGAGTCAGCATAAGAGCTTCTTTTTTCGTCAAAAGATCGATCTGGCCGTTCTCTTCCATCTGCTCTATGATGTCGAGCTTGCGGATAGACTTCTGGATTGTAGGGAAGTTTGTCAGCATCCCACCCAACCAGCGGTTGTCAACATACGGCATACCGCATTTTTCGGCTGCCTCTTTTACAGATGCGCGCGCCTGCTTCTTCGTACCGACGAACATGATCACCTTGCCTTCGGCAGCGGCATCAACGACAAGCTGATAGGTATTGCGGAAATAGCGCAGTGTTTTCTGAAGGTCGATGATATAGATATTTTTACGGACACCGAAGATGTATTTTTTCATCTTTGGATTCCAGCGACGTGTCTGGTGGCCGAAGTGTACACCACACTCCAGTAGGTCTTTCATTGTTACCATAAGGGTTCCTTGGATAGCGCTTTTTGCGCTAGATTTTACCGGTTTGCTTCAATGCCGCCGACAATGATGTCTATTTTTTCAGACAAATTGCACCAGTTTTTGGCTTGGCACCTGTTTTGTTTTTTCTCAATCAAGAGAGAAAAGCGCGCAATTATACTGAAAATAGTTTGAAATTAAGCTTTGATACAGCCGGGAACGAAAGTATTCGGCGCTGAAATATAAAATGCCTGCGGAGGTATTTCGTTTAGCAGCTTAGATGTGCAGGTTTGGAGGGGTCATTACAGAATTTTAGTATTTACACAAAATTTGGGGCGCCATCCTATACGCAGGCTTTTGATGATAAATTTGATAAAGGTCATTATTTAATACCTCAACTTTCGCACATAAACCCAAGCTCTTTTTTGGTGCAAGCGCTTAGCACAGCGATAATGGCGAGTATATCTTTATTCTCCTTGACAACATTTTCTATTTCAGCGATATTTGTCAGTATTTGCAGAAACAGCTGCATAGAA
>MZGN01000058.1 GCA_002085085.1 Helicobacteraceae bacterium 4484_230
TATTTAGGTGCCATCATGCCGGTAAGCATGCCGGTTATGTCATCTATCAACTGATAAATAACAGTATAGGTCTTTATCTCGATGCCTTTCTGTTTTGCAAGAGCCTTAACGACTCCTGTCGGACGTACATTAAATCCGAGAAGTACACAGTTTTCAGAGTTGTCAACCAGCTCTACATCATTTTCCGTAATGCCGCCGACACCGGATGAGATAACCTCTACTTTAACCTCTTCATTCCTTAAACTGCTAAGAGATGAACGTATAGCCTCCAGTGAACCATGAACATCTGTTTTCAACACGACTTTCAAAGTTTTAAGTTTACCTTCCGCAATAAGTGCCGTCAACTCATCCAAGCTCTTTCTGGCGCTCATAGTCGGCACGTTTTTTTGCATACTCACGTACCTCTTTATCGCTGTCCATGGCGATCATTATCTCGCCGGAACCCGGAACAGAACTTAAACCGACTACAACAGCGGTTTCGCTTGGCCCTATCTCTTTGATCATTTTCTTATGATTGTCAATCATGGCTTTCACACGGCCATAAGCGCTTCCACAAACAACATTGTCGCCCACCTTAAGCGTACCGTTTTGAATAATAACGGTAGCTACAGGACCTCGTCCTTTTTCAATCGAGCTCTCAACAACTACGGCTTTTGCCGAAGTGTTCGGATTTGCCTTCAGTTCCATCACTTCTGCAGTCAGGAGAATGTTATCCAGCAGATCATCAAGCCCCTCACCGGTTTTGGCTGAAACAGGTATAAATTCAACATCACCGCCCCAGTCAACAGGAGTTACGTTATGTTCCGCCATCTGACCTTTGACAAGATCAATATTAGCCTCAGGCTTATCTATTTTATTTACGGCAACTATGATAGGAGCATTGGATGCTTTTGCATGTTTAATTGCCTCTATAGTCTGAGGCTTTACACCGTCATCTGCCGCAACTACAATAATAACGATATCCGTCGCTTTTGCACCCCGTTCACGCATGGCGCTAAATGCAGCATGTCCCGGCGTATCTATAAATGTAATCTTTTTACCATTCTGCTCAACCGTATACGCACCAATATGCTGTGTAATTCCTCCTGCTTCTCCGGAAGCAACACGAGCATCTCGGATTGCATCGAGCAGTGAAGTCTTACCATGGTCAACATGTCCCATGATAGTGATGATCGGCGGACGCTCCTGAAGATTTTCATCTTCTACAACATCACCGTCATAAACTTCTTCATAATTGAAAGCATCTTTAGGGTCAATCGTCGTGACTTCCACCTCAAACTCTTCCGCTAAAATCTCAATCTCATCTTTGCCTAAAAAGTCATTTTTGGTAACCATCATCCCGAGAGAAAACAGAACTTTAATTACTTCAGCTATTGGCTGTTTCAATTTTTCGGCAAATTCATATACCCGGATATCTTCAGGAATCTTTATGTGGGTAACAACCTCTTCTTCCTGCTGGGCTCTCGCGTATTTTTTACGCTTTCCGCGCGCAACCTGACGTGGTTTGCGTCCACCGGAACCCTGCTTCTTTCCTGCATTTCTGCCGACAGGCTTCTTCTGGCGTGGCCTATGGCTCTCTTCCGGTTTTGGCTGCTCATCCCTTGTTACTTCGTTTAGGTCAAGAAGCATAACCTGGTCTTCCTCGTAATCCATAGAGACGTTTGCCATTGAACCTGCAAAAATATCTATTGATGTACCCTGCTTCTTCTTCTGTGTAGAAGATTTTCCGGCTTTTTTTCTACTCTTTTTCTTTGCAAGCTCTTCAAGTACATCGGAACTTATCTTCCCGTAACTGGAGACTTTGGTTGCAAGATTAGACTGCTGCGCAAGTGAGTCGCTTGTGACTACAGGGCGCTTCTTCTTTTTGATGCGCAATCCGCTTCGCTTTATAGGCAGTACCTCTTTAACAAGGGAGGCTTTTGGCTCCTTGACCTCTGCTGTCTTTTGCACTTTTTCTTCAGCAGGAGCCTCATCTTTCACTATGGCCTTCTCTGCTTCAGTCTCTTTATCTGCCTCAACCGTTTTGACAATATCTGCCTTTTCTTCTTTTTTGGCAGACTTCTCTTCAGGCTCTTCTGCAAGTTCCTGTTTCTTCTCGATCTCAACAGTAACGTCTTTTTCTACAGGTTCTTCATCTCTCTTTTTTGCGGCAGCTTTTTTTACAACCGGCTTGGAAGGTTTTGGTGTCGGGGTAACAGCTGCACCCATGATATAGTTCATGATGTTTTCGGCATCTTCCATCGAGACAGAGCTTGAAGCTGTTTTTACGTCTATCCCCATCTCTGCGGCTTTATCAACAACTTCTTTCGATACGATCCCAAGCTCTTTTGCAATCTCGTGTACTCTTACTTTATCTGACATCAACGATGATCTCCTTTAATTGCTGCAACAGTTTTTGCGTTGCGTTTGTTTTACATTGCCGAGCCAAAGCCCGTATGGTATTTTTAGAGTCCAAACACTCGTTGCACAGATAAAAACTGCGCCCGGTACCGCTGAATCCGATAATATTCTTGTCTTTACACTGCAGTCTTATAAGCGAACTTTGAGGAGCACGCATTCGACATCCAACACACATTCGGATTGGTTCTCTATATTTTTGCGCCATTATATCCAAAACTTCCTTGAAAAGCTAAAACATTGACGGAAAAGCTTTATCTCTCTATGAGAAGACCACTATTGTCAAAGTCAAGTATCTTTACACCAAAATCAGGAAATTTTTGGGCAAAACGACCGGCAAGCTGCTTCGCATCTTCATCATATACCATGGAAAAGAAAGTCGAACCACTGCCTGAAAGAGTGCTCATCAAAGCACCGTTTTCATAAGCAATCTTCTGTACGGCAAAAAGCTCAGGAAGCATTTTCATGCGTACTTTCTGATGAAAACGGTCCTGTGCGGCAATGCGCAACATCTCCCACTCTTCATTAAAAAAAGCCGCTACCGTCAACGCTGCATGAGACAAGTTAAACACCGCGTTCTCTTTGCTGTATGACTTTGGAAGTGTATTTCTGGACCTTGCTGTCGATATTGGCTTGTTGGGAATCACCACAACTGCTTTTAGATAGTCCGGAAGATGTTTCTTTTGTGTAAACACTTTCTGTTTCTCTACGGCCGAAACAGTAAAACCCCCCATAACCGCAGGAGCAATATTATCCGGATGTGGCTCGTACACAAATGCATGGTTCAATATTCTACGCTTTGAAACACGCACGCCGGCAGCCTCGTGTGCAGATGCAATAGCACTGACGATAACGGCCGAAGAGCTGCCTAGTCCACGCGATAAAGGAATATTGTTATTAAACATAAATTTAAAATTCTGACGCTTTTGTGTCAATCTTCGATAGTGATCGTTAAATATACCTACAAAAAGATTATTGCCTTTTAGCCTCGGATTTGACTCGCCTTCTCCACGGATGGAAACACTGAAAAAACGTGACGGTTTAAATTCAACACTGCTTCTCAAATTTATCGCCAGACCGAGAGAGTCAAAGCCGGGTCCGAGATTGGCACTGGTTGCCGGTACACTAATAATCAAACAAATCCTTATTTAGTCTCTACAGAGCCATACTTCAAATAATTACCCTACAGCACTTATGCCGTAAAAAGGGGTGTTCTCCTGCTTAAAATCTTCAAGAGTCAAACGGCTCGGCAGACGAAACACGCTTTCCGGAGGCGCTTCAAACACTTTTGTGATAATTGCTTCTGAAGTTTTAACAAAATAGAGCTTTCCAACTGCTTTGATAGGCGCATTGCCGTTGAAATAAAAAGCATCGACAGCCAAAAGTCTTATATTTTTTACCAGACAGAACGTTTTTAAAAAAATATAGCTTAGTTTTATGGCCATAAAACTTCCGGGTCCGTTGGCATAGACAATATTGCCAAACGAATACTTTGACATCAACTGCTTAAAAAGTCTGGGCAGTGCTTCCGAGCTTTTCTCCTCACTGCTGTACTTTT
The DNA here is from genome assembly GCA_002085085.1 of Helicobacteraceae bacterium 4484_230. GTDB lineage: Bacteria > Campylobacterota > Campylobacteria > Campylobacterales > Sulfurimonadaceae > 4484-230. The sequence goes on from MZGN01000058.1 coordinate 3,956, forward strand.
CAACCAATCTGCCGTTTTTATCATAAATACCGATTAAAACAGGTGCGCTTAACGCAATAACGACAAGATCATGCATAAGCTCTGGCCATCTCCTTCGACTCAGCTTTGCTCAGCTCTACAATCTCATAATTCAGAGGATCTTTCAGCAGAGCCAGGGTAAGTTTATGATTTAGATCATGGCTTCCCGCAAATGCTTCATAATTACCTATAAAATTTATACCGATAAGAGACATGTCGCCGATTGCATCGAGTATCTTATGCCTTACAAATTCATCACTGTAACGCAGCCCTTCGCTGTTGAGCACCTTTTTGTCATCAAGAACAACTGCATTTTCCAAACTTCCTCCAAGAGCCAGTCCTTTTGAGCGGAGGTACTGTACTTCATGCAGGAATCCAAATGTCCTTGCGCGGGCTATCTCCTTTTTGTACTTCTCTTTGCTAAAGTGGAAGCTGTAGCTCTGCTGATCGATTACAGGATGTTTGAACTTGATGGTAAAATCATAACTGAGATCATTTGAAGGAGAAAGTTTGACATATTTGTCGCCTTCTTTGACCTCTACCTCTTTTTTTATACGCATAATGCGCTTGGGCGCCGACTGCTCAATGGTTCCGGCTTCATCTATCAGCATACAGAAGCTTGCGCTTGAGCCATCCATAACAGGGATCTCATCAGCATCGACTACAACACGCAGATTATCGATCCCATAGGCGTAGATTGCCGACAGGAGATGTTCGATAGTAGAGATAAAATAACCCTCCCTGCCGATTACGGTCGCCATTTTGGTATCGACAACGTTCTCCGGTTTAAGCGGAATGGATACGGAGACATCCTTGCGATAGAATACAATACCGCTATTTGCCTCAAGAGGTTCGAGCCGCAACTGTACAGGGTTGCCTTTATGCAAGCCGATTCCGATCAATTCAACCGCTTTTGCAATAGTGGTCTGCCTCAAAAGATCTCCTTTAAAGAACAAAAGTCTTTTACTTAGGATAGCATTATAACTCAAAATAGTGTTAATTTAATGACATCTCCAAGGAATGAGGAAATCAAAAACCATCAAGATCAATAATCCTTAAAACATTATCTCCGCCGACAACCGCCGTTTTAAAATCATTTGAAACAGCTAAAACTTTAACAGAGCCTATGCCTGCCAGTCTTGTTTCAAGAACGATCTCATCGCGCTTGCTGATATCCAGTATCTCAAGAGCACTATAAGAGCCGGTCAAAAGATAGAGCTCGTTTGCTGAAAGAGTGATATTGTCCGCATCGGTCTGGTATTGGTTTGAGACAGCATTTCCGCCGCTGTCCATAATGGTGATCATAGAATCCTCAAAGGACTCCAGCACCACTATCCTCTTACCGCCGTCTATCGGGATCTCTGATGCCGGCTTGGAAAACTGTTTCCATGTTGACGGATCGCCGTTTTTGATGGTTTTGACTATGACCGGATGGCTCAAATCAGTTATATCAATATCGTATATAGTCTGTAGAGGATAGTTCCTGTTCTCTATCGTTACTGTCTGTCCGTCTTCACTGATTGCTATAGCGCGAATATGCGACAAGTCATCAAGCGTCAGTTCCGAAATAAGTGCGCTTATGCTTACTGTAACCTCTGCCGGCTCACCCGTTCCATAACGGTTTGTCGCAGTGACCCTGAAGCTGAACCGCGGCGTAATGAAATAGTGCAGCTCGATACCGCCGGTAAAATAGATGCTGCCGTCCCTGTCGACTCTGAAATACGCAGAGTCCGCTCCGGATAATTCTATTGAGGCAATGCTCTGTTCAGTGTCCATGCCCATATCAAGAGTGCCTATAAAAGTTTCCGGCTGGCTCATGCTGTTTAAAGTACCGTTAAATCCGCTATCTCCGGTACGCCATGAAGATGGATAACAGCATCCTCCTCTCTGCTGCCTGCACTGTTTGTGGCTATCACTTTCAGATTGTAGCTTTTCCTCTCTGCATCCAGAGGTTTTGCCGTGCTGATATTTCCCGAATGATCGATGGTGAAATCTTCCGCACCGTCACCGGATAGCATAAACGAGGAAATTCCTCCGCTTCCGGCATAAACAATCTCCACTGATTCCACCGCTGTTCCCGGCTCTGCATCGGCTTCAATCATCGTCTCTATACCAAGCAGGCCGGGTGCTTTTTCAGGAATATCGAACCCCTCTGTGCTTATCAGATGCACACCGCTCTTTCCGGCAGCAACAGCAGCACGTGCTTCGCCCTCAAGCAGTACAGTCTCTTTTGCCCCGCCTGGAATAGAGATCTGCCCGATAAGAACAGGAGCTGTCGGGTCGCTGATATCTGAAATATATAGATCATTCGCCGAAATAAATGCTTTCAGCCCATTTTCAGAGAGCGTAACGGCATTGATCTGATGCGGTAGCCCGGAAAGTGCTCCGATCTTTTTTGCCTTATCCGGGTTTGTGATATCCCAGATATCCATTTGCCCGCCTCCGGCAATAAAGAGCCGCCTTCCGTCATTGGATATTGCAAGCCTGCAGTTAGTCCAGCGATAATCAGGCCATGTGCCACCGATACGTGCGGTATAGTTGGGATCACTTATATCATAAGCAACGATTCCCTCGCTGTAATCTGCAATGTATGCCGTTTTATCATCCGGTGAAATTACGACATCTTTTGCATTGCCTGCATCTAGATCTCCTGTATAGGCCAGCGAACCGTTTATCTCTTCGGTGAGAATCTGCACATTCTCTTTTCCGCCGGCAAGAAGACTGTTGTGCCGATGCATAAATTTTGCCGATAAAGAAGAGTGGCCCTGCAGGGCATAGTCGCTCAAGTGGACAGGATATGCTGCGTCAGTAATATCAAATAGGGAGATATTTGATGAATGCCCTATTGCCAGTCGTGAGCCGTCAGTTGAAATATCCAGATATTGCGGATAGCGTCCGGATATTTTACCCCAATACGTCAACTCTGAAGGATCACTCACATCAATCATTACAGCACCATTGTAGCCATGGTTGGCTACATACAGAATGGCTCCATCCAAACTGGTTGTTAATTCTGCAGCTTCACCGACATTCGTGAGGGTGTCGATAATACGATCCTGCAGGGTAATCTGCAGTAATGCAGTGACGGCGTCGTTTATGGTGGCCGTCAATTCATAATAGTTCTGCCTGGAAGCGTTGAGAGTATTTGCAACAAAAATATCCCCGTTTTTGCCTATGCGGAAATCCTCACTGCCTGTTCCCGAAAGAGCAATGGAGTCTATAGAGGTACCATTGGCATAGACACGCATCCGGCCGACCTGCGTTCCTGCCGTACTGCCTTCAGGAATGGCAAGATCAAGCGGTTCGATCTGCGGTGCAGTGAAAAGCGATATCTCAATATCGACCGGCTCGCTCTCTCCCTGAGCATTGCGGGCGGTAGCCTTTAGGCTATAATGGCT
>MZGN01000059.1 GCA_002085085.1 Helicobacteraceae bacterium 4484_230
CTGACCTTTTTGACCTTCTCTTTTTTCTCATCTTTTCCGGTAGTATTCAGCTTGACCGATATTTTAAACAGTTTTAGCGTCGGAAGCATGATGTAGTCATCTGCTTCGGTCAGTTTTGAGAGTATCTCCAGGGTTTTTTCAATGCCCAGCCTGGAGTCCGGGGGTACTGCCAGCGTAAACCAGATGTTGAACTCATGGTTGCGTTCATAGTTGTGCGAGATGCCCGGGTGCGAGTTGATGATCTCTACTGCGGCATCGATCTTCTCTTCGGGGATCTTGAAAGCTACGAGGGAGGATCTGTATCCCAGGCGCTTGGTATCGAAGATGGCAGAGGTCTGGCGGATTATATTATCCCTCTTCTCCTGCTGTAAGATGGCGATTACTTCATCTTCACTTATACCCAGCTCCCCGGCTATGTTTTTGAAAGGTCTCTCGACCAGCGGAAACTTTTTCTGAATTCTTGAAAGGATCTCTTGTCTCATACATCATTACTTTTTGTTTTGATTGGAGATTTTAGTCTTTATTTAGTTAAACCAAGATAATGTATATAAAAAACCTGCTAACATTGCATACATATTTTACACTGTTTCTATTAAAGGAGAGTGGTGAGTTATTTTCCGGCCTTTTTAAAATTTGACAACAAAAAGATCCTGATTGTAGGCGGCGGGCATATCGCTTATGAGAAACTGGACCATCTTCTTGATTTTACGCACGATATCACGGTGATCGCACCGGAGCTTTCAGAAGAGATGCACGACCGTATCGCCAAAGAGGGCTTGTGTCTGATAAAGCGCAGATACAGTAAAGGCGATATCGCAGAAATGGCGGTTGTGGTGGTGGCCGTAGACGATATTTTACTTCAGGAAGAGATATTTAAAGAGTCGAAGCACTATCACTGCCTGTGCAATGCCGTCGATTCGGTCGATTATTGCGATTTTATCTTCCCGTCTTATATCAAAAAAGGTGATCTTACGGTAGCTGTTTCAACCTCAGGAGCCTCTCCGGCCCTGGCGAAGCATCTCAGGCGCTTTTTGGAAAACACCATCCCTTCGGGGATCTCGGCATTTCTCGATGAGATGAAACAGCTGCGCCGTACGCTTCCGAAAGGAAAAGAGCGCATGAAGATGCTCGATGCAAAAGCGCAGGAGTATATTAAAACAGAGTTTAAAGCAGGAGTGGATAATGAACGTTAAAAGAGGGTTGCTATTCGGATTTTTATTTGCGTTTTTGGTGCTGGGTTTCATTGCGATGAAACGTTCTATGCCGGAAGCCAAAGAGGAGCGTATATATAACGCCATCAAGATTTACAGTCCGTACAAACTGGAGAAAAGACTTGGCGGGCTGACCATTATAGATACGCGTACCGGCAAAAAAGAGAAGCCCAGTGCCTCTGAAGTGCTGCTTCGGATGGATGAGCTGGATAAAGAGTGGGGAAGAGCGCACCTGAAAATAGAAAACAATGATGTTATCGTAATGGGTGATAACAATCAGACGATCGTGAAAATATTTATAGAGACTGAAAAAGAGCGTGCGTTCCTGCAGCACTTTTACGGGATATAGCTACACGTCTTTCAGTTTCAGCGACATAAAAAATGCGAACACCAGCATCAACATGGTGACCGAATAAAGCGTTGTATAGTCCGTAGCGTGCAGAATGAGTCCGCCCAGTATCGAGAAGAACATTCCCATTGAGATGATGTTGATCTGCAGTGCGACATAGACGGGACGTTTTTCCGGAGGCGCCAGAATCAAAATAAGATTTCCTGATGCGATGCGGTTGCCGTCCGTTGCCATCCCGACCATAAAAAATATAGCTATATATTCATACAGTCCGGAGGCGTTGAAAGCCAGTGCTACGGCACCGATATGGGTCAGCAGGGCTATATTTGCAGTAAGCCTGTTGCGTCCGCTGCCGCTTAGTTTCCCCCACAAAAAATTGCTCAGCATTGCACCTGTCATCTGTGCAGTTATCAAAATACCGACGGCGGTACCGCTGAGATTGACCGTTTTCTGTGCATCGAGAATAATAAACGGCAGTGATATAAGATAGGCGTAGCCAAAGAGGAAAGTGGTAACCTGGACCTGCAGGTCCTTGTCGCTTTTTAGCAGGCGCAGGGAGTTTTTCAGGAATTTTCCAAATGAGTTTTCACGCTGGATTATCTCTGTTTTTCTCGGCTCGTCCACTCCTGCAAAAGCCAGATAGCCAAGGCCCATCAGAAACGAGCTGATGATAAAAAGATACCCGAAACTGTGCGGTGGTTCATACAGCTCCAGTATCACTGCCGCGAACGAACCGCTGATAAGACCGCCAAGTGCAGTGAAAAACTGCCTGTACGCCATTGTTTTTCCGCGAAACCTGTGTGAGAAGATTTTTGCGACTATATCTTTGAAATAGATAGCACCGAATCCTGCGCTGAACGAGAAGAGAAACAGTCCAAAGCCGATGGAGAAGAGCGCGGCATCGGGGTTTGAATCCCCAAAAACGATTATGGCAACACCTATGAAGAACCATGCGAAAAAACGTACCAGAAAGACCCGTCTCAGGTAGGGAAGCATAAGGGTGTAGCTTTGGGCTTTAAACGCCGCAAACAGCTGTACGACAATAGCCCCTCCTCGCAGAAGGGCGGCGAAAATGCCGATCAGGACGGAGCTTCCTCCAAAATAGTTGACGATAAGCGGTAAGATAGTTGAAGGTTCGGCTATGGTTGTGCCTATTGCCAGAAAAAAACCGTGCAGGATATTTCGAATGTGATTCGAGTTTTTATCCATCTATGCCTCTGTCCTGGCTCAACAGCTCAAACCCTTCGTCTATGCTGTCAGTTTTTTGCATAATAAAAAGCAGTATCGCGGCATTCAAAACAGCTAGTTTTAAAAACTCTTCCGATGGATCGCCAAGCTGTGAAAGTGACTCCTCGAGCGTGATCCTCTCCCATGATCTTTTATAGTCGATCCCGTAATATTTTGGATCTATCACTATCTCTTCAACCCTTTTTTCATCAGAGATCCACAGACGGCCTTTGCTGAAAAGCTCGGGCGTACCTTCATTGCCCTGCAGGATCGCAAAGCGTTTGTAGCGGTTTGCAAAAATGTCGATATATTTCTGAACATACGGCTTGTGAAAGACACCCGTTACGGCGTATTCGCTGTTTGCGATCCGGGGGAGTTTTTCTATGGTGTTGAGCCCGGTGCGAAGCCCGAGGCGCATTCTCAACCCGGTAAGGTCATGCAGTTTTTCAAGGTACTCTTTTCTGTCAAAAAAATGGATATTGCTGCCCATATCCATACCGGAGATAATCTCTTTTACCGTGATGCCGCCTTTTGCAGGCTGCAGTTCGTCCCCGACAAGTACAATATTGAGATACGCTTTTGCTATTTTTGCGGCGAGGGGAAAAATATAGGGGTTGTTTACTTTGCCGTCAAATGGGTAGCCGAGCTCTATAGAGTTCTCTACGGTCACCGGGGAGATGTATGAGTCGCAGGCGTGCAGGGCTCCCTTGAACTCTTCGGTGGTCTCGGGTTTGATTCTCCAGCCGAGCAGAAATGCCGCTATCTGCTCATCGTATGCCTTCCGTTCAAGCAGCTGGCGCATCATCTCCTCGCTCTCTTCAAAGCTCAGGTCTCTATTGCCTTTGTGTCCTGTGCCTACGGCATGTATATAGCTGTGAAAATCCATAACTACTCTTTGGGTGGGGTTTTATAGCGAAGTGTATCGAAAAATACTAATTAATTATGTTAAACTTAAAGAACGTAAAAAAGGATAATTGATGCGTATTCTACTGTTTTTAATATCTGTTATGTTGACAGCTGCGGCAGTTGCGCCCGACAAGCTTAGAGAGCTGGCACTTTCCAAAGGGTTGAAGCCGATACCTTCTGATTATGAAACTCTGAAATCGCTTGTCGATGATCCGGACAATCCCATGAGTGTTGAGAAGATACGCCTGGGCAAAAAACTCTTTTTTGACAAAAATCTCTCAAGAAGCAGAAAAATCGCCTGTGCAAAATGTCACGATATCGATCTTGGCGGTGAAGACGGACTCCCTACGGCAATCGGGCATAACAGGCTGCCCAACCCGAGCCATCTCAACTCTCCTACCGTATTGAATACGGCTTTTTCAAAACATCTCTTTTGGGATGGAAGAAGCCCTACACTGCGCGATCAGGCAAAAGGTCCGACCCAGGCCCCTTTTGAGATGGCATCTACTCCTGAACTGATCGAAGAGCGTGTCAAAGAGAATCCTGATTACCAGCCGCTCTTTAAAAGTGTATTTCATGAAGAGGGGGCGATCACTTTTGACAACATAACAAAAGCGATAGCCGCATATGAGAAGACACTTGTAACGCGATCCGCTTTTGACGACTTTTTGGAAGGCGATGACAACGCCCTGAGTCCGGAGGCTAAAAAGGGGCTGGAGCTTTTTATAGACCTGGGGTGCAAGGGGTGCCATTTCGGCCATGCCATAGGCGGGCAGAAGATACAGAAGTTTCCATTGCGTGACTATAACAGTATCATCGATCTGACAACTGTCTATGACGATAAAACAAAAAAACGCCATATGGTCAATTTTGCATTCAATTTCAGGCCGTACCATCCATACCCTTTTGAAAACAGGGGAGGATTCATGGGCAAAGACGGAGCACGGAAATTCAGGGTGCCTATTTTGCGAAATATTACGCAGACGGCCCCGTATTTTCATAACGGAGTTGTCAAAGAACTCAGTGAGGCAATTTTCCTGATGGGACGCTATCAGATAGGAGTAGATCTGAATGAGCGCCAGATAGACGAGATCGAGGCGTTTTTTAAAGCAGTTGAGGGTACAATTGTCGACTTTGATTTAGAAGAGCACCCATAGAAGGAAGCCGATGACCTCTCATGATGTTATGATGATTCTTGTATATATATTTCCGATGTTTCTGTTTGCCATAGCGCCGGCACTTAAACTGGGGGATTATCTGGAAGAGAAGTATGGTATATCCGAGACGCAAAAGCGTACGGTCATGGTTGTCGGCACCTTTTTGGTTTCACTGGTGCTGGCGGTCTTTCTGCAGTTCGGGCATATCTACTAAAAACTTTTTTACTCTTCAAACCACTGCAGCTGTTCGCGCAGTTCGACCACTTTTCCGACGACTATAAGCGCCGGAGTGGGGGTCTCTTTTGCCTTGTCGACAATATTTTCCAGTGTGCCGATTATGACTTTCTGCTCCTGTGTGGTTCCGCGGCTGATAACGGCACACGGAAAGTCAGGGGCTTTTCCGACCTCTATAAGCTTTTTCGTAATCTTGGGCAGGTTGTGCAGTCCCATCAGAAAAACTATGGTGTCGTCCGTTTTAAAATTTTCCCACGGTATCTGTGAGCTCTCTTTATCGGGAGATTCATGGCCTGTTACGACACGAAACGAGACGGCAACACCGCGGTGGGTTACAGGGATGCCTGCATATGCCGGGGCGCTTACGGCAGAGGTGATTCCCGGAATGATCTCAAATTTTATTCCCCGATCAAACAGGTAGGCAGCCTCTTCGCCCCCTCTGCCGAACACAAACGGATCTCCGCCTTTGAGTCTGACCACACTGTCATATTTGAGGGCGTTTTGGTATATGGTCTCATTGATCTGATCCTGCGGCATGATATGTCTGCCGTCCTCTTTCCCGACATAAACGAATTCGCATCCGTTTTTTGCCTCTTTGAGGATCTCCGGGTTTGCCAGCCTGTCGTAGATCACTACGTCAGCCTCTCTTATGACCCGCAGTGCTTTGAGGGTCAGAAGCTCGATATCGCCGGGACCGGCACCTGTAAGATAGACTTTGCCCATTATTTGTCATCCTCGTATTCATATATAAAGATACCGGACGGTTTTTTGATCTGAAAAATTTCGCGATTCAGGAACCATTCGTCGGTGTTGATGACCGCTATGGTGTTTGCATCGTTTACCGATACGTACAGATACGGCTCCTCTTTCGACCAGCGGACATGCAGTACTTTGCCTTTGAATTCGTAGCGGTCTATGATTTTCAGGGTTTTTGTATCGATGATCTGGATAACAGGGAACTTTTTGCCGCTGAAGGTTACGGCCAGGTATTTTTTGTCCGGGCTCAGAGAGGTAAATACGGGAAGCCCCTCTGTCTCGATATTTTTTACAAAATTGAAATCAGGATCATATACAAGGACTTTGTTGTCGCCCACTGCAGGGATAAATACATATCCGCCGCCTATGCTCCAGAATCCGAAATGCGGCACCTTGAGTACAGGTTTTCTGTCACCGAGCATGATCTTGATCTTTGAGTATTTCATGGTGTCAAGGTCAACGACGCCGAAATGCTCGCTTCTGAAAAATCCGGTAATAAAGTGATTGTCTTTTATCATGGCGTCAAAAGGCATGACGCCTACGTCTTCAAACTCTTTGTATATTTCGAAATCAGGGACCTTTTTACCCTTGTTCTTGTCGCGGAGTACGGTTATTTTGTCGTTGTCCATCTGGGAAAAGATCAGGTAGTCCTTGTAGATCTTTATACCTACATTTTTCGAGCCCGTAACAAATGACTTGATGGGTTTGAGGTCACGGTCAAGGATATCTACGCTCTTGTTGTCATAATTTGCTACTGCGACGTAGTAGTCGTTGATCACGAAGCCGATGGCACTGTCACTGGTCTTGTACTCTTTTAGTACTTTCTCTGTCATGGGGTCGAATTTTACGACATAGCCGTCACGGCTGATAAGGTAGCCGTCCTTGCCGTAAAACTTTACAACACCGTGGTTCATGTTGTGTACATGCTCCATATGCGAGCGCGGAAGCCCTCTTTCGATAACGGCGAGGGATTCACTCTCTCTTTCTACAACAAATATTTTCTCTTTCGCAGCAACGTTTACATACAGTGAAAGCAGTGCCAGTACCGCTCCAAATAACATTCTGTTTTTCATTATCAGTTTCCTCTTCTCTCTTCTTCAGTTAAATAGCATGACGGATCTTCACTCCACAAATCACCTGTAACGGCATATGCCCGTGCGCGCGAGCCGCCGTTGCAGATATCGATCTGTGCGCAGTCGCTGCAGATCCCCCCGATCTGACGGCGCGGATGGATGCGCAGCTGATCGAGCAGTTCGCCGCCCTGCCACGATTTCGATGTCACGCCCCTCTTTGTAGTATTGGAATGCTTTGTCCAGAATAAAGTTTACGGCTCTTCTGCGCTCCTCTTTGCTCAAATCCATCTTCAGGTTGTCCAGGCCGCGGCCGGAGTATACCAGGTGGGAGATATATATTTTCGGGATATTATGCTTCTCTGCCAGGTCGAATATATACTCCAGAGAGCCGATCGTATCTTTTGTGACTGTAAAACGTATGCCTACTTTGGCACCGGTGGAGTTTGCAAGAAGTACGGCTTTCAGGGTCTCTTTGTGCAGAAGTCAGCGATCTCGAAAAGATCTTTTCTGGTCAACGGCTCTCCGCCTGAAAAAATAATGAATTTTACGCCGTTTGCCTTCATCTCCAGGATAGTCTTTTTGATCTGTTCGGTTGTGAGTGTGTCTACTTCGTCCAGAGTTGATTTTGAGTAGCAGTGGAGACATGACAGGTTGCACCGGTTTGTAAAGTTCCATATGGCGATGGCGCCGTCAAGTACCCTTTCAGGCCTTGTACATAGACTCCGGACTGATGATATACGCCTCTATCTCTTCTCTTGTCCGCTTGGAGGCTATCTCTTTGAATGGCGGCCCGAAAGCGACGGCAGTCTGGTGATGGCATCCCCAGCAGTAGGTCTCAAATACTTTTTTTCCATTGAGTTTTTCAGCATGGAGTATAGTAAAAAAGACAAATAGGCAAAATAGGATAATTTTCATTTGTACATCTTTCTTTTTGTGTAATCTTAGCTAAAACAGATAAACATTGGTGCAGATTTTGCAGTTGTTACCATATTTTTTCTATATGCTGCATCAGTGCCGGTTCAGTAAGGGAGCTGTCGTCGAGTTCAATAGTACCGATGCATGCCGTTTTGGCCAGCTGGACATACATGGTAACCGAAATTTTATCACCTTTTTGAAGAGGGGGGATAGTGTATGTGAGTTCCCGTGTCTCTTCGGCCCCTATGTTGTTGGCACTGCCCTCTGTAGCTGTAGCCGGAATTATAATTTTCTTTCCGTCTTTTTTAAAGTTGGACCCAAAGTAGGCCTGGGTGTCTTCTCTGGGATCTTCAATATAATTTTGCCATATGGTTTTGGCATCCCTTGTGATCTCTATTTTGAAGAATTTGGCCCGAGCCGCCTGTATGATCAGAGGATGGGTTGTTTTATTGTGCAGAATCAGGGAGAGTTTGTCGTTTTTGACGGAAACATTTATATCCATTCCCGTAGCCCTGAACTCTTTGTCGTGTATGCCCAGAAATTTATGGCTTGCGTGCTGGCCCCGCGCACGCTTGTCCATCTTTTC
>MZGN01000060.1 GCA_002085085.1 Helicobacteraceae bacterium 4484_230
GACTTTAAAAAGCTCTATGACAAGCTTAACAGGGAAGAGGGGAAAAAGCAGTTTCTGACCTATTATCTGATTGCGGCGCACCCTGGATGCGAAGAGAAGGATATGCATGAGCTGAAGCGTTTTACGACGCAGGAGCTAAAAATGAATCCGGAGCAGGCGCAGGTCTTTACGCCGACACCCAGTACCTATTCGGCAGTGATGTACTATACTGAGATGGATCCAAAGACCCGCAGGAAGATCTTTGTCGAGAAAGATACCATGCGCAAAGAGAAGCAGAAATCTATCGTGGTGAAAAAAGAGTGTTTTAAAAGCGGGTTTGCCAGTTAAGATTTTATAATTAACGTGAATCATATACCAACTGTTAGGATTTTTTTCCTGTTTTTTTGATATTCTATTGCCTATAAACAAAGAATTGCCGCTGCCATTAATATTTACAAGATGCTGCGACAGCTTTGACGGGAAGTGTAATGGGTATTTTTTCCAAATTGCGTCATAAAGAAAAAGATGCTGAAAAAAAGCAAAATGACAGCAGTGCAGGTAAGAATGTGGATACTGCAGCAGATAAATTCGAGGTTGTCTCTGTACCGTTTAACATCAATGCTGTCCTTAATGATGTTGCAAATGCCGTGACAGTAATTTCCAGGGAAAAAGGCATCAGTCTTATCTTTGAAATGGACAAGAATGTTCCTTCCAGGGTAATAGGGGACAGGGTGCGCCTGGGCGAGGTGCTGATCAACCTTCTTGACAATGCCATTGCGTTTACGGATGACGGAGAGGTTAGGCTGAAGATCTCACGTGTTGAAGAGAAAAAAGATGCGATCCGGCTCCGCCTGAGCGTTATCGATACTGGTGTCGGTATCCACCATGAAGCGGTAGAGGATATCCTGACCCCTTTTTTAAAGGGTGATATTCACTCATTGAAAGATTTCGGTATTACCGGAAAAGGTCTGTTTGTCGCCAGAGAGATCGTCAAGAGGATGGATGGGCAAATAACTGTTTTAAGCGAACAGAACAAGGGAACAACTTTTACCGCAGAAGTTTCGCTCGATGCGGCAAATCTGAATGAGATGCGCCACTACCACCTTCCTTCCAAAGCGGGAGTGGGGCTCAGGGTGATAGTCCTGGATGAAAATATTCCCGCGGCAGAGAGCCTGAAAAAGTTCCTGGAGTATTTCAGGCATGATGTTGCCATATCTGACCCGACCGCTCATATGCCTGAGTCTCACGAGCTTGACGGTTATGCGATTATTTTTGTAACTGACAGGTTTTTTAAGGATGAGGCGCTGAAAGAAAAACTTCTTTTCGCCAAATCCAGAGGTGTAAAACTGGTTCTGATAGAAGATATGTTCAGGGAGTCAAAAAACGACAAGGGTGCTCTGAATATGGCAGACAGGCTGATCTATAAGCCGTATAACCAGCAGATGATCTTTGACCTGCTTGTAGGTCTTTTCGGTGATAAAAAGGTTGTTGGCGAGAAGGAAAAAGAGCCTGCCGAAGAGGAGAAGGATGATTCACCCAAAACAGAAAGTACTTTCGAACCGGAGGAGCTTATGCTTCATAAAAGCAGGAGCGATCTCGATAAAGATGTTCTTATTGTTGAAATTTTTGAAGATACCCAGAATCTGATCCTTAATATTTTAAACGACAAGGGCATTTCCGCTATTACGGCAGAGAGTTCGGAAGAGGTGCTCAAGCTCTTAAAAGCATCAAACTCTTTTAAGCTGATTCTTCTTGATATGGAGATTGTAGAGACAGGTATCTATAAATTTATAGAGCAGGTAAAAGAGGCATTGGGGGATAATCCTGTCCCAATTCTCGCCATGCTGCCCGGTTCATTTTCGGAAAAGATAAAACAGGCGGGAGAGATAGGCATAGAGGGATATCTCCAGATCCCGTTCTCACCGTCGGGTATGGCGAAACTTATTGACAGGTATATCGGGAAGAAAGAGAGTCCTGACAGTGAAAACAGCAGCAGCTACAATAAAAAAGAGCAGCTCTTTATCGCAAAAAAGGGAATGGAGCATGCTGGAAACGACAAAAAGTATTTTAAAAAGATACTGGATGAATTTTTGATCGAATATGATGATTCTGTAGAGTACATCAGGATGCTGATGGAAAAGCATGAGTTTGAAACAGCCAAAAAATACTGCCATCCGCTGAAAAATACTCTTGCAAATATCGGTGCCTTCAGACTTTCGTATCTGGTCGATCTGATGGAGAAGGCATTTGCCGATGAAAACCTGAGTGAGATCGAAAATCTTTACAAGATGTATCCGAAAGAGTATAAAGAGACGGTCAAGGAGATTGAAAGCTTCCAGTTCCATGCTCTTAAAGATGAGGGATAGGGGTTAAAAATGAGAAATTTTCTTTTGCTGATCGTTGTCGCGGTTGTTGTATTGTTTATGCCCCTGCAGGCTGACAAAACCTATAAAAATATCGTTGTTATATCTTTTCTGGACAAAAAAGATGCCGACAACTCACTCAAAACGCTGAACAAACTGCTGGGTTCAAAGCCGGAGATGGTTGAACTTCAAAAACAGTATGGTTTTAAATACATCAGCAGGGCTTCGGGTAAATTTTTCATTGTTTCAATAGAGCCTTTTCGAAATGACAAGATAATGAACAGAGTGCTCATGAGTGTACGCAAAAAGTTTCCGGATGCCTTTGTCTATACACACTGGGACGAAGAGAGCGTCCAGCCGCCTCCCAAGATCATTGAAAAAGAGGTGGTCGTTATAGAGAAGGTGCGGGCTTCACATGATGCAGAGTCTGAGAGGATGATGTGGCTGGCAGTAGTTGCGCTGGCTTTTATAGGACTTGTTCTCATAATTCGCCTTTCAAGGCAGAAAAGTGCTGCGGACAAGCTCAAAAACAAAATGACAAAGCAGCAAAAGGAGATGCAGGAGTCTATCAGTATGCAAGATGATCTTCTGGTCAACGTAAGCCAGAAGATACAGTCTCCCGTAAAAGAGATCATAGGCAGAAGCGAAAAGATCCTGCAGGGTCAGTTGGACCCAAAACAGGCCAATGAGCTCAAGATGATCAAATATTCCGACGGCCTGTTGCTTGACATAACCAATGACCTGATCGACTTTCTTAAGCTTAAATCCGGCACTCTCAGAGTGAAGAGGGCAGCGTTTAATATAAATAATGTTCTTGACGAGGTAGCGGGCATGGTCAGTGCAAGGGCCCGGGGAAGCGAGGTCGAGTTTATTTTTGATATAGAAAAAAATGTTCCTGCCCGTCTGGTGGGAGATCCGCTTCGTTTGAGCCAGATATTGATCAATCTTCTCAGTAACGCCATGAAGTTTACCAAAGAGGGTGAGGTTAAGCTCAAAGTGAAAAGGATTGATAATCCAAATGCCGACGTAATGCTTGAGTTCGATATTACCGATACCGGTATAGGCATAAAAAAAGAGCGCCTGGATGATATATTTATGCCGTTTTCAGAGGCGAATGACGACAGCCAGACCGGTATGGGGCTTTATATATCTAAAAAACTGGCTGAACTGATGGGCGGTGATATCCGCCTTGACAGCACTCATAAAAAAGGTACAGAATTTATAATAACGGTTGCTCTTTCCATGCCGGACCTGAACGAGAAGCGCCACTACCGCCTCCCTTCGAAATCATATACGAACCATAAGTTTTTGATCATAGACCACCATTATGATGCTGCTCTCGCACTGAAAAAGATGCTTGAATATTTCCGTAATGAAGTAACACACAGGTTTCCCAGACAGTTTGACGGCAACTATTCGGAACTGGCAGCCTATGAAGTTGTTTTTATCGCCGAAAATGTTTTTACGCCCAAGGTGATAGATGCAATAAAAGAGATCAAGGGAATCAAAAAGATAAAAATAGTTTCCATAGGTAAGATGCTCTCTCTCAAGCGAAGTGATCCGGAAATTCTGGAGCTTGTTGACCGCAGTATTATGAAGCCGTTTTCCCAGCAGAGGATAATGGAGCTTGTAGTTTCTCTGTTTGACGAGAAAGCTGACAGCAAATCTGCAGAGACACTGATAAAAGAGGTGAAAAAGGCTGAAGAGATTGTAATAGAGGATGTTCCTGTCGAGCCGGGTGTCACCAAGGAGAGTTTTACGGCGTTTGCAGGTTCATCTATTTTGATTGCCGAGGATAATGTCATAAATCAGAAGGTTTTAACGGGACTTCTAGGCTCAAGCGGGATAAAGCTCAAGATAGCAAACGACGGACAGGAGGCGTTGGGTATTCTTGACAAAGGGGAACGTTTTGACCTGGTTCTTATGGATATAAACATGCCTGTTATGGACGGATATGAGGCGACACGCCATATACGTATGAATCCTGATTATGAGGACCTTCCTGTTGTTTCGCTGACAGGGTTGGGACTGCCGGAAGAGATAAAAAAGATGTACGCCATAGGTATGAGTGCACATCTGATCAAACCTTTGCAGGTAGGTGCTCTGTACACTGTATTCAAACAGCATCTAAAGTTCAACAAATCTGCCGTCAAGTCTGAAAAAAAGAGTGATATACGCAGTTATTTTAAAAACGGCACTGTACTGTCTGCCAAAGACGGTCTGGACCGTGCAAGCGGCGATATGGATCTGTATCTGGAGATTATCAGAGAGTTCGTCAATCTTTACGGTGATGCCGGAGACAGGCTTAATACCATGGTGGCAAAAGATGCGCTCGATGACGCAAAAAAACTTTGTCTCGATATTCGCGGTGTTGCCGCCAATATAGGTGCTTATCAGCTTTCTGAAACCGCACAGCAGATGCAGGAGACCATTCAGCTCCATAACGGCAAAGATGCGCTCAGCCTGATGGTTCTTTTCAAAAAGCAGCTCTCCGAGCTGCTTGATGAACTGGACAGACTGCTTAAGGATATCAGCTGAGCAGGATCGTACTTACCACTTTAAACTCGAGGTATTCGCACACTTCCATAGCCTTGCGCTATCTTTTTGCCAACCTGCAGGAACTTAAAGACGAAACGAAGATTCTTGAGTTCGTTATCAATGAAAATATCCAGAGTATTGCCGAAAAGATACTTGACGAAAATCCTCTTATAATAGGTATCGGTGTCTATATATGGAATGTTGAAGATGTTCACGATCTTGTTGAAGTGATAAAAAAAGTTTCCCCGGGAACGAAGGTGGTTCTTGGCGGCCCGGAGGCCGGATATCTTCCACACCGTGTCGATCTCTCCGGGGCTGATTATATCATTCGGGGTGAAGGTGATATGCTTTTCTATACACTATGCAGATCCATACTTGAGGGCAATCCGCCTGCAGAGAGGATACTGCAGGCACCGATGGTAGAGACTGACGGAATCAGCCTGCCATACAGGTATTACAGTGATCATGACATTGAAAACCGTTATATCTACGTGGAGGCATCGAGAGGCTGCCCTTTTTTATGTGAATTCTGCCTCTCCGCAATTGACGAGAAGGTGCGAAGTTTCGATCTGCAGAAGCTTCTCGGGGAGTTTGAGACCCTTTGGCAGAGGGGTGCGAGGAACTTTAAATTTATAGACCGTACTTTCAACTTGAACATAAAAACCGCCAACAGTCTGATGGATTTTTTTCTCTCTAAAGAGCCGCCGTATTTTGTTCACTTCGAGGTGGTTCCGGACCACTTTCCCAAGACCCTCAGGGAGAGGATTGCAAAATTCCCCCCGGGAGCTTTGCAGCTTGAGGTAGGTATTCAGACGCTCGATCCGGCAGTAGCCGCAAATATCAACCGCCCGTTGAAGATGGAGAAGATCAAAGAGAATCTCCATTTTCTGGAGACAGAGACGGATGCCCATATGCATGTCGACCTGATCGTAGGCCTGCCGGGTGAGACGCTCGAGGGTTTCGCACGCAATCTCAACGAACTTTACCGTCTTACACACTGTGAGATACAGATAGGTATTTTGAAAAAACTCTCAGGCACGACCCTGGATCGCCATGACAGGGAGTGCGGCATGGTATATTCGGATAAACCCCCTTATGATGTGCTCGAAACCGCATCGGTCTCTTTTAAAGACATTCAGAAGATGAAGCGTTTTTCCCGCTTTTGGGATATCATCTATAACAGCGGGAACTTCTCCGGTACTATGGGGCTTATAGATATGGATGATGATATATTTGCCGGTTTCTTCCATTTAAGTGAATGGATATATACCCGGACCGCATCTACATGGAAGATCTCGATTGAACGTATGGCAAAGCTTCTGTTTGATTATCTTGTATCGCAGCGCTCGTATGACAAAGAGGAAGTTGCCGCAGTGATCGGCAGTGATCTCGCAAAAGTGAAAGGGCGTGCAGTTGCTGCTTTTTTGAAAAAGCCCGGCAGTGATACTTTATCAGGGGTATCGAACACACCTGCCGCTTTTAACAAAAGACAGAAACGCCACGAGTAACTCTTACCATAAATTCGCTATTATACGACTATTGAAAAAAGCACCTCTAAAATAGAGAAAAAATGAGAATAGACAAGTATTTAAACGCAGTAAATATTACAAAACGCCGTGCCGTTGCGCAGGACATGATAGCAAGCGGTGTAGTCTCCGTTAACGGTAAAGCCGTAAAAGCCAGCAAAAATATAGATGTCGGTGATATTATCGCCATTGCGTATCTGAAGGGTGAAAAGAGATATGAAGTGCTCCAGATACCGCAGACAAAATCGACGCCAAAATCAAAACAGCATGAATTTGTAAAGGAGCTTGCATGACCTATACGGAGGCAAAGAACGCATTTGAAAAGCTTTTCGCTCACGAGATGGGTGATGACGAGATGAGGTCATTTCTTGTTTCGATGCAGCTCGACGGGCAGACCCCGGTAGAGGCTATCGCCGCAGCGGCAACCGTTATGCGCAGTTATGCGATCGCACTGCCGGTGGATGCCGCACTGAGGCCGAAAATGATCGATGTTGTAGGAACGGGAGGCGACAAAAGCGGAAGTTTCAACATCTCCACGACCACTTCGATCCTTCTGGCCTCCTGCGGAGCGTATGTCGCCAAACACGGCAACCGCTCCATCACTTACTTCAAAATCAGGCAGTGCGGATGTGCTCGAAGCACTGGGTATCCGCCTTGATCTTTCACTGGAAAATACCGCCAAAATGCTTGAGGAGACAGGCTTTGCTTTTATGTTCGCACAGAACCATCATCCTGCGATGAAGTTCATTATGCCGGTGCGAAAAAGTATCAGCGAAAAAACGGTTTTCAATGTGCTTGGACCTTTGACCAATCCTGCGGGAGCAGAGAAGTTTCTTATCGGGGTATTTGACAAAGCTTTTGTCCTCAAGCTTGCCGAAGCACTGAGACTTGACGATGCCAAATCGGCCATTGTAGTCAGTGCGGCAGAGGGGATGGACGAGATCAGCATCAGCGGTATAACATATGCAGCCAGGCTCAAAGACGGCATTATTAAAGAGTATGAGATCGACCCGCAGGAATATGGCATAAAATATGCTCCTTTTGAAGCGATCCTCGGCGGAGATGCAAAGCAAAATGCCGTGATCCTGCGCAATATTCTTGAGAACAGGGCGGAGACAGCTCAGCGTGATATCGTACTGGTCAACGCAGCAGCCGCTCTTTTGGCTGACGGTATGGCCAGGGATATGCAGGAGGGGCTTGAGATCGCTACTGATGCGATCCTTAGCGGAAAGGCTGCGGATAAACTGCAGCAGATCATAAAGGTGTCATCAACGCTGTGAAAACATTGACCCTGGGAAAAGATGAACTTTCCGCGATCTATGATCTGCTTCTTGACCTGCTTCCTGAGGGGGGTACTGTAGTGCTTCAGGGTGATCTTGCAAGTGGAAAAACCACACTGGTGCAAGCGGTTGCAAAACGTTTTGGCATAGAAGAGCCGGTAACCTCTCCGACATTTTCGCTTCAGCAGTGCTATGGGGACCAGCTTTACCATTATGATATCTATAATCACGGAATAGAGCATTTTTTGGCGCTTGGAATGCTTGAAGAGCTTGAGCGCCCTGGATATCATTTTATAGAGTGGGGTGATGACACGCTGGTTGAACTTCTTGGTGCCGCACAGATGCCGGCCATGGTTGTCAAGATAGAAAAATGCCAAAATGAGAAACGCCGTTACAGCGTGGAGGCACAGCATGCATGAACTGTCTGTAAAAAATCTTGTCAAGACCATAAAGGGTACGGAGATAGTCCGCGGAATATCTCTGGATGTAAAATCAGGAGAGGTTGTCGGACTTCTGGGGCCAAACGGCGCCGGCAAGACAACCACTTTTTATATGATATGCGGTCTGGTGGAAGCTACAGACGGCAAGGTTTTTCTGGATGGCCAGGATATCTCGAAAATGCCGCTGCACAAACGTGCAATTATGGGGATAGGATATCTTCCGCAGGAGGCCTCGATTTTTAAAGACCTTACTGTTGAAGAAAATCTGATGGTAGCTGCACAAGTGAGCATTAAAAACAAAAAAGAGCAGTATGAGCGCATAGATGAACTGCTCGATATGTTCAATATCGAACCAATCCGCTACCGAAAAGGGATCAGCCTCTCCGGCGGGGAACGCAGGCGTGCCGAGATAGCACGCGCACTGGTGACTTCACCGCGTTTTTTGCTTCTGGATGAGCCTTTTGCAGGGGTCGATCCGCTGGCAGTTACCGATATACAGAAAGTTATCCATCAGCTTGTCTCTTATGATATCGGGGTTTTGATAACTGACCACAATGTCCGTGAGACGCTGGACGTATGTGACCATGCGTATGTTATAAAGAGCGGTTCGCTTCTGGCATCCGGAACAAGTGAGGAGATAGGGCATAATGAAGATGTCCGCAAGCACTATCTTGGTGAATCGTTTAAGTTGTAAATGGTGAATAGTGTAGGGCTGAAAGAGCTTTTGGATTATGAGGCTGACAGGCGTAACTGTACTGAAGAGGTAAGTTATGACAAGCCTGATCCGATCCTTGTAGCGCGCCG
>MZGN01000061.1 GCA_002085085.1 Helicobacteraceae bacterium 4484_230
GTTGAAGAAAGTGACGGAGCCCTGGACCGTTGAGCCGTCATAGTTAATAGGAACAGGAATAACCCCGTCACCGGACACGGTAATGGACCTTCCCGAGTGCATCATGCCGTCATACTGACCCATTATTTACCCTTTGTCGGAAACCATTGGTTGCATGGAATAAGCACTTCAGGTTTGAAGGGCTTTTTCATATCACCTCTTGTAAAGATCAAAGTCCTGATGTAATGACTCTTGTCGCATCTTCTTGTTTTAACCAGATTCACATATTGTGCATCACCTTCTACCAAACCCGGAAGAGACAAGCCTCCCGATACCATAATTACCAACGCGTATATAACTTCCATAGTTTACTCCTTAACTGATCTGGCAGGTTTTGCCTGCCGTAATTGGGGCAGGTTTCTGCCCGTCCGCCGCTGTCACCGCTGTTTTAGTCATCATCACCTCCTGCGGGCAGTATATGAAATGTCGAGCCCTCATCGTTGATGTACCGCAGACCTTCTTTGTTGAGGAAACCCGTGTCGGGGTCGAGCGAGTACCAGATAAAGTCACCCTGCAGCAGGGGAGGTGTGGTCGGGGCACCACGCCCGCGACGCAGCAGGACGGGTACCGTGATATTGGCAAAAGACTTCGGGGGCATGTTGACTCCTTGGAGAAATTTGTATATTATAATGTAAGTAGAAGACAGTGTCAAGGAGGGCAGGGATGCACAGAAGTGAATATTTCGACTATAAAGTCCCGTACTGGAGCGAAATAAAGAAGCAATACGACGCACCGTACAAGTTCAAAAAAGACTTTACGGACAAAGTGGATGCCCTGTTCTCATCCCCGCGGCACAGATGGAGCAAAAAGTACACGGATATGCGTTGGGACTGCGACGCGAACATGATGGCGCAGGTGTTGTACAGGTATGTACGGTATGCCCGCGACAATATGGCTTCCATCGGGGGCAGCATGGAGAATATAAGCCCGCAGGTGACCGTGACCATGTGGAAAAAACTGCTTGGACTGCACAAGACCTACAAGCGGACAGTGATACAGCGGTTTTACGCGGCACATGTCGCACGACTGCATGCACGCGTAGCCGATCTGATGGAAGAGATGGTCAGGATACAGGACGAAAAGGATTACTGGTGGCATTATACGGACATGCGTAAGAATAAAAAGGTGCATTCTCCTGCTTCGCTCAAGGAAGGAGGCAGGCATTTTGAGTATTTGGCCTCTTTGGAATAATGGGGCAGGGTTTGACAACGTAATGTGACAACGTCTTTAAGATATGGGGGTTAATCTAAACTTAATCTCTTTAATTTAGCATAGGATATAGGAAGATAGGGACAGGATAGGATTAAAGATTTAGGGCTTAGAGTTAATCTAAACTTAATCTCTTTAATTTAGCATAGGATATGCGGAGATAGGGACACACACCCGACACGCCTACAGGATTTCCCCCATGGGGGTATGCGCCTAAACCATCAGCCTGAAAACTCTCCAGAGAGTCATAGGGCAGCCTGAACTATCAACGCATAACGGGGCAGGATCTCAACACCTGAAATGTTGTATGTGTATAGAGTATGCGCATAGAGTATGCGTATAGATCATACGTATAAAGTATGCGTATGATGTGTAGAATCGTAACACTTGACAGCATAAATTATGCGTATAGTGTGTAGAATCGTAACACTTGAAAGCCTAAACTGTCAACGCATGGTCTATGCGCATGATCTATACGCATAAATTACAACGCATAGTGTGTAGAATCGTAACACTTGAAAGCCAAAACTGTCAACACCTGAAAACCCAAACTGTCAACACCTGTCAACCAAAACTGTCAACAGGCAAACGCCGTGTACACGGGCAGCAGAGGGGTATGGTGTCAACACCTGTCAACCAAAAGTGTCAACACCTGTCAACCTAAAAGTGTGTAGAATCGTAACACCTAAAAGCCCAAACTACACACAGAACATGCGCACAGGTCATACACCTGATTATAGCATGGTTAACATAATACGGCAGCACGAACGGCAGGACGGCTGCGCCGAGCCTAAAGACGTAACGAGATCACGCCTTTACGCGTAACGAGATAACGTCTTTACGGCTTTAGGCCTTTACGCGTAATGAGATCACGCCTTTACGCCTTTACGCGTAATGAGATAACGCCTTTAGGTCTTTACGCGTAATGAGATAACGCCTTTAGGCCTTTGGGTCTTCAAAATAAAAATAAAAATAAAAAAATAAAAAAATAATATGTAGGGCACGATTTTTAGGCGTTATGAGACCACATCGAGCCTTTGGATCACACGCTTTTGGGTTATCAGGCGTTATGAGACCACGCCTTTGGGTTTTTAAAATAAAAAAATAAAAAAATAATATATGGGGCAGGAGGTTCAGGCGTTATGAGACCACGCCCACACCGTAAAGTTACACGAATTCAAGCTAAATTTTCATAAATACTTGACATTTAGCCTAGCTTAATGTTATAATACGTTCGGATTTGACTTAAACCGCTTGCCCTCCGGGCCTCAAAATACTAACTAAAGGACATATCATGGATAACATTATCTTCAATGCAAATCAAACACTTACTAAAGCTACTGACACAATAACAAAGATCAATGGGGCACGTCTTGAAAAGATTCAGGAAATTATTACAGAAACACTACAAGCAGCCAAAGAGAATAAGGCACAATTCAATACAAAAAAGAACGCGATAGCCGCTTACCTCAAAGAGGCATTGGGTAATGACGTGAAGCCGGACAACTACACTAAACGCGCTGTAGCTGTAGCCAAACTGATCTTGATCGACGGATACAAGATCAAAACAGACCTTTTGACACTGTCACAGATAGAGCAGCTTTGCAGCTTCAAAAAAGAAGTAGTAAACGGGATTATTGACCTTGAAGACGAAGACTACATTGAACAGGTCAAAGAATTGATCAAACTTGCCAAAGTAGAAAAAACCACAAAAGTATTCAGCAAAAAGATAGCCAAAGAGATAGACGCGCTCTAAGGGTGCATCTGTCCAATGGCCTTTAATAAGCCCCTGCCGTTCCGGAGTACCGGGCAGGCGTCGGGGGTTTAGAGAGTCCGTTTAAATGTATCGTTCCGGAGTACCGGGCAGGCGCTGCAACAGATAAAAACAGACGATCGACCACCCATAACCGATAATAGCGGGCGAAGAGTTCCCACCGCTTTAAAAATAGGAGAGGGGTTATAGTGCCAGTCCCAAAAAATGTACTTGAAATAACCATGCAGAACAGACCGACCGGGTAGCGCCGGGGTGAAACATGGACCCACTAAAAGGGTATGAGGGATACGACCCTCAAAGCGTGCCTGCAAGGCATTAACAAACTAACTAAAGGATCTATCATGAATACCAAAACACCAAGCATACTAAGCACAACGATATTCGGTATAGCAGCCACTGTCATTGTTACGGCAATCATCACAAGACCTGAACTCATACTTGACGCACTACTGTCAAACAAGGCTGTCGGACAAGCATTCGTAATCAGTTTGGGACTCTTCTTCATTATATGGATTTACCGGAGAGACCTAAGAGACTTCAATGAAGCCCAAAGGATCGCAGCTGAAGCCCAAAGGATTGCAAGGATCGAAGCCGAAGCCAGAGCCGAGGTGTTAAGGATCGAAGCTAAAGCTGAAGCAGAGGCGTTTAGGATCGAAGCTGAAGCTGAAGCTGAAGCCCAAAGGATTGCAAGGATCGAAGCCAAAGCCAGAGCCAAAGCACTGATAATCAAAGCTAAAGCCAAAGCCGAAGAGTCTCGAAAAATAGCTAAAAAAGCTCAAGCAAAAAAAGAGAGACTTGAACGTATCAGAAGAGAGGTACTTGCAGAAGTTGGTGAGGATTTGATCAAAGAAGCTAAAGAAGCGGCTAAAATTGAATTTGAAAAAGAAGAAGCAGAACTAAAAGAACAACTCAAAAAAGAAATTCTAAAAGAATTAAAAGAGGAAGCGTTAGAAGCACTAAGGAGTAACGCATGAAAAGAGGATTTATCTACTTATTGAAAAACAGTGGCGGGAAATACAAGATCGGTGTCACTGAAGATTTGGTATACAAAAGAGTAAACAAACTAAACAGTAGCACAAGCAGCGACGGACTTATTGAAGCTATCGCATATTCAGAAGTATCAGACATTAACAAACTGGAACGCGCTTTACATAGAAACTATGAAGAGACAAGATTTAAAAATCCCTCAAAAAGATTTAACGAATGGTTCAATCTAAATGAAATTGAAGTTCACGAACTATACGACATCTTTAAAGAAAACTGTATAGGTGCATCACTGATCCCTAAACCCAGCGCTTACTATAGACTTATTCAAATAGAAAAAGAACTTCTGGCAATAGAAAGTTTACAAACAGACTCAATACTGGAAGCTGAGGCTCTTGAAGCATTAACAAACTAACTAAAGGATAAAAAATGAGTAACAATCTACAGATAGATTTGAGCGGCATTGTCAGTGCCGCGATCGACGACAAACTAAAAGATCTGAATATTGAAGAGCAGATCAAGGATATCATAGGAGATATCGCAAAAAACAGCTCAAAGATCATTACTGTCAAACTGGACGGCAAGGAAGATAAAAAATTCCCATTGGTCCATAAACAATTTGAAGACCTTTTACAGGTGGCGGCAATAGGTGAGAATATTCTCCTGACAGGTGGTGCAGGGCTGAGCAAATCTACAGCAGTAGAGCAGGTAGCACGTGCGCTTGATCTGGAACTGATTCCAATGAGCTTCAGTAACCAAACCACTAAAACCGATCTATTCGGATTCGTGGACGCGAACGGCATAGAACGTGTATCAGGCTTCGTGGATGCCTTTATAAACGGTAAAATGTTCTTAGGGGACGAAATGGACGCATGCAGCGCGAATGTATTTATACTGCTTAACAGTGCATTGGAGAACGGTTTTTTATTACGTCCGAACGGTGAAGTGGTATATGCCCATGAGAACTTCAGATTTATCGGTACAGCCAATACTAACCTGAGAGGCAGCAAGGACGGCTTCACGGCCCGAAACAAAATGGATGCCGCGACTATTGATAGATTTGTAGTGATCGAATGGCAATTGGACGAAGACCTGGAAGAGAAGATCACTGATAATAACGGGTGGTTAAGAATAGTCCGTAAAGCACGTACAGTAGCCGAAACCATGCTTGACAACGTGGTCATTACACCCAGACCGGCATATAAAGGCGCGAAACTGCTGAAGGCGGGTGTTGATATTGATAAAATCATTGAAATGACTCTGATCAAAGGCTTGAGTACGGACGAACGGGATATTCTGCTTAAAAATATCACTGCAGCCGATAAAAAAAGAGCCATAAAAGATGCAGGTATCAAAGAGGAACCCGAAGAAGAGTATTATGAAACTGATTACGAAGAGATAACGGAAAATGATACTCAGGACCGGACACCGGACAAAGAAGAAGATTTTGGAGAATGGTGACATGAAAAAAACAGTAACGAAAACAGATATAAAAGGGTTAAAGGTGCATTCGTTTCTACCTAAGGTACTGGAAGATAATGATTTTGCAGCCGGCACAGCCCTAATACTGGAGGCTAGATCATTGCACGAACTGAAAAAATTCATGCTTGATAATGAGGATTTTAAAGACTCGCCCCAAAACGCTTCAATGAAAACGCGCGAATGGAGTGGGACCTTTACATGGGAAGAGTATATCGATCTGCTTGATAACGGAGATAAGGAAGTAATGAAAAAACTTAAAATCATTACAAACAAAACAACGGGGGACCTGCATAAAAAATATAAAGATGTAATATCATCTTACCAGTATGATGTTACGGGAGAATTTTTTGATATAGGACTTGTTTTAAGCGGCGTTCCTGAAGTATGGTTACAGCCGGTAATAGAGCAGGAAGAAAAACAACGCATCGACATCATCATAAACGGGTCCTTTGATTCAGCTCAAAAAAAGGACACCATAACTGAAAACATCGGATATCTTTTGGGACTCCTGAAGGTGCTGGAAGAATGTGGGGTAGAAACATCCGTCAAGATGATAGCCGGAGTACAAAACTACTGGGAAAGATCAAGAACCAATAAATCAATAATACTGATAACCACAGTGAAACAGTATGATGAACCGATCAACTTTAAAAAAGTGTCGGCGCTGATAAGCCCAACATATTTGAGAAGAGGGATGTTTAAAATTGAGGAAGTGACAGCAAAAATGAACCTGGCCGGTGGTTATGGAAAACCCATGAAATTTAAAGGAACGATCGAAATACATCATAAACGCGACATTGAGGCACTGGAAAAAAGAATATTCAAAGAGGAGAATAGAAAATGAGAGTAGCAGTAAACAAAATAGACAAAAATGGAAGACAAACCTGGAAGATCGAAAAGCTGGAAAAATTTGAGGACTATTACAAATTCCTTGAATGCGATCGCTTTGATGTGGTAATGATAGACTGTAAAGAACACAGACTGAGCCTGTACGTGGATGACGAAGGACTGTTAAAGCCGGAGAATTACGGCAGGCATGTAGAAGGATATCCCGAACCGCTTTTTGGAAATATTGTAGTAACCGGCGGAGTTGATGGAGAAGGCAATACCCTGCCATTGCCTGAAGAACTGGAACTTGCAGATATGCAGGCTCTAAGTCATCCGGTAAACTATGTAACCAATTTGTGAAAGGAGGTGAAGAAGATGTTTGAACTCATAGGATTTACATTCGCCGTAGCTATTATGATCATGCCTATATTTGTTGTCTTGCTGATCATTGAGAACTTTTTCAAAAGGAGATAAAAAAAATGAAACTGACGTACCAGGAAATGCTATATGCTGATCGGCTGTAAGACCGTATCGGATATCAAAGCGGTGCAACGCATGTTGTCAAAACAGAAAAACTAAAAAAGGAGTAATAATGACCGCACTTGAATATCTAAAAGCCAAAAACGACTTAATAGAAAGAGTAACCGGCTGCATCCTCATCCCAGAGGATCAATTAGTAGAGCATGAGCCTGACCTTAATTGCACTTATTGCACGCTCTACTACGATAAGTGTGACGGATGCCCAATGAAAGAAGCGGGCAATGGGTGTATTGATAACCTCGAAACTTCTTATGCTAAAGCAGCTAAGGTATGGGGAAAGAAAGCAACCGAGAAAGACAGTACAGAATTGCTGAAATTGGGAAAACGATTCCAAAGAGAATATAAAGGAGGTGAAAAAGATGTTTGAACTTATAGGATATACATTTGCCATAGCAGTTATGATCATACCGGTATTTCTTGCCCTGCTGGTCATTGAGAACCTTTTCAACAGGAGGTAGAAAAATGAAACTGACATATCAGGAAATGAAATGTTATATGCTGATCGGCTGCAAGACCGTATCGGATATCAAAGTGGTGCAACGCATGTTGTCAAAACAGAAAAACTAAAAAAGGAAAAAAGATGCAACTGTTTATGAATAAAGAACTGGAAAAATTTGCTGTACTGGGAGATAAGAACGTACCTTATGAGGCACACTGGGCGCTTCATGAAAGAGGATTTAAAAAAGCAGGATCGTTCTACGGACTTTGGGACGGACTCGATCCTGACTGGATCAAAATAGAAAAACGAGAAGACGTGGAAACATTTAAAAGACGTTTCCCGATGACGCTGGAGATACGAGTTGTATATCTGGAAAGAGAACTGAGACAACTACAAAATGAAAAACTAAAAAAGGATCAATAATGACCGCACTTGAATATCTAAAAGCCAAAAACGACTTAATAGAAAGAGTAACCGGCTGCATCCTCATCCCAGAGGATCAATTAGTAGAGCATGAGCCTGACTTATTGCACTCTCTACTACGATGAGTGTGACGAGTGCCCAATGGCCAAAGCCGGTAACCGGTGTATTCACAACCCTGAATCTTCTTACAGAAAAGCGCGCGGCATATGGATAGAGAAAGCCACTGAGGAAGACAAAGAGAAATTGCGAAAATTGGGAGAACGATTTGAAAAAGAATACAAGGAGAAATAATGATGAGCCGTAAACTATTTCAAAAGGTCATACTTTTTACGATCGAAGCGTACCTTGATGACATCAACCCGAAGGATACCTACAACTACCCTTTTATGCTTAAGATCAGAACAGCGATAAGGGGTTATCTGGTATGGCACAAAATGAGCCCTGAAGAAGCGGACAGGGTGATCAGCACAGGGAAGCATGAATTCATGGAGAAACTGACACACCAACAGGTGGACAGAACGATCTATGCCCTGGAACTTTTATATCTGTATATAACAGAGATCCCCAAAGGAGAACGGGCGAACCTGAATATCGCGGACGAAAAGATCAAACTTGCCAAAGCGGGACTGGTCACAGACGTACTGAAACTGAAACATAAAAATGCCGAAACCGGCGCACGTATCAAAGAGATCGTCAAAGACAGCCGCATAACGGCTAAACAATACTATACCTATTTAGAGGAGAATTTGAAATGAAAACGATAACAGAAGTAAGAGACCTGGCAGCAGCAGCACTCCAGTGCCAACACAATGAATACACGGGAGCCAACGGAGCAGGACTGTTTAAAGTGGATATGGATGCACTGGATGAGTACCTGACAGAGCTATCCGATGCACTCGAAGAACTCCGCAGTGAGATAGAAGATATGAAAGAGGAAGCGGAACGGCGGAAAGCCAGGATCCGGGTACTCATAAAGGAATTGGAGAAGGAGGCTCTGGACGATGGATTCTAGGAAAAAACTTATTCACCTTTTGGAACTGAAGGAAAAACTGGACAAAGAGATCGAAGACGCCAAAGAGGAATACCTCATCCAATATGAGGGCAAGCCCCTGATCTGGATAACGGATCACTGCATCATCAGATATCTGGAACGGGTGAAAGGATTGACCATACCGATTGAGTATGGAAATGATCCTGAAAAGATGCAGCTTTACAGATATGCAAGAGAGAAAAAGCTCGATATTGAACAGATCCGGAAAGAAATATTGAGCGATTATGAAATGAAATGCATAGTAAAGCAGAATATAAATGAGTATGAAAAGCAGGATTTCAAAGTGATCATCCGAAATTTGGCAGCGATCACAGTTATCCCTGAATGGGAATAATTCAGGCAAAAATAGAACATTTTTGAAATATGTAAAAATTACGACATTTTTGAAAATGCAAAATTAGAACATTTTTGAAATATGTCGTAATTACGACATATTTTTACCTAAAAACGCTAAAAGGTGGTACTCCGTATTTTGGGGCAGGGGGGTGTGACTCCCTCGCAAAACCCCACCACAGCGTAAAAACTCAAAAAGTAGTCAAGTAGTCATTATATTTATAATGAGTAAAATAAAAATAAATAAAAAAATAAAAATGTGTATATAGGCTCAATGGAATTTGGTGACTATCGCGACTACCTGACTACACTTAGTATTTCACTGCTTTTAAACCTTAATCCAAATCTGCCCTGATATAGACTTAAAAAATTACCCTGCCCCTGATACGGATTTAGAAAAAATTAAGGTAATACGTAACCGTTTACTCGGTCCAAAGAAGAGGGTTAGGACGCTCTTCTTCTTTGCAGGCTTGGAAATCTTAATGTCCACAAAGGAGAAAACATGATCACGCTGAAAAACAAAACGGACGATGCCGCTGCGGCAGAAAAGATCTCGTGATGCTTTACGAGATCTCGTACACCAAACCGAACGCCAGGAAGAACGCGACGTTTGGTTACAAGGTGTTAAGAACAGAAGACATTGACGAGTTCGTCAATGTCATCAACACGCACGCCACATGCCCTGCCGTATTCAAAGACGGACACAGAAGAAACGCAAACATCACAGAAATCTTCGGATGGCTGCGCTACGATGCGGACGAAGAGGGTGAGGCCGATCTGGTAGAGTCCAGGCTTAGTGATCACTTTTACATCAAAAAACCTTCAACACGTAACGAGGAATACCCTTACAAGTGGCATTTCCTCGTCGCTGTAAGCGGTCAGTCCAACGACCCCGCACAGTTCAAGGACCAGTGCAGGCAGGCAAGCGAAACCCTGGGTATACAGCTTAAAGACATGGCTGTAACGTCCGTAACGGGAGCAGTGCAGAACATGAACGCCTACCTGGGGGAGGATTACGAAGCCGAAGCGTTGACAACAGTGCACCGGGGCGAAACGCTGCCTCTGCCTGCACCGAAAGTTTCCGAAGGGGAGTATGACCATACCCCTGATACCGATGACGGCTTCACCAATCTGGATGATGCCGCGGACACAGGGGTATACACTGTCGACGGAGAAAAGCGCAGCACGGAAGAGATCGAAA
>MZGN01000062.1 GCA_002085085.1 Helicobacteraceae bacterium 4484_230
TACGAGGCCTCATCTTTGATTAGATGATCTGAGGGCGTAACCAGAACAATCTCTTCAGAATCCAGAGCCAAACAGGCTAAAGCAATAGCCGGTGCCGTATTTCTTCCTACAGGCTCCAGCAGAAATTTTGAATTTTGAATTTTGAATTTTGAATCGTTGCCTATCTCTTCCATCTGATCTACTGCCAGAAAATACTGTTCGGCATTGGAGACGATCATATGGGTTTCACAGACAACCATGTTGCGCTTGAGTGTCAACTGAAACAGCGACTCATCATCAAACAGCTTTACAAACTGTTTTGGCATTAAAGCCCGACTTATTGGCCACAGACGTGTTCCGTTTCCGCCACATAAAATTATATTTGTCATTTTATTGAATCACTTATGTTTTTTATAGTATGAATTATATCCAAAAGAGGTCAACAGTCATCACTTTACTCCGGCTTATAGTGTTTCTTTTTCAGAGCCTCTTTTTTCTGCTCCTGCCTGAGCGCGTCGTTAAGTTCCTCTTCACCGTCATACTGAACCTGGTTGAGAAACTTCTCTTTGTCGTCAAACTGCCCGGTCTTTATGGCCCACATTATACCTATCAGAGCCAGGGCTCCCAGAAAGACGGAAACACCAAGCATCATAATTATTACCCAACTATCCATATATGTCCTTATAGTACATTTTCTATTTCCGCTCATTGTAGATCCAATCCACGATCTACCTTAAAAACCGGGTACTGTTAAAGTCAAGACTCCCGCCTTCGCAGGAGTGACGAAAAACTCTTCCCTCTTCCCTCTTCCCTCTTCCCTATTTCCTATTCCCTACTTCCAACTACCTCTTCCAGCTCCACTGTATTCTCATCGAATTCCCCACTACAAGCAGGGAACTTAAAGACATGGAAATGGCTGCTATCAGAGGAATGATATAGCCTGCCATCGCCAGTGGAATCGTAATGGCATTATACACCAGAGAGAGTGCAAGGTTTTGCTTGACAAGCCTGTAGGTCGCCCTGCCTATACGAAAAGACTCTTCAAGTGAAGTCAATGTGTCATTCATAAGTACTACATCGCTGACGTCGATGGCTATATCGCTGCCGTTGCCCATTGCGATCCCGATATCAGCCTGTGCAAGTGCCAAAATATCATTCACCCCGTCACCTGCCATAACGATCTTGTGCCCATCTGCCTGTATCTCCGCGACAATACCGGCTTTATCCTGCGGTGTCAGTTCAGAATGGAAGTGTTCTATGCCGACCATATCTGCAATACGCTTGGCCGCCTTTTCATGATCGCCGGTAAGCATAACGACATCTATGCCGGAGCGCTGCAGCGCACCGATCACATCTGCGGCATCCTTTCTCGGCATATCGATTAGCTCGAACCGGGCAACAAGCCGGTTATCGACTGCGAAATAGAAGAGCGTATTGGCTCCTTCGTTATCAACCTCAACACCCTGTTCCAGCATCAGCGCCCTGTTGCCGCCCGAAAGCATCTGTTCTTCACAGCGTGCCGCCATCCCCTTGGCCGCGATCTGCTGAACCTCATCGAGTATAGGCAGCACATCGGATTCATCATCTCCGATCAGATACTCCGCCACCCCAAAAGCGACCGGATGTCTCGATGCGTTGAGAAGGGACAGAAGTTTGTCTCGAGCTGCGCCGCCTCTTTGAACAATATACCGCGCTTTGCCCCCTGCCCCAGTCCGACCAGCGTTGCCACAGGTGTCGCAAGCGCCAGTGCACACGGACAGGCTATGATGATAACGGAAATACCTACCATAAATGCCGTCTCGAAACTGTGCGGCCATAACCACCAGACTATAAAGGTAATCAGCGACAACAGCAAAATCACGGTAGAGAAATACTCCGAGAGCCTGTTGGCCACCTGCTCGATATGCGGCTTTTTTGCCATAGAGCGTTCCAGCATAGTCAAAATATTTGAAAGCGTAGAGTGCTCAAAGTCTTTGGTAGCTCTATACTTGAGTACCGCATCTATGCTTGTAGTACCGCTTACAACGCGGTCTCCGACACGCTTATAGATCGGCTCACTCTCCCCGGTAAGGCTGGATTCGTCAAAACTTCCCTCGCCTTCTATTATCTCACCGTCGATCCCCGCCTTTTCACCGGCTTTAAGAAGCAGAATATCACCCACCTCTACTTCATTTACATTAACATCTACCTGTTCACCGTCTTTAAGCAGGGTAACTTCATTTGGAACATGCTTTGAGAGCAGGTCGAGCGTATCTGCAGCACTCTTTTTGCTTAGCACCTCCAGAAACTTTCCTACCAGAACAAAAGTGATGATCATCGTTACCGAATCGAAATAGGCCTCTCCTTTTTCAAAGAGAGTGATATATATGGAGTACAGGTAGGTAAGCAGTGCACCGGTAGCAACCAAAATATCCATATTGACCGTTTTGGTCTTGATGCCGTAATACGCCCCGCGGAAAAAGACCCAGCCGCTGTAAAAAAGAACGGGGGTGGAGAGTATCCATTCTGCGACATTGAGAATATTTTTGATACTTTGCGTCATTCCCGTAAAAAAACCGGCATACTGGGCAACCGCAATCGTCATGATATTCATCATGGCAAATACGGCAACGGCTATACGCAGATAGTAGTCTTTACGCTCTTTCTCGGTACGCGCCTCCTGGATCTGCGGATCATAGGGAAAAGCGTCATATCCGATAGCCCTGATCATATCTATGATCTGTGAAAGCTTCAGGGTTTCATCATCCCATACAATACGCGCTTTGTTGTTTGTGTGATTGATATGGGCGTCTACGATACCGTCCATCTTGTGAAGTGCTTTTTCATTAAGCCACACACAGGCAGAGCAGTGTATTCCCTCAATGATCAGCGAAACTTCGCTGAAGCCGTCATCATCGGTTTTGACATAACGCTCATAAAAAGCCGGGGAGTCGAAATTGGCACTGTCTTCAAACTGTTCTGTCGGAGGAGTAAGTTTCTCATCTCCGAGTTTGTCATAAAAACTATCAAGCCCCTCATCCTGAAGCAGATGGTAGATACCCTGGCACCCCTTGCAGCAGAAATAGAGCTCTCCCTCTTTGATCATAACCGATTCATCAAACTGCAGATGGCAGTGGCTGCATGCAACTTTAGACAATTTCAAACTTTCCTAGCGCTCTATTCTTGCGGATGCGCTCATAAGGAGCGATCATCCCGTTCATACAGATATAGATACCGCGCGGCGGCTGTGAAGCGGCAAAACCCATAGCCATTCCAAGGTTGACACTGGCCTCGACCGGATCGATCGAAAACGGCACCATTGCGCCTACCAGAACAACCGTTCTGTCTTTAAGGGTCTCATCGAGCACTTTGGCACTCAGATCCATAGTGTCCGTTCCATGGACAACAACAAAAACATCCTCCTCGTCTGCCAGCAGTACCTGGGCCAGAATATTTCTGTCCTGATCATCCATATCCAGAGAGTCTTTATACAGTACTCCGGCTATATCTACATCATATGCAAAACTTTTCACTATCTTCTCTACGGCTTCATTGTCAAAGGGGACTTCCAGCTTACCTTTTCTCTCACTGTAACGCTTGTTGAAAGTACCGCCCGTATTCATAATTTTCATAATAAACTCTTTAAATCGTCGATCACCCGTGTGGCTTTTGTCGCGCGATGTGCGCTGCCCAAAAGGTATCTGCTGCCCACGCCTGCCCTTGCGGCCGCCTCTATATCACGCTCTTTATCACCTATCAACAGTGAATTTTTCAGATCGATATTATACACTTTTGCCGCCTCCAGAAGCATGCCAGGATTCGGCTTTCTGCATTCACACGGGCCTGAAATATCAGGATGATGGGGGCAGTGATAGACATGTGTTATGACGATACCGTGTTTTTTGAACTCATCTGACATCCAGTTCGTCAAAGCAGCAAAATCCTCTTCACTGTAGTAGCCACGCGCGATACCGGACTGGTTGGTGACAACAATGATGAGATAACCCGCCTCCTGATACTTTCTGCAAAGCTCGAATATACCGTCGATAAACTCCACGTCTTCTACTTTGTGCAGATAATTCTTTTCGGCATTGATCACACCGTCACGGTCTAGAAAAAGTGCCGGTGTTTTTTTAAGAGACTCCATTTCCAAAAAGCTCTTTTTCAATGATATCGCAGAGAATATGCCCGATCAGGATGTGCGACTCCTGAATCCTGGGTGTAGAATCCGAAGGCACGACGATAGATCCAACTGGCGGGAAAAAACCCTGTCGTATCCGTAATCGTTTCCGATTGCAGTAAGACTGGAGGTATCTGTCGTCAATGCGATAGAGGGTATGGAAGGGCGGTCAAATCCGTAACGCCCGACAAGTTCCGCTGCGATATGCTGTGCGTCGGCAGCCGAGCCGCCGTTTCCTGCAAGCAGAATTTTTCCACCGTTTCGATACAGCTCGACGCAGAGCGCTCCCGCCACCGCAATCGACTCGATCAGCGCCTCGCTGTCAAGTATCTTCTGTTTGGTTTCTATTGAAGCTGCTATCTCTGTATGAATATGCTTTTTCACCGGCTCTACTCTTTATTTCCTGCGATCTTTTTCTCCCAGTCCAGTGCAGTTTTACATATGAGTTCAAGATCGTCATAGCGGCTTTGCCACTTCAACACACTCTTTATCCTGTTATTATTGGATATCAAAAGGGCCGGATCACCTGCACGCCTCGGAGCTTTTTCTACACTGAAATCCGCCTGGCTGACCTTTTTCATCGTATCGATCACCTCTTTGACGCTAAAACCGTGCCCGTAACCGACATTGAAAATATTTGGGGTTTGAGACTCCGGGTTTGAATCAAGATAGTCGAGCGCACTCAAATGCGCAGATGCAAGGTCATCGACATGGATGTAGTCACGTATACACGTACCGTCAGGCGTATCATAATCTTCTCCAAATATAGACATCTTCTCTCTTTGGCCTATCGCCGTCTGTGCGGCAACCTTGATAAGGTGGGTAGCATTTGGAAAACTCTGTCCGATCCGATTCTGCACATCGGCACCGGCGACATTGAAATAGCGCAAAATTACATAGTTAAAATCACTGTTTGCGGCTGCCGCATCGCGTATTACCGTCTCGCTCATCAGTTTACTTGAACCATAAGGGTTGATCGGTCCCGTAGGGGTAGCTTCACTGACCGGAACCTCTTTCGGCTCCCCATAAACTGCTGCTGTGGAAGAGAAGATGAATTTGCCGACTCCGTACCGGTTACACTGTAAAATAAGGTGTGTCGTATTGACCGTGTTGTTCATATAGTATTTCAGAGGGTTCTCAACGGATTCCGGTACTACGATGCTTGCGGCAAAATGGATAACAGCGTCAAAATTTCCATCTTTTACGATCTGCTCAATCCCTGCAAAATCAGAAAGATCCGCTTTTATAAAATTGAGTGAAGCACCATTATCCGCATTGCTGCAGATCGCCTTTAACATATCTACGGTCGACTGATGGCCGGTAGAGAGATTATCTAATATAGTGATATCATCACCCTTGTTTTCAAGCAGCTGTTTTACCACGTGAGAACCGATATAACCCGCTCCGCCTGTTACCAAAATATGCACTTGCCTTCCTTTGTGTTTTAATAGCGGTGATTGTATCGTAGTGTTGGTTTACATCTGCTTTCTTGACATATTGTCCTGCTTGTTATAAAATACCGCCATAAAAATCTTTCACTAAATTTTTCCACTCATGGTATGGCAGACTTAAATAGAGGTGTCTATCAATTTTGATGCCGATAACTTCCGCACCTATGAAAAATCCAATACTTCAAGGCTACTAAATGAGCGACAACGGCCGCCGTCACAAAAACTCCAAATCCAGAACCCACGTTCCCGTAAAAGGTTATACAATCGAATCACTCCGCACCAAAGCCATCGATGAGCTTATCACCCTTGCAAGTGAGTTGAATATAGAGCAACCCAACGAACTTAAACGACAGGACCTTATCTTTGAGATCCTGAAGTCCCAGGTAGAACAGGGCGGTTTTATCCTCTTTACCGGAATTCTGGAGATTATGCAGGACGGCTATGGATTCCTGCGTGCGATCGATACGACATTCAATGAATCACTTCATGATGCCTATGTGTCAAGCACGCAGATAAAACGCTTTGCCCTGCGTAACGGTGATGTCGTTACCGGCCAGGTGCGCCCTCCAAAAGAGCAGGAGCGCTATTATGCCCTGTTAAAGATCGAAGCGATCAACTATATGCCGCCGGAGGAGAGCAAGAAGCGTCCGCTGTTCGAGAACCTTACTCCTCTTTATGCTCTCGAGCAGATCAAACTGGAGTACCAGCCAAACAAACTTACGGGCCGGATGATGGATCTCTTTTCACCGATCGGTAAAGGGCAGCGCGGCCTTATCGTCGCTCCGCCGCGCTCGGGGAAAACGGAACTGATGAAAGAGATCGCCCACGGCATCAGCGCCAACCATCCTGAAATAGAACTGATGGTACTTCTTGTAGATGAACGCCCGGAAGAGGTAACAGATATGGAGCGCTCCGTAAAAGGCGAAGTCTACAGCTCCACCTTTGATATGCCTGCAAAAAACCATGTCAAAGTAGCCGAAATGGTCATCGAGCGCGCCAAACGACGGGTTGAAATAGGCAAAGACGTTGTAATTCTGCTCGACTCTATCACGCGCCTTGCACGTGCCTACAATACCGTTACCCCATCAAGCGGAAAAGTGCTCTCAGGTGGAGTCGATGCAAATGCCCTGCATAAGCCGAAACGCTTTTTCGGAGCAGCCCGTAATATAGAAAACGGCGGCAGCCTTACGATCATCGCTACAGCACTGATAGAGACCGGAAGCCGTATGGATGAGGTTATCTTTGAGGAGTTCAAAGGTACGGGCAACTCAGAAGTCGTACTGAGCCGCAAGATCTCCGACCGCCGTATCTTCCCTGCGATCGACATTTTAAAATCCGGTACCCGTAAAGAGGAACTTCTCCTGGGGCCGGAGATACTGCAAAAAGTCTTTATTTTAAGATCTATGCTTCACAAGCAGGATGACGAAGTCGAAGCCCTGAAATTCCTCTACACCAAAATGCAGAAGATGAAGACAAACGACGAATTTCTCGCGATGATGAACGACGGCTAAAGGGAATATTTTGAAGATCGGTGTTTTTGACAGCGGCATCGGCGGCCTTACGGTTGTTAAATCCCTGCTTGAACACCGGCTCTTTGATGAGATCATCTATTTTGGAGACACCGCCCGGGTGCCCTATGGGGTTAAAGACCAAAATACCATTATCCGGTATGCTCTTGAAGCTGTCGAGTTTTTTAAAAACTTCGATATTGACCTTCTGATCGTAGCATGCAATACCGTCAGTGCCTACGCCCTTGACGAGATGAAACAGAATGCACCGTTTGACATCGTCGGCGTTGTTGAACCCGGCATTCTCGCTGCCGAGAACTCTCTGCCCGGAACTGACGCAAATATTTTGGTACTGGGTACAAAAGCGACAATAGCTTCAAAAGCATATGAAAAACTGCTGCACCGTCACGACTATTACAATATCGAAGCCAAAGCAACCGGCCTTTTTGTCCCCATAGTCGAAGAGGGTCTCTTTGGGGGAGAAGTTTTAAACAGCACAATGCGCCACTATTTTGGAGATATGCCGCCTCCTGACGCCATTATACTCGGCTGCACCCACTTTCCGCTTATTTCGGATGCAATCGGCAAATACTTCAACAACAAAAGCCTGCTTATCCACTCCGGCGAAGCTATTGTCGAATACCTGCAGATACACTATGATCTCAGTATGCATTTTGATACGACCGACCTCAAACTTTTTGCTTCCGAAAATCCTGATGCACTGAAAGCTGTTGCACACAAATGGCTTGATTTATGAATCTGTTATTACCCTTTAATCCACCCTGTGATAGACTCTCGGCTTACAACAGGCAATTAAAATAGAGGCTGCAGGTGAAAGAAAATTCTGAAGTTTTAGCGCTAAAATACCGCCCCCACCGTTTTGAAGACCTTATAGGCCAGGAGACAGTCACGCAGACTCTTTCGCTTGCGCTGGACACCAACCGTCTTTCGCACGCCTACCTGCTTTCAGGCCTGCGGGGCTCGGGAAAAACATCTACTGCACGAATTTTTGCCAAAGCTCTGATCTGTGAAAAAGGCCCAACATCAAAACCGTGCGAAGAGTGTGAACACTGCAGAATGGCCAATGAGGGCCGCCATATGGATATTATCGAAATGGATGCCGCATCGAGCCGCAAAATCGATGATATTCGCGACCTGATAGAACATACCAGGTATAAACCTGCTGCCGCAGCATTTAAGATCTTTATTATTGACGAAGTGCATATGCTGACAAAAGAGGCTTTCAACGCACTTTTGAAAACCCTTGAAGAACCGCCGGAGTATATCAAGTTCATTCTTGCAACTACCGATCCTCTGAAACTTCCGGCCACCATACTCAGCCGTACCCAGCACTTTCGTTTTAAAAGGATCTCGGATCAAAATATCGTCAACCATCTTGCCCATATTTTGAACCTCGAGCAGATAGAGTACCAGAAAGAGGCTCTTGAGATCCTCTCAAGAAGCGGATCGGGCAGTCTGCGTGACACCCTCACCCTGCTCGACCAGGCGATCATCTACTCCAAAAATTTCGTAGATGTCAAAACAGTCACAGACATGCTCGGTCTCATAGATCCAAAATTTATAGAAGATATTTTCGATGCCATTTTTACAAAAGACAACGACCGGCTCATCTCGTTTGTAAAACAGCTTGAAGACTATGAAGCGGAGATGGTAGTCAATGAATTTATCGCATTTCTTAAAGAGCGGCTGTATGCGCAGGACGCAAGATACTCCACTCTGCTGCTGGAGCGCTTTTTCAGGATTTTGAGTGATGCAAAATCACTTTTTGCCATAAATGCCGACGGCAGTTTTGTACTAGGTCTGATCTTTTTCAAAATGATAGAGGCCCTCCGTGTAAAAGAGATCGACCAGATGATAGAGTCACTGGAGTCACAGACAAGAAGGCCCGATATATCTGCTGTTCAGCCATCACACACTGTCGCTGCCCAAAGCAGTATCGAAAAGGCAGAAGATAAAAAAGAGAGTGAAAGCAAAAGCGGTGAAATTATTAAGGATAAAGACAAGCAAGAAGACCTGAAATATGTAAATCTTTACAAAGAACTCTGCGAACGCATCAATGACAGAAGTGCGGATCTTGGAAAATGTTTTAAAGAGCAGGTGCAATTCATCTCCTACCTTGACAGCACACTGACATGGGAGAGCTGTGCGGATGAAAACTGCAAACAGCAGCTGCGTCACGGCTACAGTGTCATAAAGCAGTTCGTCAAAGAGATATTCGGTTTTGAGACGCGAATCAAGGCGGAACCGTGCTCTAAAGTCAAAAAGGATCCTGAGACCGAAAAAGAGAACGCCAAAGAGGAGGAGCGGCCTGCCTATATGGACGACCCTGCGGACAATATCCAAAGTCCCGACAAAGAACCCCAGCCCTCATCGATGACGGAAGAGATCGAAACCGGAGGCGGAAGCTGTGTACAGAGCTGCAGCGACACAGATGAATCAGCCGCCGAATTTGACGGCAGTGCCATTCTCGAAGAGCCTATGGTAAAAAAAGCAGCCGAGCTGTTTGAGGCTACAAAGATCACAGTCCAGCATAAAGTCTAAACAGCAAATTAATATTTTACACCTGCATAATACATTTACCGTCTATTGCATTAATACTGCATTTTTCTATGATATACTTAAGAATATATAAAAAAATACTATCTTCCGGGCCAATAAAAAATGAAAATATTTTTTACTTTTTTACCGTTACTTACTCTCTTGCTTGAGGCTGCTGTACTGCCGGACAACGGCGGTGTTATCGACTGGCAATACCTCGAGAAAAAAAGCACCGTCAGATATGCCCCTCTCCGCTCAAGTGTCAGCGAACAGGAGAAAGGACTTATCTATCTAAACAGTCTGCGAAGCGGTGCCGGACTTATAACCTTTAGCGCCAACAGCGAACTTGATACGGCGGCGCAAAACCATACGGATTATCTTGTTTATCATAATCTCTTTGGCCATTATGAGGACAAAGACAGCTACCCTGAACTTTTTACCGGCACTGCCCCTTCAGACAGAATAACATATGCCGGTTACGACTGGATGGCCTACAGCGAGAATGTCTCCGCCGGCAGCGATACGATTTACAGATCGATCGACGGCCTGATGAGCGCCATCTACCACCGTTTCGGCTTTTTGAATTTCAACACCGATGAAATCGGCATTGGCATCTCTTCAGATAACAGCTATGCTTATAGAACTGCATATAATTACGATATGGCCAACCAGGGTTCTATTACAGATACCAGGCAGCTTAATCCGGCTTACGTCCTGTGGCCATACAGTGGATACAACAGTGCGCAAACCTCATTTAGCAACAACGAATCCCCAGACCCGCTGCCTGAATGTCCCAGCTACGGTATAGCCGGCAATCCTGTAAGTGTCGAATTCAACCCTGATAAAAATGATGATATCTCTATGAACTCTTTCAAAATTTTTAATAACGACGGCACAGAAATCACCAATACCAAAATTCTTGTATATGATCCAAATCACCCTGACAATCCTCCCCTCAACACCAAACAGTTCGTACTGTTTCCCATGAAATCACTCAGCGTGGACTCCCGCTATAACGTTGAGTTCAGCTACAGTGAATCGGGAGAAACAAAAACACTTTTATGGCACTTCAATACAAAAAGGTATGAAAACAGGCACTATGAAGTAACTGATGGCAACAGCTATGACGTAGTCAGCGGCAAAACCTATATTATACATGTCAAACCGGCAGACTGCACAACAGTACTTAACAGCTACAGCTGGAATAACGGCAATGCAGTCATAGAACGTCTCAGCATGGACCTTTTTCGTATCAGCACAACCGGTGATACAACTTTTTATTTCCCCAACAGCCAGTCTCCCGAACTGACATTCACCCTGCATATCGCCCCGACCGATAATGCCATTGCGCCCTCAAGCCAAAAAATCTCAAATATAATACCTGTCATACACTATCTGCTTTTTTAACCAATGCGGTCGGATACTACGTATATGAAGTTACAGGAGATCCAAGAGGAGGATATATCTATAATTTAATAGACGATATCTCTCAGGGACCGCTTCCTTCTTATGTTGTCACTACGCTGCCTTCAGGCAGTATCGACCCGGATACCTCTTACCGCTTTGCCGTAACGGCAGCTTATAATGTAGGTGGAGATATTGTTCAATCCGATTATACGTCACCCATTACCGCCGCTACAACCCATTTATGGAGTGGAGCGATGCAGGAGTGTGTAAACGCGGCTCTCGGCAATAGTGATCCCGGGCATATCCCGACGAGAGTTGAGCTGGAGAGTGTTACCTCTTTTGATTGTTA
>MZGN01000063.1 GCA_002085085.1 Helicobacteraceae bacterium 4484_230
GGGCATGGAACGAAACAGATAAAAAACTGAGATCCTCCGGTGTTCGGGCCCGCATGCGCCATTGAGAGTGATCCTTTTACATGCTTGTGTTTGTTCAGTGATGTTTCGCACGGGATTGACCAGCCGGGACCGCCTGTGCCTGTACCGTGGGGACAGCCGCCCTGTGCCATAAAACCGGGAATAACGCGGTGGAAATTAAGA
Source organism: Helicobacteraceae bacterium 4484_230 (assembly GCA_002085085.1). Lineage (GTDB taxonomy): Bacteria > Campylobacterota > Campylobacteria > Campylobacterales > Sulfurimonadaceae > 4484-230. The sequence continues at coordinate 202 of MZGN01000063.1, forward strand.
TTGTTGTAGTATCCGTCATTTGAGAGCGTTGCAAAGTTTGCAACCGTGTTTGGTGTTTCGTCACCGTAAAGTTTGATCCACATAACACCTTTCGAGGTTGTCATTTTCGCCCATTGGAATTTTGCCATTTCGTCTGCTGAATAGTCATAGGTCTTGAGTTCTGTACGTCCGAACATGTTTATCTCCAGTTATTTTTAGTTGAGAAATTATAATCGATATTTCTTAAGTATACCTCTAAGAGATTGTTGCCAAAAAAGACCAAATATTTAATGCGGTGGTAATTCAATATGTAAAGGTGAAGTGAAAAATTGATTTTATGTAGCTAAAATTTTAGTAATATAAAAAAAATACTGTTACAATTAATACTTATTGAATATGACTGGGTTATCATACACAGTATAAATAATTTCCTGGAGAGTACTATGAGTGAGATCAAGCCGGTATTTAAGCCAAATCGTGAGTTCGCAAAAGAGGCGCGTATTAAAAATATATGCGAATACAATGAGTTGCAGGAGTGGGCCAGGGAGGATTATGAAGGCTTCTGGGATCACTATGCCAAAGAGAAGATCGATTGGATCGAGCCGTATCACACCGTTTTGGATGAAAGCGATGCTCCTTTTGTCAAATGGTTCGACGGCGGAAAACTGAATGTGTCGGTACAGTGTGTTGACCGCCATCTCAAAACGCGCAAGAACAAGGCTGCGATTATTTTTGAAGGCGATGACGGAGACTTCCGCACCATTACATATCTTGAGCTCCACTTCAATGTAAACAAGATGGCGAATCTGCTTAAAAACGAGTTTGGCGTCAAAAAAGGCGACCGTGTTGTTATATATATGCCGATGATTCCGGAAGTGGCGTATGCGATGCTGGCATGTGCCCGCATCGGGGCGATACACTCCATTGTCTTTGGCGGTTTTTCTTCCGAAGCGCTGCGTGATCGTATAGAAGATGCAGATGCCAGGCTTGTTATTACGGCTGACGGTGCATTTCGCAAAGAGAAGCCGTATATGCTCAAGCCAGTGGTTGATAAAGCACTTGCAGGTAATACGCCGGTAGAAAAAGTACTGGTAGTAAAACGTAATTTTGAAGAGATAGAGTGGGTGGAAGGCCGTGATTACTCCTATAACGATATGATCGACAGACAGCCGGTAGAGTGTGAACCGGAGCCGATGGAGAGTGAAGACCCGCTTTTCCTGCTTTATACATCCGGCTCTACCGGCAAGCCAAAAGGTGTTCAGCACAATCAGGCAGGTTATATCCTTTGGGCACAGATGACGATGGAGTGGGTTTTTGATGTAAAAGAGAACGATACATACTGGTGTACTGCTGATGTCGGCTGGATAACAGGACATACATACATAGTTTACGGGCCACTTGCAATGGGTGCCACAACCGTTATGTTCGAAGGTGTTCCAACCTATCCTGATGCAGGTCGGGCATGGAAAATGGTTGAAAAATACAGGATCAGTCAGTTTTATACCGCACCTACCGCAATAAGAGTACTTCACTCGACCGGTGAGCATGAGCCGGAAAAATACGACCTTTCAAGTCTGAAGGTTCTTGGAACTGTCGGTGAGCCTATCGATCCTCCGGCATGGGAGTGGTATTATGAGGTTGTCGGTAATTCCAAATGCGCTATCGTAGATACCTATTGGCAGACTGAGACGGGCGGGCATATGATCTCTCCGCTTCCTGGGGCCACACCGATCAAGCCGGGCTGTGCAACACTTCCTCTTCCTGGTATCATGGCCAGGATCGTCGATGTTGAAGGGAATGAAAAAGAGGTAGGAGAAGAGGGTTACCTGTGTATTACCCGCCCATGGCCGTCACAGATACGCAATGTCTGGGGTGATGAAGCCAGATATAGAAAATCTTATTTCGGCGATGTTAAAATTGACGGCAAGCCTGTCTATTTTACAGGTGATGGTGCCGTTTATGACAGCGACGGTTATTTTACGATCATTGGCCGAATGGATGACGTTATCAATGTTTCCGGCCACCGTATGGGTACGGCAGAGGTCGAGGCAGTCATCAATGAGGATGAAGATGTAGCTGAAGTCGCTGTTGTCGGCAGGCCTCACAGCATTAAAGGAGAATCAATTTTTGCGTATGTCGTACTGTTGAAGCCTCTTGATGATAACGGTCCAAGAGATGCGGCTTATGTAAAAAAACACATAAACGGCATTATTAAAGCAGAGATCGGAAATATAGCGATGTGTGATGATATTGTATTTGTGCCAGGTCTTCCTAAAACACGTTCCGGCAAGATCATGAGAAGGATTTTGCGTTCCATAGCGAAAGGTGAAGCGATTACACAGGATACGTCGACACTTGAAGATCCTTCTGTCGTTCAGGCAATTGAAAAAGTTGTCAAAGGCAGTTGAGTGGTACTGCTATGATTAAAAATGTCTACAACGTCATTGTGGACAGAACTTCCGGCAATACCGAGAAGTACAGGCTGAGGCAGAGGCTGTTCGGTACCGATGATGTACTGCCGATGTGGGTGGCAGATATGGATATCGCCACACCGCAATGCGTTGTAGAGGCTGTTAAAAAACGTGTCGAGCATCCAATTTACGGATATGAAGAGATGCCGGACTCTGCATTTGAGGCTCAAATAGAGTGGATGCAGCGCAACCACGGCATCAGGCTGGAGAGGGGGTGGATGTTTTTCTCCCCTTCCGTGGTGGCTACTATCAATGTTGCCATTCAGGCTTTTACGCGCCCCGGCGACAAAGTGATAGTCCAGACTCCCGTCTATCCCCCATTTTTTAAAAGTGTTGTCAATAATGAGCGTGAGATCCTGTCAAATCCGCTTAAGCGCCTGAAAAACGGTGACTACACATTTGATCTTGACGACCTGCGCTCTAAAATAGACAAAAAGACAAAACTTATGCTGCTCTGTTCCCCGCACAATCCTGTCGGTCGTGTGTGGAGAAGAGAGGAGTTACAGGAGATCGCCGATATCTGTTTGGAGAATGATATTAAGGTCCTCTCCGATGAGATCCACTCCGATCTTGTCTTTGCGCCGCATAAGCATATCCCCTTCGCGTCACTTGGTGAAGCTGCAAGGCGGATCAGTATTACTGCGATCGGTCCGGGAAAAACCTTTAATTTGGCGGGACTTTCCATCTCTACGGTTTTTATCTCTGACGAAACGATGCGCGAGCGATTTTACAAGGTCTACAACAGCATACATTTTGCCCAGGGAACAGTATTTGGTCATGTCGGCTTTGAGGCCGCTTACCGTGAAGGTGAGAAGTGGCGCAAGGGTCTGATTCAGCATCTGTACAATAATGCCGTTGAACTTAAAAGGCTCTGTGACACACATTCGGATAAGATAAATATGAAAATTCCCGAGGGAACCTACCTTGCATGGATGGACTGTTCGAAAATGGGCTTGGGCAACAGGGCACTTCGAAAGTTTTTTATTCAACAAGCCAGACTTGGGCTTAATCCCGGAACCTCGTTCGGCAAGGAAGGATCGCAGTTCATGAGATTGAATTTCGCAGTACCGAAACCGGTTATGCAAGAGGCTCTTGAACGGCTGGAACGCGCAATGAAAATATAGATTCTTTAGATATAATCACGATTAAAATTTATCAAGGTCTATCATGAAAAAAAACCATCTTCTAGCGGCTATCGCATTTATTTTTATTGCCCATATCTTTCTATATCATCAAATCAGCGTTGTCGGCGCAATCTATATATCTGATGAAAACGGCGTATTGGAGAACTTGCAGGTTTTAATACTGTTTATCAGTATGCTAATATTTTTAATCGCATCGATCTATTCAAAAAAAAGAGATAGAGCGGTATTGTTTTCGGGTGCTTTGCTATGCTTGACCTTTCTGCTTCGTGAAGTGGATGTGGAAGACCTTGATGTCTGGCAAATATTTATCTTTCTAGGCAGTGGAGCCGGACGAAATGTATTTTTGTCCGTGTTGTGGCTGATGATGTTTGTGGTAGTATGGAAAGATTTTTCGTACTACAGGGCACTGTTTGTCCGACTGCTGTTCGCAATGCCGGGGGGCCTGTTCGTTACAGGGGGGATTCTGCTACTTGCCGGATCGCTGTTTGACAATAATGTTTTCGATGTGAAGTTTTATCGATTATATGAAGAGCTTTTGGAGATGAACGGTTATTATTTTATTCTTTTGTCCTCAATAGCAACTTCTTATTTCTTGTATGATATAAGAAGTAAAGATAACCTCTAAATGTAGTTGAATTAAATGAAGGTGAAATAATTATGCATACAAAAGCAGTTGTCAAAGAGCGATTCAGTCTTAAAGAGGCATTATGTAACGAAGTACGATCAAAAAAGGCGAAGTTTGGTTTCGGCGGCTTTGGTGAAGCCACTTATTACCGCACATACAGCAGGATCAAGCCTGACGGCACGCAGGAGCACTGGGCTGATACCGTTATCCGGGTGATCAACGGGGTTATGTCCGTCAGGAAAAGCCACTATATATTAAACCGTCTGGCCTGGGATGAGACAAAATGGCAGCAGTATGCCAAAAGGCTTGCAAACGCCATGTTTGACATGAAGTGGCTGCCGCCGGGGCGCGGCCTGTGGGTTATGGGTACGGAGTATGTCTATGAGCGCGGAGGAGCCGCACTGAACAACTGCGGTGCCGTAGATACATCCGATCTTTCCCTGGCGGCCGATTGGACGATGGATATGCTTATGTGCGGTGTCGGTGTCGGTTTCAATACGGTATGGAAAGGAGAAAATGTCTCTATGCCCGATAAGGCAAGGGCTGTTCCCTACGTTATTCCGGACAGCAGGGAGGGGTGGGTAGCCTCTGTGCGGCTTCTGATCGACAGTTATACACAAAGAGGTGCATGGTTCAAGTTTGATTACAGCAAAATCCGCCCGGAAGGCTCTCCCATAGGCGGATTTGGCGGAACTGCGTCGGGACCGGCCCCCTTGATAGAACTGCATGAACGCATAGAGAGCTATCTTGACAGCTACTGTGAAGGAGAGATCGATCAGACGCGCTGTGTTGCCGATGTGATGAATGCGATCGGTGCCTGTGTCGTAGCGGGCAATGTCCGCAGGAGTGCGGAGATATCACTCGGTTCTGTAGATGACGATACTTTTCTTGAGCTGAAAGATTATGTAAAAAACCCTGAACGCGCCGAGATCGGCTGGATGTCCAACAATACTGTAGTACTGGAAAAGACGGAGGATTTTGAAAAGCTGCCAATGATCGCAAAGCATATCCGAAACAATGGCGAACCGGGCTTGATGAATCTGATAAATATTCAAAAATATGCCCGTTACGGTGAGAAGTCTGAAGATCATGCCTGGCTGGCAAACCCATGTTCCGAAATTCCTCTTGAAAGCTTTGAGCTCTGTAATCTGGCTGAGGTATTTCCTGCGCGCTGTGTCGAGGAGGATGAGTTTTATGAAGCACTGGAATTTGCTACTTTTTATGCATCGACAGTTGCCCTGCTGCCTACGCACCGTCCCGAGACAAATGCGATTGTAGTGAGAAACCGCCGCATTGGCGTAAGCCTTTCAGGAGTGGCTGATATGCTGGACGCTTATGGTGCGACAGATCTGACCCGCCGCCTGAGGAGAGGGTATAAGCTTGTTCGCGAAGTTAACCGTACTCTTGCGGCTGAAGCTGGTGTTCCTGCATCGGTCAGGGTGACTACGGTCAAGCCTTCAGGAACCATCAGTCAACTGGTCGGTGTCAGTTCCGGCATGCACTTTCCTACATTTCAGTATGCGATCCGCAGAATGCGTGTCGGCAATACGTCGCGTATTTGCGAGGTGCTCAAGTCGGCCGGCATTCCGCATGAAGATGATCAGTACAGCGCAAATACGACCGTTTTTGAATTCCCTATCGACCAGGGGAAGACAAGAAAAGCAACCTCCGTTTCGGCATGGGAGCAGTTTTCGTTCCTGGCGATGCTTCAGCGTGAGTGGAGCGACAATATGGTCAGTTGTACCATCTATTTCGATCCAAAAACGGAAGCTGCCCAGATAGAGCATATGCTGGCCCTGTTCGCACCGATTATCAAATCGGTATCCATGCTGCCGCATTCCGACACAGGAGCTTATGCGCAGATGCCTTATGAAGGTATTTCAAAAGAGGAGTATGAATCGAGACTGGCTAAAATGCCGGCAATCGACTGGAGTGAATTTGCGGGCAGTGACGGCATAGAGAGCAGGTTCTGCACGAATGATTCATGTGATCTTGAAGGTTGACGGGGGTGATGGCCCGGGCTGTCATCATCTTTTATTCATAAACACTACGCTACAATCATGAAATTTTAAAAGAGAAGGAGTACTCAGAATTATGGATTTGAGTAAAATCGGGTTTGGTGAAAATCCTGACAAGGTAAAAGCGGTTATCGAGATACCCTATGGGTCCAACATCAAGTATGAGATAGAAAAAGAGAGCGGTGCGGTTGTCGTTGACCGTGTTATGCATTCGGCAATGTATTATCCGGCCAACTATGGCTTTGTGAACAATACTCTTTCCCAGGACGGTGATCCGGCAGATGTGTTGGTGCTGACAGAATACCCTATGCAGGCCGGATCTGTTGTCAACTGCCGTCTTGTCGGCGTATTGATTATGGAAGATGAGAGCGGCATCGACGAAAAACTGCTGGCGGTACCAGTCTCCAAGGTAGATCCTACATTTGATGAGATACAGGATATCGATGATCTACCAAAACATACACTGGCAAAGATCAAGAACTTCTTTGAGACTTATAAAATGCTGGAAAAAGGCAAATGGGTAAAAGTCAAAGA
>MZGN01000064.1 GCA_002085085.1 Helicobacteraceae bacterium 4484_230
ACATCCTGCTCAACCACAATATCTATGCCGAAGAGTCGCGATACAGAGGGATGGTGCCTGAACATTGTGAACTGCGGTGCGGCAGCAGATATACACTTTTAAGAGATGAATTTCGTAAAGAAAAAAAGAGAAAGGGAAGAGAATCCAAAATTCAGAATTCAGAATTCAAAATTCTGATAGCTATGGGCGGTGCAGACCACTCCAATATCAATATCGATATTTTAAAAGCTCTTCAAGACCTTCAAAACATTCACCTGGATGTCGTAACGACAACCGCGAACCGGCATCTGTATGAACTCAAAGAGTATGTGAAAGAAAGCTCTGCAGTCACCCTGCATATCAATACGGACAAAATTGCAAAACTGATGAGTGGGGCCGACCTCGCCATCGTTACACCAAGCGTAACACTTAATGAAATATTTTATATGGAACTGCCCTTCATTGCCGTAAAAACTGCGGAAAACCAGGGTGAAATGTATGAATACCTGCGAAAAAACGGCCTTCCGGTACTTGACAGGTTTGATCCCTCCAGACTGAAAAAGATGGTTGAAGAGGCAGTACGGTCCCTCCAATATGAACTTGTAAATTTTTCAGATCTCTCTCCGGATGAAAAAAAGATGGTGCTGCAGTGGAGAAACCATCCCGATATCCGCAAATGGATGTTTACCCATGATGAGATCACCCTGAAGGAGCATCTGCAATATATCGACTCCTTAAAGAAAAGAGAAGACAGGCTCTATTTTCTGGTCAAGAAAGACAATAAAGCTGTCGGTGTGATAGATTTTACAAACATCGACATCAAAAACAAAACTGCGGAATTCGGTATTTATGCAAAACCGGGTCTCAGAGGAGTCGGAAATATACTGATGGAGCTGATAATAGGCTACGCTTTTAAAAACCTTGGGGTTTCGACACTGGTCTCGGAGGTATTCAAAGAGAACGGTGCGGCCATTAAACTTTACAGTAGATATAATTTCAATCAGACCGGCATAAAAAAAACAGATAACGGATACGTTGTTCATATGGAGTTGAAAAATGAAGATAGGCAAATTTGATCTGGACAGTGACGGGACATTTATCATTGCGGAGCTGAGCGCCAACCATGGCGGTGACATAAACATAGCGAAAAAGACGATCATGGCTGCTAAAGAGATAGGGGCTGATGCCATCAAGCTTCAGACCTATACGGCCGACACCCTGACACTTGACTCGGACAGGGACGACTTTATCATCAAGGGCGGAACGCTCTGGGACGACAAAAAACTCTATGATCTCTACAAAGAGGCCTATCTTCCATGGGAGTGGCACAAAGAGCTGTTTGACTATGCAAGAGAGGTCGGCATAGACATCTTCTCCTCACCGTTCGACAAGAGCGCCGTTGATTTTCTTGAACAGTTCAACCCCTCCGCATACAAAATAGCGTCATTCGAAATAACGGACTATGAGCTTATCCGATACACCGCCTCAAAAGGCAGACCCATCATCATCTCGACCGGTATCGCTGCGATCGATGAGATACAGGATGCGGTAGATATCTGCAGAAGCGAGGGGAACGATGATATTGTCCTGTTGAAATGCACATCGGCCTACCCTGCCGCTTTGGAAGATGCCAACCTGAGAACCATCCCGAATCTTGCGGAAACATTCGGCGTTATAGCGGGTTTCTCCGACCATACCCTTGGCACAACCGCTCCTGTGGTCGCAACGACACTGGGAGCGAAGGTCATCGAGAAACACTTTATTTTGGACAGATCCATCGGCGGCGCGGATGCGGATTTCTCGCTAGACAAAAATGAATTCTCAGAGATGATAAAAGCGGTAAGAGACGCGGAAAAACTGCTTGGCAAAGTAGGCTACTCTATGACGGAAAAGAAAAAGAGAAGCAGGCAGTTCTCAAGAAGCCTCTACGTAGCCAAAGAGATCAGAAAAGGCGAGATATTTACCGAAGAAAATATTCGAAGCGTAAGGCCCGGTTACGGCATGCATCCAAAATATCTAAAGGATATTCTGGGGAAAACCGCAAAAAAAGACTATAAATTCGGCGAAGCGTTTGAGCTATGAAAAGAGCTTACATCTGGGGCTGGCACTCCAAAAGTCAGATAGAGGCAATAGAAAGTCTGCGCAAGAGCAGTGATATAGAAATAGCCAAGTGGTACTCAAACGCCGGAAACAGCGAATATAATCTAAATAACGTAATACACCGCCCATTGGAACTTAAAACATCGAGTTGCAGCATTCCCGATAAAGAGTATAATGAAATATATGGCCATTTTATTACATTCTCGGATATGTATTCGAGGGTGACTTTTGCAAAAGGGCTGACGCATCAGGAGCTGATAAATATTTTCAACCTCTATATACACTATTTTTACAATGATCTGAAAGAGACACGGGCGGATATTGTGCTTTTCTCCACCTTTCCACACTTTGGTGCCGACTACATCCTCTATCTATGCGCTCAGGCACAGGGCGTCAAAACAGTAATCACTTTCCAAACACTGTTTGCAAACAGGTTTTTTGCCGTCGAGTCCCTTGAGGACTACCTGAATATAAAAAAGCAGCCCAAACACAGCGACAACGCTTTGAAGATAGAAAAAACCGTCAAAAAAGAGCTCTTTTACATGAAAGGCATCAAAAACAGGAAGAAAAAGTGCTGCTTGAGTTTAATAAGGGATGCGATCAGACTTCTATTGCCTCAATCGAAACCAATGTCTCTGACCGGCGTCATTCAAAAATTTCAGGAGTGCAGAACTTTCAATGCTGTTTTCTTTGATGCCACAGTAGAGAGTGTTGATTTTAACAAAAAGTATGTATATTTTCCGCTGCAGCTTCAGCCGGAGATGACAACCTCTATGCTTGGAGGAATCTATAGCGACCAGCTGCTTGCCCTTGAAAAACTTAGTTCTCTTATTCCTGACGACTGGCTGATCTATGCCAAAGAAAACCCCAAACAGACACCTAGACAGAGAGGTGCCTTTTTCTTTAAACGGCTGCAATCCATCAAAAAAGTACAATACCTCTCCACATCCATCAATACGCATCAGTTGATAGAAAATTCGCAGTTCGTTGCCGTTGCAACGGGTACGGCAGGATGGGAAGCTATAAGCGGAGGCAAAAAAGTCGTTACTTTCGGACGCCCGTGGTATGCTCCGCTGCCCGGGGTGTTTCAATATAAAGAGAATCTTGACATTACCGAAGTACTTAACTTCAAAATTGACCACTCAAAACTTGAGGCTGAACTGAATGCACTGCTGGATGTTGCATATAAAGGGGTTATCGATCCCTCCTACAACCAGATAGTCGAGAACTATAGTGACGAAAAAAATATTGGGTATTTAAAGAAATTTCTAAAAACGGTGCTGTAGAGACAAACAGATGTCAAAACAAAAGGTGCTCATAATTGAGTACACTTTTAATACTGCTGATTGATCTGCATTGTTCGAAACGGAATTTATGAATCCAAAATATGAACGACTTCGTACCCCTTCTTATCAAAAGCATCATAAAGTTTAACGAAGATATCCCGTTTTGCCTCATTGATGTCTCTGCTTTCGAGATAAAATATTCTATACCTGCTGTCCGGATACAGAATTGACAGGGTATCTACCGCAGAAGATCCAAATGTTGCGATCTCTGAAGGCAAAAACCCTGCCGCCGCGATCTCTACTTCGATCGGACCGTCGAATTTAACATATTCAAAACCGTATCTGTCTGCAAGCGATCCGATAAATTCCGGCGACTCATAGCGGTGCAGTATGTATATCAGCTTTTTGTCCCCATAGTATGCTGCGATCTTTTTCATGTACTCTTCAAAACGGGATATATCCTTCAGGATCTTTTCATTCAGATTCGTACCTATAAAATAGACAACATCTTTTTTTTGCAGGTTTTTTATAGAAGATCGAAAGAACCTGTAGTCATTTAAAATAACCCTGTTTTTAATTTTGTATCGGCTTAGGTCATATATGGTGAAAAACGAAGAGCTGTATAAAAATGCCGTATCCGACGAAAGAACCGAATTTCTGATTTTTTTAAAAAAACTCTTTTTGTCTATCTTTGCACTCTCTACGAGCCTGGCCATCTCCAGCGTCTTGACTCCGTCATCCACTATGATGAGCTCTTTGGGTTTGATATCATTAATCAGTGAACTTATTATGCTGTTGTACGCACCATAGTAGCAGGAGGAGATTTTTAAGCGGAGCTCCTGTTTGATACGGCGGAGAAAGAGCGGGAAAAAAAGCCTTCTTTTCCAGTCCAGAGGATATGCTACAACCCTGCGCCACTCTTTATTTTTAATAAGGCTCTGCATCTGTTTTTTATCGATATCTCTTTGGTATTGGTAAAAAAGGGTGTTCTCCTCGTCTGCATGAAATCTGTTTCTGGCTTCTATGCAGTTAAAGAGCTGCAGCGGCGTACGCGTGATAAAAAGATTTTTTTTCATCTCTGCGGTTTGGCACTAAAACGCCATCTTGAAACCGAAATAAAATGAATCGTTATAGTTAAGATCCTTGTGTGTTATATCGGTATCGACTTTGCGATATCCCAGCCTGACTCTGCCGCCCTGGATTATCTCGATATCGAAATAACCTCTGTACTCCATATAATTCTCCGCATCCTGGAACGAAAGCACGTGGGGGGCATAGTAGAACATACCGCCGACATGAAGCGGTATAGGGATATCGAAAGGAAAACGGTAATCAGCTTCGATGCCGATAGGAAGAACAAGATAATCGTTTTTACCGCTGCCGGGAACATCCAGGCTTGTATAGTCGAGCTTGAGCCCCATCCCCAGTGTCAACGTATCATCTGTAAAATCAACTGCACGCTGCATCAGAAAACTCATACCGAACATTACATCCGGGTCTATATCGCTATGCTGTTCTCCTCCGTAAAGCATATGTGCGCCAAGCAAAACGGAATCCGTCATAACATTGTCATTGAACTGCCCTATATCAAGCTGCAGCTGAAGCTCTACATCGCGCTCATTAACGTTCAGCTCTATAGAGTGCATAGCAAAGGCACAAGCCGCCGCTGTAAACAGTAATACAAATTTTCTCAACATAAATCACCTTCTTGTATCTTCTTTATCGTTTGGGTAGTGCTCTTTCCATCCACAAAATCAACCAGCATCAGCTTACCTGAAAATTCAGTCCCTACCACTTTCTTGCCTCGGTAATCTCCGCCTTTGACAAGAATGTCAGGTGAAAGCAGTTTTATCAGGTCGTATGGAGTATCCTGTTCGAACGGCACCACATAGTCTACTGCTTCAAGTGCCGCCAGCAGATAGGCTCGGTCTTCAGCAGGATTGACCGGGCGGCTCGGGCCTTTGAGGCGTCGTACTGAATCATCCGAGTTCAGACCTACTATCAGCACATCACCAAAACTTTTCGCTTTTTGCAGATATTTGACATGTCCGATATGAAGGATGTCAAAACAGCCGTTGGTAAAGACGATACGCTGCTTTTTGGATCTGCACCTCTGCACGATTGCGTCTATCTCTTCAAATGTCTTTATGTGGGCATCGGAGGGACTCTGGTGAAGACTTGACGCATACAGTTCGATCTCATCAAGCGTAACCGTGGCTGAACCTATCTTGCCTACGGCAACACCCGAAGCGAGGTTGGCGAACTTCACGGCATCTTCGATCCCCTTGCCTATGCCAAGCGCGAAAGCGAGCGACGCGATCACGGTATCGCCGGCACCAGTCACATCATAAACCTCTTTGGCGACAGTGGGAAATTTCTGCACACCCTTGTCATACAGCGCTATCCCGTCCTCCGAGAGTGTGATCAGCGAATATCTTAACCCCGCCTGCTCTTTGATACTGCGAAGAACATCCGCAAGACTTTTATCGTCAATTATCTCTATACCGCTTGCCAGTGAAGCCTCTTTCCTGTTCGGAGTCAACAGGTACGCACCGCTGTATTTTGAAAAATCATCCCCTTTGGGATCCACAAGAACTCTGACGCCATGCTCTTTTGCCATTGATATCACACCCTTGGCAAGCTCACGCGTCACCACCCCTTTGGCATAATCAGAAATAATGACAAGATCGCACCGGCAAATGTCATCCCTGATCTCTTCAAGAATCTTGATGACAGTCTCGTGTCCAATAGGGTCCCTGGACTCTTTATCATAACGGAGGATCTGCTGGTTCGAGGCGATAACACGGCTTTTTCGGCTGCTTTGCCTCCCTTTTTCAACGACAACACCTGAGTACGCCACACCAATATCTTCAAGCATTTTCATCAGCTCGAGACCGTTTACATCATGGTCGATCACACCCGCAACGCCTACATCTGCCCCCAGACTGACAAGATTATTGACGACGTTTCCCGCACCGCCGAGAACAGTCGTCTCTCTGGAGACATCTACGATCTGCACCGGGGCTTCCGGCGAAATACGCTCACAGCTTCCCCACAGATAGTGATCGATCATAAGATCGCCTATAACAAGCACTCTGGGCTTTTTATCTTTATATGACTCTATCACCATACCTCTTTATTGTTTGCGGGTTTACTAAAGTGCCTGTATTGTATCAAAGCGATCATTAACCCTCTTTTATATTGATTTGATTATCCAGATTTAAGATTGAAGCTACTATAATTGGCACGTAAAAATACCTTTTTTAGGAGAAAGAATGAAAAAAATCGCTCTTGCGTTACTTGTAACTGGTGTATCTTTGATGGCAGCTGACGGTGCTGCTCTGTACAAAAAATGTGCTGCATGTCATGGTGCTCACGGTGAGAAGCCTGCTCTTGGCAAATCTGCCAAAATCGGCGGTATGGATGCTGCTGCTGTTGAAGCTGATCTTAAAGGTTATAAAGCCGGTACCGTTAACAAAAAAGGTATGGGTGCATTGATGAAAGGTCAGGTAGCTTCTTACTCTGACGCTGATATCGCTGCTGTCTCTGCATACATCAACGGTCTTAAATAAGACCTCTTTCACCGCATATATTTACAGCATACTTTTTCTCGGTAGCCGTACGCTCTATTCTCTGGTACCAAAGCGGCCACTTCGAAGCCTTTTGGCTGGACGGCAAACCACTGCCCATCTGGTCTCCGGACGCTGGACTTTACGGATACTACGCAAAGCAGATACTATCAGGACACAGCTATCCGTTTGTTTCTGAATACGCCCCCGGCTACCTTATCGCCTGGATCGTGAAGCTAAGCGGCATATCCATCGACTGGGTAATGTTCACGCTGCCTATTTTTCTCTCCTCTCTTGTAGTTATTCCGATCATTATGCTTGCCCACTCCTGCAATCTGGCAAAACTCGGTTTCCTTGCCTCACTTATAGGGAGCATAGGTGCAAACTACTATACGCGCTCTCACGCCGGCTATATGGACACCGAT
>MZGN01000065.1 GCA_002085085.1 Helicobacteraceae bacterium 4484_230
GGAAGCATAAGTACCGAATGTTTTTGCCACCATAGCAATGGCTACAACTGCAGAAAGATAAAAAAGCACAGAAACAGAACCGGAAAAAACACCCTCTCCGTAGCACTGCACCAGATACTCGATAATACCTCCACGACTGGGGTATGCAGTAGCGAGTTTAGCCAAAGAGTATCCACTCAAAAGTGCGATAATGCCTCCAAAAATAAAGGAGAGCCATACCAGATTACCCGCTATGGCTCCTGCTTCACCCAGAAGTACAAAGATACCTGCTCCAACCATAGAGCCTATCCCCAAAAAGACAGCACTCCATAATCCAAAAGCTTTTTGCTCGTATTTCATTTTCAACTCTACCGCTTATTACCCTAAAAATCCATACCGCCTCATAAGATTTGAGATGGCAATGATCTGTACTGCTTTAGTCAACAATCAGAAAAAATGATTCGACTGCCCTGACACCTTTTGTCGATAAGGCAATCTGCATAGCTTCCTGCGCTTCTTCGGCACTTTTCACCTTACCAAAAAGTGTGACCACACCATCTTTGACATCAACATCGATGTTCATGGAGTGAATATTTTCACTCATCAAAAATGCATACTTGACAGCCGCATGAATGCGTACATCAGCAATGGCATCTTTGCCTTTTTCATAGGTTTCATTCACTGCTTTTTTGGTATAGACATATTTTTCTTTCACGCCCTGCTTTACAATCTGTGGTACAGCCTTGGTCTTTTCAACCAACTCATTACTTTTTGCTTTAGCCGTTTCAATTGCTTCATTTGCCAGAGTTTTAGTCTCTACTGTCGTTTCTTTCATGCTTTCTGCAGACTCTTTTTTCAGTGCGGCAGCATCTTTCTGTGCTTTTTCTAGGATTGCCGCCGCTTTTGCTTTGGCATCTTCCATCACTTTATCGGCTTTGGCTTTGGCATCTTGTACGATCGCTTGTGCTTTTTGCTCGATTACTGTACTCTGGCTTTCCTCTGCAAAAAGTGCAGTGGCACCAAATATACTCATTAGACTTCCTGTCAATAACGCTGTCGTAATTATCTTTTTCATCTCTATTTTTCCTCTTTTTTGTTCATTGATTTTTTTGCACCTTCGACCATACCGGAAAATGCTCCCCTGGCTATCTTGAGCATTCGCTCGGAGAGCTCCTCTATCTCCTCTTTTGCATCCTCGAATGCCTCTTTGGCTTTTTCTTTTGCACTATAGACTGCTGCTTCACCCTTCTCTTTAAGCGTTTCGATCGCTTCTTCTGCTGCCTCTTTCGCTTTTTCTTTGATCTGTGATGTTTCTGTTTTCATTTCATCGATCTCTTTCATCACAACGTCACGTGCGGCATCATTGAGATCGTCCGCTTTTCGGGAAATATCATCCAGTGTTTCCATAAAGGCAGCATTGATTGCCTCCAGGTCTTCTTTGGCTTGAAGAATATCTTCTTCCGCAAACTCTTCTGTCTCTTTTCTTGCTTTCTCTATGCCTGCTTTTGCCTCTTTTATCTTGGTGAGTACCGCTTTTTTGGCACCTTCTATGGCACCCCTGGCAGTCTCTTCGATCTTATCATTCAGTTCCTGCGCTGCTTCTATAGCTGACACAATAGCTGCTTTGGAAACCTCTTTGATCCTTTGTGCACTTAATCGCGCTTTTTTCAGTGCATTTTCTACTGCTTCCTGCGTAACGTGGGAAACTTTTTCTTCAACATCTTTTCCCTCTTCGATGATGGTCTTGACACTTTGCTTGACCGTTGCTTCCATCAGTCCGAGCATATCGGCACTTTTGAGCTTGATGTCGGTTGTCGCTTCTTCTATGTGTTCTTTACTCTCATCTGTAAAAGCTGTTGCAGCTTCTTTTGCTCCATCAAGTGCGTCTTTGAGTTCTGCCGAAAGTTCTGCTTTTTTTTCCGCAAGTCGATACTTGGTTTTAAGCATCTCTTTATCCATCGCTTCCATCGTCTCTTTTGTACTTTTCTTGATACCGTCCACAACACCATTCACCGCTGCATCAACCAGCTCTTTGCTTTCTTGTCCGGCATCCTTGAGCTCTTGTACCGCAACAGATACAGCCTCTTTGGCAATGGTATTGATCTCAGTAGCACCCTCTTTGGCACTTTGAACCGCTTTGGAAACGGCATTTTCCAACACTGCTTTGATCTCTTCGGCAGTCATTTTGTCCGCTTCGTTGGCTTTTTTGATATCTTCAGATATCTCTTTTTTCATTGTTTTTGGCATTTTATATATCCTTTTCTAATGTTTGGATTTGGCTATCCAACAATCAAAGTATATATAATTTTAAAATCTTTGTCTGTTACCTAGAAGGCACAAATCTATTATTTAGGGCACCATCACCTAGTGTTGTAGAGACCCGCTGCCGTTCTTTGCTATGACATGTAAAGAAGGGCAAATGGTGAAAATAGAGTATTGTTGCGGGTATATTTTATGAATTGGGAGACAAAATGGAACTCATAAATGAAATAGGTTTAAGACTTGTTTAATATTCATTTTTGATCGAGAGGTAAACTACTGGAGGGGATTTTTAGAGATTCCCATAAATATTTTATACCTCCAGCGGACTCTGTTTTGCTTTTGCTCGCAGCATATTAATAGATTTTAAAATTGTTGGGCGCTTTATTATCCAGCTTTCAACTTGATATTTGTATGGGAAGTCTATGAGCAGTATTCCTATGACGATTGTCAGTATCCCCTGTCCCGGCATAACCAACATTGCAACTCCACCTATGATAAAAACGATACCAAGAATATTTTTCAGAAGCATAAACATCAATCGCGCAATTGATATTTGACTATCCCGTACATACTTTTTTTGACGATTTGGGTGAGAAAAATAATCTGAAGGTATATGCACAATCATCCATGGTATCAATACCATAGAGGCAATCAGCGCTATGATGGATACTACAGTTAACCAAAGTAATAAACTTTCATGACCATGGATAAGCTCCATCATTTTAGAATAACTCCTTTCATTGTCTTGATCTTGGGGCACAAAATCATAGGGTTTGTTCACAATGCAATAAAGTGATTAAAAACACAATTGCTGCTGTCTATTTTTTCTTCTGTGTCTCCAAGAGTGCAGTGATGATTGGCATCAAACCCTTCAATCCAAAAAAGTCACGGTTGAACACAGAATTTACACCACTGCTGACACGCTGCATACTATTTTTGAACTCTACAACATTCTGTTTGACTTCATCGATATCGTCAGAAACCTGACTCCAGGCAAAATCGCGTATTTCCTGCATCGATTCTGCCTCTGGTCCCATCTCCTGCCGTGAAGCGATTAGAAAAAACAGTACCGCTGTTACCACATTTATACCAGCAAGTATCGATACAGATATAAGAGGCGTATTAGTAGATTCCAGATAGAGGTAGAGTGCGATGTTGAGCATCACCAGCGCTGCCAATACTGCGATCAGCCCGATTGCGATAAAAACTGCCTGTCTGCTTCTTTTGCGCATCTCCATCTTCAGCAGTGCTTTTTCGCTGCGTACCAGCAGGTTTACTTTTGCATCCATATTTTCATTCATTATTTACTCCTTACAGTTTGACGAGAATGAGCTTCCGAATATTGCACCCAGAGCGAAGATCAGTACGGCGGCCACCGGTGAAAGATTGTCATAGTCTGTCTTGATCTTCTCTACGAATTCATTTATTTGACTTTTGAATTCACTCTCAAGATGCTCATCTTCTTCTTTCAAGACTTCGATCTCTGCTTTTTCCTCTTCAGTCTCAATCATTTCTGCTTTTTGAGCTTCCGCTTTCTGCTTTTTGAGCTCTGCTACCTCTTTGCGCAGCAAATCCAACTCCTGGTGCATTGTCATTTTTGCCATCCTATCCTCCTTCAACTTTCGCATATAAAAAATATGCCTCCTCAACCTTTACGAGACGGCATATATACAAACATCTGCTACACTGTTCTAATCACCCATAACCATGGACTGAATATCTTCACTCATCAAAAATGAGTAACACCAAATATACTCATTAGACTTCCTGCTATCGGTATTGCTATAATCATCTTTTTCATTTTATGCTTCCTTATTATTTTTTATATCTTTTTTGGCACCGTCTATCATACCGGAGATTGCGCCCTTGGTAATGTTGAGCATTTTTTCAGCCAATTCTGCCACTTCATCATAAGCAGCTTCAGCTACGCCCAAAGCCTTGTCTCTTGCACTATGAGCAAGCTGCGAGCCCTTCTCTGTCAAGTAATCAAAGGCCACCTCTGCTGTCTCGTCGGCACGATCTTTGATCCGAGAAGCACTTTGCTGCATTTTGTCAACACTCTCAAGAAGTATATCCTCCGCAACATCGCCGACTTTGTGCGCCGTATTGCTAAGCGCTTCCCTGAAAGCATCATGCATGGTTTCAATATCTTCTATCGTCTGCCACATATCCTCTTCTGCAAAATCTTTAGCTTCATCTTTAGCTTCTGTCAGTTTTGTTTTTGCTTTTTCAATGGTATTGACAACACCCTCCTGTACCCCCTCTATAGCACCCTGAGTTGCCTCTCTAACCTCTGCTCCTGCTTCTTGCGCCGCTTCGACAGCAGCCAAAATTACTATTTCAGAGACCTCTTTGGCTTTTTGCGCACTGAGTCGTTCTGCATTCAATGCATTTTCAGTAGCTTTTTGTGTGATGCGGGCAACTTCTGCCTCGACCTCTTCTCCTTCGTCGATAATAGCTTTGACACTATGCTTGATCGTCTCTTTCATCAGGCCCAGAATCTCGATACTTTTTAGTTTGGTATCGGTTACTGCATCTTCTATCTCTTTTTTGGCTTCTTCCGGGAAATTAGAAGCTGCCTCTTTTGCACCGTCAAGCGCATCTTTTAGTTGCGCAGCAAGACTCTCTTTTTGTTCCTGGAGTCTGTACTTTGTCTTTAGCAACTCCATATCAATGTTGTTAATAGTCTCTTCAGTATTTTTACTTATGCCACTAACCGTTCCGTTGATCGCTGCTTCAATGTAATCTTTTCTTTCATTCCCTGTCGATTTTAACTCTGCAACTGTAGTTGCAACTGCCTCTTTTGCAACATCATTGATATCTTCCGCTCCCTCTTTTTCACTTTCAATTGCTTTTGAAACGGCATTCCCAACAATGCTATTAACCTCTTCAGCACTTATTTTACCCGACGTATAGGCTTCCTTGATATCTTCAGATATCTTTTTTTTCATTGTATCTAACATCTTATGTATCCCCTTATGGATGTTTGGATTTATTCATCCAACAATTGAAGTATATATAATTTTAAAATCTTTGTCTGTTACCTGGGAGGCACAAAAGCTATTTTATCTTATCACCAAGGAGAACAGAAGCCCATTTCAAATTTAGACTATCATCACAACCTATTTTCATAACAGTCGTTAACGGTACCGAGAGAAACATCCCTACAGGACCAAATACCCACCCCCAAAAAACCATAGAGAGAAAAACAACAAGTGTCGAAAGTCCTACACCCCGTGATAAAAGTTTTGGCTCAAGAATATTTCCTATAACACTATTGACAAGTATGTACCCTGTTACAATAAAAACTGTTTCCGTAATGGTTAATAGAAGCAGCGAGACCAGTATCGCCGGTATGGCAGCCATTATGGATCCGATATTTGGTATATAATTCAACAAAAAAGCAAGAAATCCAAAAAGTGGGGCATTATCAAGTCCAACAAATGCAAGTATTGCATAGATTAAAAGTCCCGTAAGTATTGATATTGCCGTTTTGGTTAAAAAATAAGTATTTACATTGTGCAGAAATAGCTCTATTTTCTCTTTTGCGTCCTTTCTTTTCGCCAAATAAAGCACTTTTTTTGAGAGCAGAGATGATTCAAGAAAAAGAAACAGTACAATAAAGAGCGTCAAGAGACCATCGGTCATGATGCCGCCCATCTCCTTTAAAAAAGTAGCCATATAATTTATGATTTGTATCGGATCAAAGAGATTTTCTATATAGCTTCTTTCCATTGTTATGCCAAATTTTTCAAAAAAGACTGCAACTTTAGGAAGCAGTTCATAATATCTCTCCTGATACACAGGAAGATTGGCAATTATATCCTGCCCGGATATCACAAGAAAAGTACCCATGAGTGCTACGATACCAAGAGTAATACCAAACACAATGATGGTTGTAAAAATATCCAACATACCAAATGAGCGCAGTTTGTCTATAAGAGGCAAAAAAAGCAAAAACCAGAAAAATGCCATCAAGAGTGGAACGACCAGGTCACTGCCTGCTTTTAAGCCTGCTATCAAAATAATCAAATAAGCCATTGAAGCAAGTAGAGAATTATTATATTTATCAACTTTCATAGTGCTACGTCTCCTTTATCAGTAGGTCAGGACGAATAACCCAGAACAGAACCAGCGAAAAAACAGCCCCCAGGATATCTGCGAGCATATCTTCCTGTGCATCCCAGATATCGCCTTGCGCTCCGAGGAATTCCACGCCCGCTTTTCCACCGTCAGCAACAGCATAGAGCCACTCGATGATCTCATAGCCCGCAGCGACGGTGCCGATGAGAAAAAGTCCGAAAAAACTTGCCAATACCGGACCCGCCCATCTTTTTCTTGTGACGAGTTCCGCTGCGGCAAACGCATAAAAACCGACGATGAAGTGCCCGATACGGTCAAAATTGTTTCTCTCGAAACCAAACAGATCCGTTAAAAAATCAAAAGGAACATTGGCAAAAGTATAATGCCCTCCAACCGTATGCCAGAACATCCATAACGACATAAGTGTATAGGAGAGATTGCTGAAACGAAACCATTTGTATGTCGTCACCAATGCCAAAAATGTCATGACGATCGGAAGAACTTCTACGATCCAGACTCTTCTGTCTACAGGGTTTATACCCAGCGCAACGAAAACCGCCAAAAATAGAACCGCCAACATATGAGGATACCATTGTATCGATTTTCTTATCATTGCTTTCCTTCGCCCCATTTTTCCTATCTCTATCATCTTGTACGCTTTGTCGAACTCGTACGATTCGCAACTGTCTCTCGGGATCTCGATGACGATATCGGGTTTATACTCGGCAATATCATGCTTCGTGATGATGCCCTGTGCCGCATCCAGCGTTCGACTGAGGACATAAAAGATATCGATTTCCCGTTTTTTTGAGCTCTCTGCTCCTATCACCTTCAACGCTTCGTTGTAGTATTTCAATACTTCTTTATAGAGGGCATCCTGCCTCTCCTTCCGTTCTTTTGATATATCGACTTTGTAACTGTCGGGGGAGATATTCGCATTGAGGTTGACCGCGATGGTGATATCGGTTCTGTCCGATGCGACAGGTTCGAGCGGCAAGGGGCTCAATACGCCTCCGTCTACAAGGAGCATATCGCCTTTGACGACAGGAGTAAAAACGGTCGGAATCGCGACGGAAGCCCTGATGGCATCAATGAGCTTTCCTTTTTTGAACCATACTTTTTTTCTGTTTTCTACATCTGAAGCGATCGCCGTATAGGTGATGGGCAAATCTTCTATCTTCACATCGCCTATAAAAGTTCCTATTTTTGCATATACTTTTTCCGCATCGATCAGCCCTCCTCCATCAAAAGAAAAGTCGATCATCTCAAGCACCTCAAGTGTATCGAGGTTCAATACCCATCGTTTATATGCCTCCAGTTTCCCCGCGGCATAAAGACCTCCTATGAGCGCCCCCATGGAAGAGCCGGAAATAGATTCGATCTCATACCCGTTTTTTTCCAGCGCCTCAATGACACCGATATGTGCATATCCTCGCGCACCGCCGCTGCCAAGCACCAAAGAGACAGTTTTTTTGTGCTTTGGCGCGATACCCGTGTGTATTGGAGCTTGTTCGCTGCCGCTACACAGTGAAAACATCAACAGTAAAACCAATAACGGTTTCATCGCAAAGTCATTAAACATTCAATCATTCTTTTTAAGTGTCGGCAAAATACTTTTTGCTTTTTCAAGCAGCGCCTGCAGGTCTTTTACGGAGAGATTTCCCCGTGAAGCATCGATGATTCCCTCTTTTTTAAGCTCCTGAATATTGAGATTGACCACTTTGCGCACCGAACCGATCATTTGCGCCAAAGCTTCATGGGAGAGGTCATTGATCAACTTTACCGCATA
>MZGN01000006.1 GCA_002085085.1 Helicobacteraceae bacterium 4484_230
AATACCGAATTTGTCGAAGGCTTCTATGCTGCAGGTGAATGTTCATGTGTCAGCGTCCACGGTGCCAACCGTCTTGGAGCCAATTCGGTTCTTGAAGCACTTCTGTTTGGCCGGTATGTAGGCAAGACAATGGTGGAAGATGTTGACAAAATCGAACTTAAAACTGCTACGCAGGCCGATGCCCAACGCATGCTTGAAGAAGTTGAGTGGGTATTGACAAATAACGGACAGGAGAGTGTTCCTCGGCTGCGTGACGAACTACAGCAGAGTATGACGGATAATTCCGGCGTCTTCAGAACCAAAGAGACTCTGACAAAACAGATGGAGATACTCAAAGACCTTCGTGAACGATACAAAAATATCCGCATAGAAGATAAATCCAACATATTCAACACCGACCTTCAGGAAGCCTTGGAGCTTGGTCATATGCTGGACTTTTCACTTTTCATAACCAAGAGTGCCCTTTCACGCGAAGAGAGCCGTGGAGCACACTATCGTGAAGATTTTCCACAACGCGACGACAAGAAATTTTTGCACCACACTATGGCCTACATGGATGAAGAGGGCAATATAACTCTTGATAAAATGGATGTCGTTCTCGGCAAGCATGAGCTTAAAGCAAGAAACTATTAAGGAGCCGATGTGAGTGAGACAATAACAACAAAAAAAGTTACTTTTAAAGTCTTCCGCTTCAATGCGGAGACTGACTATCTTCCTTATTACAATGAATATAAAATGGATGTCACGTCGGAAGAGGTGGTACTTGACATCCTTAACCGTATCAAATGGGATCATGACGGAAGTTTTTCATACCGCAGAAGCTGCAGACATGGTATCTGCGGAGCCTGTGCGGTAACAGTAAACGGACGTGCAACGCTCGCATGTAAAGAGAATCTGCATGGACTGATGGATCTTTTCGGAGACGAACTTACCATCGAACCGCAGAGTGTCAAACGTGCTGTCAAAGATATGATAATCGACAAATCAGATTTCTGGGAAAAGCATGACCAGATACAGCCTTATCTTATCAGCCATATCGAAGAGCACCCGGAAATGGAGTGTGCCGTTTCACCCGAAGAGTCTGAACAGCTTCTTGAAGCAGACCTTTGCATACAGTGCGGTGCCTGCCACTACGCATGTCCAGTCGTTGAAGTCAATGAAGACTACATCGGTCCTGCCGCTTTCGTAAAAGCATACCGTTTTGAGGCAGATGTACGGGATGAGGCCCATGTCGCCAGACTTGAAACTGTTAGTGCCCCTTCACAGGGTGTCTGGGACTGTGTCAAATGCTTTGAGTGTGCAGAAGCATGCCCGAAAGATATCAACCCGATCGAAAAGATCACAAAACTGCACAATATGCTCTTTGAAGAGCGCGTCTTTAAAAATCCTGTTGCTGAACGTCATGCAGTCGGTTTCCAGCACTCTATCGCGAGACACGGTCTGTTGGATGAAGGTGAACTGGTTCGGTATTCAGAAGGCAATATAGGCGTTCTCAAACATGTTCCGGTAGCAATCAAAATGTATAAAAAAGGCAAAATAGTACTGCCTTGGAATATGCCAAAATCCGACAAGCTTGACGAGATCAAAAAGCTTATCGAATCATCATCGACATCGAACTATTAAGGAGCGCCGACATGGGAAAACTACAATACGCACTATTTACCGGATGTACGGCGAAAGAGAGTACGCCGGAACAGCTTAAATCTACCTACGCAGTTGCTGAAAAACTGGGTATAGAACTGATTGAGCTTAGCGAAGCCAGCTGTTGCGGTGCTTCACACCTGCAGGATTACGATGACTTTCTG
The DNA here is from genome assembly GCA_002085085.1 of Helicobacteraceae bacterium 4484_230. GTDB lineage: Bacteria > Campylobacterota > Campylobacteria > Campylobacterales > Sulfurimonadaceae > 4484-230. The sequence continues at coordinate 1,806 of MZGN01000006.1, forward strand.
TCACTTGTTCTAAATGCCAGAAATATCTGCTATGCAGAGTCCAGAAACATGACTATGGTAACGATCTGCAACACCTGTCAGCTGAACACGGCTATGACTAAGCACAGACTCGACAATGATCCTGAGCTGAAAGCACGCGTCAATGAAAAACTTGCAGAAGTAGGACTGGAGTACAAAGGTACATCACAGATCACCCACTTTCTGTATGCAATAATAGACGACTTTGGGCTTGATAAAATAAAAGAGATGGTTGTAACACCTCTTAGTAAATTCAACATAGCGCCATTTTACGGATGCCACAATATCCGCCCTTCCGAACTTCAGAACGAATCACACAAGAATCCGGAAAATCCGTATGTGCCTACATCCCTCGATGATCTTATCATCGCATGCGGCGGTGTTAATGTGGATTATGAAGAGAAGAACAAATGCTGCGGCTTCCATGTTGAGCTTCAGGCTCCAAAAACTGCGGCAATTCTTACCGGTAATGCCCTTAAAGGTGCCATTGACCAGAATGCAGACTTGATGGTCACTCCGTGCCCTCTGTGCCATTTGAAACTTGATACCCAGTACGGACATGCCTCTCATGCGGTAGGACGCGATGTAAAGATGCCTATACTTCATATGCAGCAGATGGTCGGCCTTGCCCTTGGCTGTACACCGGACGAACTGGGACTTGAACATAACCTGTACGGCAAAGTACCCTTCCCGGCCTGACAGCCGGGATCTTCCGAACATATAATCATGTCTGACTCAACAGAAATCATATCATGGAATGTAAACGGCATACGTGCTATTGCAAACAAAAAAGCACTTGAATGGATAGATGAACGCCAACCTGACATTCTCTGTCTTCAGGAGATAAAAGCATCGGCTTCACAGTTTCCGGACAATCTGTTCGATACGGAATATTCCGAACTGACCATAAACAGCGGTGAGCGAAAAGGATATTCCGGTACGGCTGTTTTTTCCCATCTAATACCTGAATCAACCGACTACTGCCTCTCCATAGACAGACTGCATGAAGGAAGAATTATACAGCACAACTATGATGACTTCATTCTCTTTAATGTCTATTTTCCCAATGGCCAGAAAGATGAGGAGAGGCTTTCATATAAAATGGAATTTTATAACAAGTTTCTAAACTGTTGCGATTCACTACGTGAAGACGGACACTCCATCGTCATATGTGGCGACATCAATACTGCACACAAAGAGATAGATCTGAAAAATCCAAAATCAAACTCAAAGACATCAGGCTTCCTGCCCGAAGAGCGCGCATGGATAGACAAACTGATAGAGCATGGCTATATCGACACCTTCCGTTATGTCCACGGTGATATAGAAGATGAATACAGCTGGTGGAGTTATCGCTTTAGTGCACGTACAAAAAATGTGGGCTGGCGAATAGACTATTTTTTTATTTCAGACGATCTTGCCGAGTATCTTGAAGATGCATTCATATTACAAAATATCAATGGTTCAGACCACTGTCCGGTAGGAATTCGTCTAAATATTTAATACCTGCCGGCCAACTCTGCAGAAAAGCCCCTGATCTAGAGCTCCCCTTAAGCATATAAGACTAAAATATCTATAGCACACCTAATAAATATAAAAACTAAAAGGACATTTATGACAGATCATCGTGCAAGTGGTATTCTGCTGCATCCAACATCTCTTCCCTCCTCCTGGGGTATCGGTGATTTCGGTCCTTCTGCGAGAAATTTCATTGATTTTTTATCATCATGCGGACAGAGCGTATGGCAGATGCTTCCTATAGGACCGACAGGCTACGGTGACTCTCCGTACCAGTCGCTCTCGGCTTTTGCAGGAAACCCTATGCTTATCAGTCCGGATATTCTTTTTAAAGAAGGATTGCTCTCAGAAAGCGATCTTGAGAATATCGATTTTTCCAGAGACAGTGTCGACTATGCAAATGTCATTCACTGGAAACAGAAACTTTTATCAAAAGCATACAGAAATCATGTTGAGGCCCCTGAAGCAAAACTTGAACATGAATATAAAGCCTTTGCAAAAAAACATGCTTCATGGCTTGACGATTATGCGCTTTTTGCGGCACTGAAAGAGCATTTTGACCTAAAGCCGTGGACAGAATGGCCTGAAGAACTGATAAAGCGTAGAGCAAAAGCTCTGAAAAAATTCTCTATAAAATTAAAAGATCTCATAGACGAACACCGCTTTGTACAGTTTCTCTTTTTTAAACAGTGGGATGATCTTCACGAATATGCCAGGTTAAAACATATCAGTATTATTGGCGACATACCCATTTTCCTTGCTCATGACTCCAGTGACGTCTGGAGCCACCAGGAGTGGTTTTTTCTTGACGAAGACGGCTACCCTACTGTTATAGCTGGAGTACCGCCGGATTACTTCAGTGCTACCGGGCAGCGTTGGGGTAACCCTATATATAATTGGAACAGGTTGGAAAAAGATGGGTACTCATTCTGGATAGAACGCATTAGACTGCTTTCAGAAATATTTGACATCATCCGCATAGACCACTTCAGGGGATTTGCCGGATACTGGGAGATACCGGCTTCAGAAGAGACTGCAATCAACGGGGAGTGGAAAAAGGGACCCGGCGCCAAACTTTTTCACTGCATTAACAATGCAATAGACGGCGAATTAAATATTATTGCCGAAGATCTTGGCATTATAACTGACGATGTCACTGCACTTATCGATGAGCTTGGCTATCCGGGTATGGCCGTTCTTCAATTTGGATTTGAATCCATGAACGGCAGTGATGAGACATCCTTTCTTCCACACAATCTCCGTAAAAACCAGGTTGTCTACACTGCCACTCACGATAATGACACGACCGTCGGATGGTGGAACAAGCAGAGTGATGATATACAGGATTTTACCAGACGCTATCTCAGTACAGATGCCATGACGATACACCGTGATTTTATGCGGGCTGCACTCTCATCTGTCTGTAAACTGGCAATATTTCCAATGCAGGATCTGCTTGGGCTTGGAAGCGAAGCATGTATGAACCGCCCGGGAACAGCCAGCGGAAACTGGCAGTGGCGTTTTACAGAAAAGATGTTGACGGAAACTGTTAAAGAAGACCTGATTGAAATGACACGGCTCTACGGTAGAGAGCCGACACATCTCTTAAAAAGCTAAAAGGCTATATGAACGATACGGAGACTCTGTGCCTATCATCAATACCAAGTTCTTTTTTATCGGCAATGCCGGCAGAAAGCACAACAAGCTCAGCAAGCGTCACTATCGGCATAGGAATCTCTCTTCCAACCGCATTTTGACACTTGCTGCCCAGTTGATCAAACATTTCGAAAGCTTCATCCGAATCTACGACAAGAATATCTGCAGAGTTGTCAAATGCATCCACAAGTATATTTCCGGCTTTTTTATAGGCTATCTCCGGTGCATTATCTTTAATCCCAAAGCCGCACGCCCTGTCACTTAGATCAAAATCCACAATACCTCCGCCAACTGCCTTTATAACACTTCCAGCGCACTCATATGTACTCTTATCGGCTCTGCTTCCGCAATAAAAAGCAATATTGAAATCCTTAAACGGATGCTTTACGGCATCGGCAACAGTTTCAACGCCTATCTTTGAAATTAGATCAAGAGCGTCCTCTGGTTCATGCTCGGCATTGAAATGGGATGAGAGAATTTTTAAAGCAGGATCTTCCTGTTTCTCTTTTTTACCAGGCAGGACATTTTTGCACTTATCCATAATAAATTTGACCGGTGCCATCTGCTCGGTATTTACCAGCAAATTCTCTTCTATCAGCTGTTTCAGCTCATCGATGATTTCGCTTATATCTACCGAGGGGTATTGATTGTTTTCATATTCATAAAGCCCGATACCGTTCTTTTCGTCCGAGATAATCTCAAGTATCTCTTTTTTATGCTCGCTGCCGTTCTTTATAAGACGGTGTGCCAGAACAAAAAGAGAGTCGCCGAAATAGTCTCTGTTGTATTTGAGTGTTTCTGAAGCATAGTATGTCGCATAAAGCGTTCTGTAGAACTTCAAATCATCTTCACTGCAAAAGGCACTGAGGTTCTCATACTTTTGCATAAAATCGTCATCATTGAAACGCAGACAGTTTGTAGATCTGTAGATGGATGCAGGCTCTATCTTTATTCTGTTTCCAAATACTTCTACGATTTCCGACAGCTTTATTCTTGCATCAAGAAGCTTTGAATTTATCTGCACTATCGTCTTTATTTTTGGGTATTCAAAAGTCGGTTCCATCTCCTGAACACTCTTAAGCAGATCTTTTATATTTTTTGATCCGTCTATTTCCAGATCAAAGGATCTGTAAAAAGGCAGATAATCCAGTTTTGAATCAAAAAAATAGAGTTCGGCATTTATTTCAACATTCATAATATTCCCATCCTCTTTTATAGTAAAGCACCTATGGTATTTTGCCTAATTTTACAACTCGTTCTTATATTTTCTACTTAAGACATATGTACCGAACTATATCATCGGTCTACTTCCCTATCTCAACCATTTTTCTGCGCAGATATGCTATCTTGGACTGCAATGGAAGATCTTTGGGGCATACATCCTCGCAGCCCAGAAGTGTCATACAGCCAAACACACCATCTTCATCACCGACCAATTCATAATAATCCTTATTACTTCTTTTATCACGAGGGTCAAGCTGATAACGGGCTATCTTGTTCATCCCGACGGCACCGACAAAATTCTCACGCATCTGAATGGTACCACACCCTGCAACACAGCAGCCACACTCCACACAGCGGTCAAGTTCATATATTTCTTCAGCAAGCTCAGGCTCCATGCGTTCTTCAAGCTTATGTACATCTATCTCTTCCTGGGCATGTATCCAGGTCTCAAGCCTTTCATTTAAACCACGCATCCACCTGCCGGTATAGATCGAAAGGTCACCGATCAGCTCAAAAAACGGCAGAGGGGCTAGCATGATCTCAGGGTCCAGTTTGGCTGTCAGCGTCCTGCACGCCAATCCGGGACGGCCGTTTATAAGCATTGCACAACTACCACAAATACCCGCACGACAGACAAAATCAAATTTCAAAGAAGCATCATAATGCTCGCGAATATCATTAAGTACAATAAAAAGTGTCATACCTGGAGCTTCTTCGATCTCGAAAGTCTCTATGTGCGGCTTGTCGCCTTTTACATGAGGATCATATTTTAATATACTTATTTTAAGCAGTCTTGCTTTTTTATTTTCCACTTTTTGCTCCTTTATCATATAAGAGGTTCATTCAGGCGTTCATTTCTTCCGCGGTACTTTTCTGGAAGAAGCTCTTCATAGTGCATCAGCGCACGCTGCACTTCAAAACGGTCAAGCCCCTCTTCTTCCACCTCTACACGTATCTGATCGACCTGCCTCTGGCGTATCTCGCTCTTTGGGTGGCGGATCGTCATATCTTTGCCGTATCCACGAAACCCGGGAGGAAGCTCCATCGTATCGATATCTATCTCTTCGTAACTTACAGTTGGCATTGTCTTGTCCGGATCGTCCCATCTCATAATGGTTCTTTTAAGCCACTCTTTGTCATTACGCTCAGGGTAGTCCTCACGGGCATGTGCACCACGGCTCTCCGTGCGCAAAAGCGCACCGTATGCCACTGTCAAAGCAACTTTTATCATTCTTTTTGTTCTGTATGCATTTACCAGAGCAGGGTTCGCGGCCAGTGATTTTGATCTGAATACCTCTATGTTGTGGCTCCTGAAAAGCAGCTGCTCCAGCTCTTCTACCGCCTTTTTGAGATCTTTGCCGTTACGGAAGATCCCGACTTTTTCCATCATGATCTTTTCCATTGCGCGCCGAAGCACATAAGCATCTTCACCGTTCTTGTTGTGAATAAATCGCTCAAGTCTCTGCTGCTGGTCATTGACAAAATGCTCGATCACGGAAGTGTGTATGTTAATACTGCTCTCTTCACTGTCGCAAAAATCTGAAATATACTCGGCAACCAGCATTCCCGATACAACTGTTTCGCTTACAGAGTTTCCTCCCAGGCGGTTAAAACCGTGCATATCCCAGCAAGCGGCCTCTCCACATGCATACAGACCTTTAAGTGTCTGTGATTCACCTGTATATTTTGTACGGATACCGCCCATCGAGTAGTGTTGTGTCGGGCGGACAGGGATCCACTCTTTGGCAGGATCTATCCCCAAAAAGTTCTCACAGATCTCTTTTACTTCACGAAGGTTTTTCTCTATATGCTCACGTCCCAGTATCGTAATATCAAGCCAGAGATGATCTCCGTAGCGAGACGGCACCCCTTTTCCCTTTCTTATATGTTCTGTCATTCTTCTGGATACAACATCACGTGAGGCAAGCTCCTTTTTCTCCGGTTCATAATCCGGCATGAAACGGTAACCGTCTACATCACGCAGAACACCTCCGTCTCCACGACACCCTTCAGTAGTCAAAATACCTACAGGAACGATGGCTGTAGGGTGAAACTGGATCGCCTCCATGTTTCCCAGTGTGGCAACCCCGGTTTCAAGTGCAATAGCCTGCCCCATACCCTGGCAGATAACGGCATTTGTAGATACACTGTATATTCTTCCGTATCCGCCGGTCGCTATCGTCGTTGCTTTGGCTATGTAAGCAACCAACTCACCTGTCATCAGGTTGCGTGCCACGGCACCGTAACAGCGCTTGTTTTCATGTATAAGCGCGATCGCTTCGAGCCGCTCATGCACCTCTATCCTGTCTTCATGTGCTTTGTTATCCATTGCAAAAAGCATACTGTGACCGGTACCGTCCGAGGTGTAGCAGGTACGCCACTTCTTGGTTCCACCAAAGTCCCGTGCGGTAATCAGCCCGTGTGCTTCGCTTTTTTCATTTATAGTTACTTTCTGTGCATTGATGATGGCAGTATGGTCACCCTGCCTTACCCTGTTCCACGGCACACCCCATGCAGCCAGTTCACGGATCGCTTTTGGGGCGGTATTTACAAACATACGCACCACTTTCTGATCCGCACCCCAGTCACTGCCTTTTACAGTATCTTCAAAATGGATATCTTCATTGTCGCCTTCACCCATTCTGCAGTTACCCAAACTTGCCTGCATCCCGCCCTGAGCAGCGGCGGAGTGTGAACGTTTCGGCGGAACCAGTGTTAACACAACTACATCGTGTCCGCGTTCCTTGACTCCGGTAGCAGTACGAAGCCCTGCAAGACCTCCACCTATAACCAATACATCTGTATAAATAATATTCATTTTTGCACCTGCTTACCTGCATGCTCGACAGAGTGATAGCGCTCACCGACATGACCCTGATGTTCAAACCCTATTTTCATATATGTTGCAATACTCAACAGCCCAAGCGTCATAAAAAAAGCTATAAAACCATACTGGAACTTTTTCAGGATCTGTCGGCTCTTTTTTGCATTTTTACCTTCAAACCAGCCCCACTTGAGACATAAGCGGTATGAGCCGATACCGGCATGCAATATAACCGCTATCAACAGCAGTAAAAACAACGGCCACATCCATTCTGATACCATTCTGTCCGATGAAGCATAAGGGCCAATATCCCCGGGTTGACTCATAACGATATAGAGATGAACCGAACCCAGGAAAAACATCACAAAACCTGTAACTATCTGGATGAACCATGTTGACGTATCCGTATGCCTGAATGATTTCATATGGTTTCGAAATATTCTGTACTGTCTATAATTTGAAGGGAACTTCCTTATGGCAACCAGCGCATGAAGGATAAAAACGGCAAAAATAAAAAAGCCCAACACTGCAATAAGAAACGGGTATCTCTCACCCAGGAAATAGTATCCCTCAAAAAATACGGTCATCGCATACATAGACTCTTTGCCAAAAAGAATACTGGATTCAAAAAACATATGAGCCCAGATAAACAGCGCAAGTATTAAACCGGTAGCGCTCTGTATAAAATCCAGACGTGCCGGAACTTTGTTGATTTTATGATTATTTTTTGCATTCATATGATTATATTTTTACCCCTGGATTTTATATATAAAGACGCGATTATATCCAAAACAATATTTATACCTGTTTATGTTCATATCTGTATAATATGAAAAAAAAACACAGGGTGGTTCATGTCAAAACAGACAAAAGCGATGCAAAAAAAAATATCAAGACTCCAAAAAGAGCTTGCAGCCGAAATAGAAGATGTAATAAGAGCATATGGCAAACCGATGGATATGCAGGAAATTATCGATCATTACCCGGATAATGAAAGGAAAAAAATGAGTGATGCCAAAACTCTGAAGCAGTATATCTCAATGGGGCTTGGCTATATGATAAGCCAGGGGATAATAAAAGAACTTCCAAAAACTCCGGATGGAAGATATTTGCTGGAACTTGTATAATCAAACTCAGTGAGAGATCAATACAACAAGCAAGAGCTACAGGAATTCAAGCCGGCTTTTGGCCTTGCCAACAAACATATTCAGACGCTGTACCCTGTCCTGTTCAGAAAAAAAATTCAATTAAAATTTGAAACTGAACGCTTTTGGCTGGATGATGGTGATTTCGTAGATTGCTTTTGGTACGGCAAACCTGAGAGATCCCATAAAACACCCATTGTGATACTCTTTCACGGCTTGGAGGGATCATACAGATCTTCATATATACAGGGGATGATGAATACATTGGGCAAAGCCGGATTCAGCTCTGTCTTAATGCATTTCAGGGGCTGTTCAGGCAAGATGAACAATCTGCCGAGATCATACCACAGCGGTGACACAAATGATGCAAAAGCATGGATAACTCATCTTGACAATCATTATAACGGACATAAACTTTTTGCCGTCGGCTATTCCCTTGGTGGCAATATGCTGTTGAAACTACTTGGAGAATGGAAGGAAGAATCACCTCTTGCAGGAGCTGTTTCCGTATCGGCACCAATGCAGCTTGAAGCAAGTGCGGACAGGATGAACAGAGGAGTGTCTTTAATTTATCAATACTATCTGATGAAACATCTCAAAGCATCCCTCTTGAAAAAGTATAAAAGTCACCCCATGGAATCAATTATCGGCATAGACGAAAACAGTGTTAAAAAATTAAAGACTTTACGTGAATTTGACGATGCATATACTGCTCCCGTCAACGGTTTTGAATCAGCAAATGAGTATTATAAAAAATCAAGCGCAAAGCAATTTGTCAAAAATATTAGAACAAGCACACTTATTATTCACGCCCTTGATGATCCGTTTATGACAAATAAAGTTCTGCCGGACCAAAAAGAGCTTCCTTTAAGCGTTAAAATGGAACTTAGTAAAAACGGAGGTCATGTCGGATTTGTCGGCGGTAATATTTTTAGGCCAAAATATTGGCTTGAAGAACGTATTTTAGCTTTTATCAAAAAATTGAACTGATTAGAACAGCCGAAAGACACCCCGCCATGGGGTATCATTATTAAAGGAAAAAACTTGATGCGCTCACATAAAAAAGAACAGATTTATGAAGAGAATCGCCATCAAGCTTGTTTATCAGCGGTATCTTCAAACCTGCAGACAGCGGTGCACCCGGAATGATCTTTTCAGTACTCCACTCCACCCAGAGGTCGGCCACGCCCAGCTTATCCTGATCGAAATATGTAATTTTTACATTTGTCGTTACATACTCCGAAAGAAGACACTCGTGTGATCCACCAAACATTACAGCAAATGAATCATCTATATCACCGGAATTAAGCGTATACGTCAGCAATCCATGCAGCCTGAAACCGCCTGCAATATCTTTTGCCGTAGTGTGTGTCAAAGTAAATGAGCCCTCTCCGGTGCCCAGGCCTTTATCTTCATTGCCACTTGTCGTTTTATATCGCAGTGTAGTGATATTTGTACCAAAATCTGCTTCGGGCTGTCCAAAGTGATAATTGGCAGACAGGGAAAAGTCTCCGATACCAAACTCATCTGCAATATCATTGCTTACAACAGGCAGTCTGATATCGAAACCAAGATGATCTATAGGTTGATACCGCATAGAGAGGTCAAGGAGATTGATATCATCACCTACTTGTACTGCACCGGTAGTTCCCAGTTGTTTATCACTGTTTGCAAACTCTATCTGATCGGTATTATCAATAATATCGTTTGTAAATGTCTGGAGAGTAGCAAACTCACTGTTGATATGATGACGCTCCCACGGTGCTGCAGACAACAATATGGAGCATGCAAATAATGTAACCACAATCTTTTTCATCTTATGCATCCTTAATAATTTCTAGTTCAATCATATACCTTATTCGTTTAAAAACAAATTTATATTACAGTATCTATGACTTATGAAGTTCCAGCTCTTTTTTTAGATACTCTCCGGTATAGCTTCCGGTAGTTTTATGTTCTTTGGCCATAGCCTCCGGATCTCCGACCGCAATGATCCTGCCGCCTTTTGAGCCGCCCTCCGGACCCATATCGATAATATAATCTGCATTTTTTATCATATCCAGGTTGTGCTCTATCACTAAAACGGAATTACCCAACTCTACAAAATGGTGCAACACCCTGGTCAGCCTGTTTACATCATCAAAATGAAGTCCGGTTGTCGGCTCATCAAGAATGTAAAGTGTTTTACCGGTATCTTTTCTGCTAAGCTCTTTGGCGAGCTTGATTCTCTGCGCCTCACCTCCGGAGAGTGTTACCGCATTCTGGCCCAGAGTAATGTAGCCAAGGCCCACATCATAAAGTGTCTGAAGTTTCACCTTGATCTTTGGAATCGGATCAAAGAACTTCAATGCCTCTTCTACACTCATTGCCAGCACGTCAGCTATACTTTTGCCCCTATACTGAACTTCAAGTGACTGGGCATTATACCTGCTGCCGTTACACGCATCACATTTTACAAGGATATCCGGAAGAAAATGCATCTCTATCTTGATCTCACCCTCACCCTGGCACTTTTCACATCGGCCGCCCTTAACATTAAAACTGAACCTCGAAACCGTATAGCCGCGAATCTGTGACTCTTTCGTCTTTGCAAAAAGGCCTCTGATCTCATCCATTACCCCGGTATATGTCGCCGGATTGGAACGGGGTGTCCTTCCTATCGGACTCTGATCGAGATAGATCACTTTATCGAGTTGTTCAAGGCCGTCTATCTCTACACCGGCAACTTTATTGACTTTTCTTGCATGGTTAAGCAGCTCGCGTGCTGTCGGCAGCAGTGTTTGAAGAATCAGCGAACTCTTTCCGCTTCCGCTTACGCCGGTTACACAGACAAGATTATGGAGAGGTATTTTTACGCTCAGGTTTTCTATGTTGTTATGTGATACATTTCTGATCTCAAGCCACTCGGACTGCTCTCTTCTGTAAAAATACTCTATCTTTTTACGTCCGTACAGGTAGTCGGCAGTCAGTGTCTTTGCTTTTTTCAGCTTAGCCAACGTACCGGCAAATACAACCTCTCCGCCAAACTTTCCTGCACCGGGACCGATATCCACAATAAAATCCGCATTCTCTATCGTCTCCTTGTCATGCTCGACGACGATGACGGTATTTCCTTTTTTCTGCAGTGAGCGCAGCGTACGTATCAGCTTCAGTGTATCACGCTCGTGCAGTCCGATACTGGGCTCATCCAAAACATACATAACTCCGGTAAGTCCGCTTCCTATCTGTGATGCTATGCGTATACGCTGAGCCTCTCCTCCACTGATGGTTCTTGCATCCCTGCTGAGAGACAGGTAGTCCAGTCCGACATCGTGCAGGAAAAAAAGGCGCTCTCTAATCTCGTTGAGTATCGGTGCGGCTATCAGTTTCGACTGGTCGGAAAGATATAAAAAAGTATCCTCTTTCTTAAACCAGCTATAACACTCTTCGATAGGCATGGAGATAATGTCGGAGATCTTCATACCGGCAACATCAACCGCCAGACTTTCACGCCGCAGACGATGTGAACCGCAAAGGCTGCATGGCTTTTCACTCATATATTCTGACAGCTCTTTCTCATCTTTGAACATATCGTAAGCTATGCTGATAATACCCTGCCAGACACGTTTTACAGGGTGATCTTTCCACTTAAAAGAGACCTCCTCAACACTTCCGTGCAGAATCGCTTTTTTCTGATACTCTTCGAGTTCTGAAAACGGTACCGTCATATCAATACCGGCAGTTTTACAGAATGCTTTTAAAAAAGTAAAATAATACCCTTTGTTAAAACCGTATATTATCCTGACAGCCCCTTTTTCGATCGGCAGGTCCTGATCGATTATCTTGTCTGTATCCAGTGCATAGCGGATACCGAGACCGTCACATTCGGGACAGGCCCCTTTTGGCGAGTTGAAAGAAAAAGTAAGGGGTTCGAGCGGTTCAAAACTTACTTTACAGTCAAAACAGGCATTATGCTCGCTGTAGTGAATAATCTTTTCCGGCAGGCCGACCTCTTCATAATTAAGTATCTCAAGTTCAACCTCGCCATAACTCTCTTTTAATGCTTTCTCCACATCCTGTGCAATACGCTCCTTATTCCCCTCTTTTATAACAATACGGTCAATCACGGCTTTGATAGTATGCTTCTTGGTCTTTGAGAGCTCGATCTCCTCATCGAGTCGCACCATAACACCGTCAACCATAGCCCTCACATAGCCTTTATGCACAAGCGATTCCAGCAAGTCGGCAAATGTCCCTTTTTTCTCACGTATCAGAGGGGCCAGTATGATCACTTTTGCGCCTTCAGGGAGCCTTGCAACCTGTTCTATGATGTCTGAAGCGTTCATCTGTGAGATCTTTTTGCCGCAAAGGTGACAATGTTGGATACCTACCCTGGCAAATAGGAGGCGCAGATAGTCATAAATCTCCGTAATCGTACCGACGGTGGAACGCGGATTTTTGGATGTGGTTTTCTGATCGATCGCGATCGCAGGTGTCAATCCCTCTATTTTTTCCACGTCCGGCTTACCGATACGGTCGAGAAACTGACGCGCATAACTTGAAAGACTCTCTATATAACGGCGCTGCCCTTCGGCATAGAGAGTATCGAATGCCAAAGTAGACTTGCCACTGCCGCTTATGCCGGTACAAACAATCAGTTTGTTTTTCGGAAGCTCCAGAGAGATATCTTTAAGATTGTTCTCCCGGGCACCTGTTATACGAATACTGTCCATTTTAAACCGCCAATCTATAAAAAATATAAGAAGCTATGCCCATATAAAAGAGCATAAGCACAAGCCTGTGGTGCGATACGTGCACCACATCTTTAAGATGTATACCCCCATATACCCCCGCCAGTGATGCAAGACCGACGGTAATACCGCCTTGAAAATCTACCAACCCTTTAAAAGAGAGACTTACAAGCCCGGCAACAGAAGAAAATACGACAAAGAACAGGCCTGCGGACGTTGCTTTTTTCAGGGGTACGTGCAAAAAACCTGCAAGAAGAGGAACAAGCAAAAGCGACCCCCCGACACCGATAGAGATGGAAAAAGCCCCGATCGGCACCCCGGCAAGAAATAAAACAACAGGATGTCCGCTCTTTTCATCCGGTGCATCATGGGGTGTATAAAACATTCTCACAAGTGCCATCAATACAAAAGCAAAAAAGACCCACTCCAGTGTCCTTGAAGAGAGTATGGAGATAATATAACCGCTTAAAAGAGCTCCTGCAAAACCTCCGGCTCCTATTATAAAGACCATCTTGATGTCGAGTGTTCCTTTTTTAAGATTTAGATAACTCCCGTATATAGAACTGAAAACCATCTGTAAAACAGAAATACCGACTGCACTTTTTATATCAAAACCAAGCATCAGAAGTGCAGGAACCAATATCGCTCCTCCACCAATACCAAAAAAACCTGATAGCACTCCGATTAAACTGCCGATAATTATCAATTCTATTGTCATTTTTGTCCATATGTTCTGATTTTGAAATTATACAGAAGTGTTACTTCGAATGAGTTATACAACCTACAGGTCATACTAAAGCCAAGTGGTTTGAGGCAAATAAAAATGTATTTTTACTATAATGATATTAAGTGTAAACCAAATTCCGGATGCAGACAAAAACAGTATTTTTACAGAAGGTGTGTAATCCGGACAAAAAGTGATACTATGCGATTTTATCTACTGCTTTTTTTTCTACCCGTCTTGCTGTTTGGAAGCAAAGTTCTCAATACTGATCTCCAAAAAGAACAAAACCATGTCACATTGACACTGACCTTCGATACCCCATATGAAGGTATTATAAGTAAAAGTTATCAAGATAACTATCTGGTCGTCCGCATGAGTGACCTTGCAATGGAAAAACCTTTTGTCAAGGACGGCATCTCACCACTGATTGAGAGCTTGATGGTACAGTCTCAAAACGGTGAAACAATGATCATAGCTGAAGCTCTGAAAAAAGTTTCGCTATCTGCACTAAAAAGCAAAGATGGCTATACTGTGCGCATTCGCTTTGACAAGCAAACTTCTGCCAAGATCTCTCATCCGGTAAAAACAAAAGTATCGCACTTCAATACAACAGACTACTTTTTAATGCTCCTGCTGGCTGTAGGTGGAGCGGCTCTGATATTTTGGCTTTTAAGAAAAAAAGATCAGCTTTTCCCTTCCACGGAAGACAAAAAAGTACCGACACGCTCATTGGATTTGGAAACAACCCATGATGAAAATATTCAAGATACACAAAAAGTAGATCTACTGCAGAAAAAAGAGGTAAATATCGAGATTCGCTTCGAAGAGATGATAGACGGGGAGAACCGTGCATTTCTTCTAGTCTATAACGGACGGGAATATCCCGTAGTGCTTGGTGAAGAGAACTGTTTTTTAAACAAACACAAACCTGGAGATGCTCCTATGGGCAAAGAGGTGTTCACGGCTCTTGTAGAAGATTATATCCGCACAATTGAAGAGAAAAAGAGAGATGGTTCCGACAGCCAAAAAAGTTGTGACAGGCAGGAAGCACTTGAAAGCTATAAGGAAAAGGCTTCAAGGGATACTCTTTTTTAAACCACTTGAAAACTATCGTTTTACCAGTTTGTTTGTAGAAAAGAACTCATCTATCACTTCACGGTATTGTTCCGGATCCGAAATATGATTTACTTTTTCACGCAATGCCGAAGCACCCTCATAGCCCTTTGAATAGGTATGAGTATGCTTTCTGAACATCGGTACGCCCTTTAGGCCATAAAATTCGATCATCTTGTCAAAATGCTCCATAATAATTTCATGTTTTACCATAAGATCAATATCTGCACTGCCTGTTTTTAGCTGGTGGAAGATCCATGGTGCCCCTACTGCACCACGCCCTATCATTACACCGTCGGCTTCAGTGTGCTTCAAAACCCACTGAGCCTTGTCAAAGCTGTCTATATCGCCATTTGCTACCACTGGAATATTGACACTTGCCTTTATTTCACCAATGGCATCATAATCAACTTCTGCTTTAAACTTTCCTGCCCTTGTACGTCCATGCACTGCAATAAAATCTGCCCCGCTCTCCTGGACGATTCTTGCAATTTCAAGATGGTTCTTCTCTTCGAATCCCAGTCTGATCTTCACACTTGTCGTAGATTTATTTGAAGTTTTTTTAATAGTTTCTATCAAACGTCCCATCTGGGGCAGATCTCGCAGCAGTGAACTGCCGGAACCGTGACCGACAACCTTTGGAACGGGACAACCGCAGTTAAAATCTATGATATCTATATTTTCCTGCGTATTGAGAAACTCTACAGCTTGCCTGACGATATCTACCTCTGCGCCGGCTATCTGGATGGAATACGGATCCTCATTCGGACTGCGCTCAAGCATTTTAATGGTTTTTTTCGAACCATAGGCTAAAGCGTTTGAGCTGATCATCTCACTGACAGTAAGATCGGCACCGAATTTTTTCACTACGCTGCGAAACGGCAGATCTGTAAATCCTGCCAAGGGGGCAAGTATGTATAAAGGTGTGTTAAATGATAGTTTTTCTGTCATAAATATCTTATCTGTTGCTTGAAGTAATGACGGTTTTATTCCGGAGCATTGATGCTCCGAAGTACTCTATACATTGATAAAGAGTCTAATGTCAAAGTTTTTATTGCAGGATTTGAGTGAGCTGTAAGCTTTAAACTTGATAAATTCATTTGTCTGGGAATTTATAAGTATCTCGTTTGCCGGCTCAAGCATTTCAAGATCGAACAGCGTATAGAGATAGCCATGCATAGCTTCATCATTATTTTCTGACAGTTTTTCAAACAGCTTCATGCGCTGCTCAGGAACAATGCGGTCACTCAGTATGGCAGATATTCTGATATAGTCATTTTTATCAAGATCCATCTCTTTCATCAATGAGATCATCTCGTCATTGGAGATATCCAGAGGCTTCTCCTCTGCATTGATACGCTTTAGAACAACTTCGAGTATTTCCATAGTCATGAATGACTTATAAGCATCAATAGAAGAGAATGGAACCACTTCCGCATAGTGTTTATATGCCTTTCTGCAAAGCTCTTCACTGTAGCGTTTTGAATGGTTTAAGATATTCTCGTCACTAAGATCGCCGTTTTCGAATCTGTTCATATTATTACGCATCTCAAGCTCATTGGTGCTGGCAAGACGCAGTCTGCTGAGATTTACACTTTCACCGCTGTTTACTT
This sequence comes from Helicobacteraceae bacterium 4484_230, assembly GCA_002085085.1. Lineage (GTDB taxonomy): Bacteria > Campylobacterota > Campylobacteria > Campylobacterales > Sulfurimonadaceae > 4484-230. Next base: position 18,371 of record MZGN01000006.1, read on the forward strand.
TTCTTATTATCTCGAGAACCTTGTCTATCTCTTCATCACCAACATATGTAAGATCTTTATTTGGAATCAAAACAGAATTGTCGATCAATTTCCCCAAAAGCGCATATCTCTCTGTCTTGAACTTGTTGTGGCGGTGCTCCTCACCAAGCAGTGCTGCACGCAAAGCTTCCAAAAAAAGATTATAGTCTTTATTGTACTTTCTTAAACGGAAGTTTCCAACAATTGAGTAGTATATCATGTGCATAATGGTTGCAAGATACAGAAGAAAAAGCGCAATCACTACCCATGCAGCAACCGGAAGTGACGGAAGGTTCACTCCCATTATATCAATATGCAGATTCTGCTGAGTCACAAAAGAGTAGACAAACCATCCAATCAGCGCCATCAATAAAAAAGCACCTAGCGTATAACGTCTCATATACATAATCGATCCTTACGAATTATTTTTTTCGGCAATCTCCCTGCAGTCTATGCAATACTTTGCATGCGGTTTGACTTTCAGTCTCTGAAAGCCTATCTCCTCTTCACACATTTCACAGATGCCGTACTGACCATTATTTATTTTAGCCAATGCTGTTTCAATTTCCATTAATTCCAACTGCTGCTGGCTCCCAATGGCATTATCGACCAAATTTTCGTTACTAACCGAAGCATGGTCACCTTCATCGTTCAACTCAAGCCCATGAAGCTGCTCAATCTCATTTTTTACGCTTGTAATATTTTTCAATATCTGTGTTTTACGGTCTTTCAGTATTGTTTCAAAATGCTTTAGCTCATTCTCTCTCACTAAGATTCCTTATTTATGATAGGGGTGATTGCTGAGGATACTAAAAGCGCGGTAGATCTGTTCAAGCAAAACCGCCTTGGCGATTTTATGGCTCATTGTTATTCTGCCCAGACTTACCGCCTGGTCGCACTGTCGTACAAAAGTATCCTCAAGGCCGTATGCACCGCCGATAAAAAATTTAACCTGTATTCTATCAGCTAAAAGCTTACTAAATTCAAAACTATCTATAATTTTTCCGTCAGGATGCAAAGCAATCCTATAACCGTTGGTTATATATGGCTCAAAAGAGGCTGTATATGCCGATTGTGCGGCATTTGCACCTATAGTGTGTGCTTTCGTTACACTTTTGCCAAAAAGTTCTCAATTATCAACTGTTAAGCAGCCCGCTGCCTATTACGTGATAGGTTACATACTTAAACCTGTCATTCAGTCTGACACCGCCTATTGCAGCAACGGGATGAAGAGATGTTGAAGCCAGACTGTCCAAAGAATCGGACAAAACCTGTGCATCGGATTTGGTATCCGTATTGCGATAAGCCCCAAGTCCGATATAGTCAACATCGAGCCCATTGGCCTGCAGAATTTCATCCTTGTTGTGTGTGGATAATCCAATCAGCTTTTTACTACCTATCATATCTCTGATCTTATCAATCGCTATCTTTGGATCGGCAGCTATCTGAACAAGATCTTCCTGTCCAAGATGTATACCGTCACACAGTTTATGCAGAGGCAGCATATCATTTACAATCAGTGTCTTGTTCCACATACTGCGTAATTCAGTCAACTGGGATGCGATCAGATCAATATTGTCCGATTTATTCCTATACTGGACAATCTCTGCACCAAGATCATTGCATCTTGCAATAAAAAATTCAAGTGAAATGCCCCTCTGATCCAGCATTGCCTGATCACACAGGGCGTAGAGGCGAAGTGGGTTAAAGCCGTGGTCACTGTCCACGGCGGCTACGGCATCATAAGCTTTAAGAGATCACCGATCGTCTTTTTCATATCGTTACGGTTGACAACCATATCGACCGAACCTTTTTCAAGGAGAAACTCAGCTCTCTGAAAACCTTCCGGAAGATCTGCACCGATTGTCTGCTGAATCACACGCTGCCCCGCAAAACCGATCAGTGCGCCAGGTTCAACAATTATTATATCGCCCAGTGTGGCAAAAGATGCACTGACACCACCCATTGTCGGATCAGTAAGAAGAGAAATATACGGCAGTTTTTCATCTGCCAAGCGGGCAAGTGCAGCAGATGTTTTACTCATCTGCATAAGAGAAAAGGTACTCTCCTGCATCCGTGCCCCGCCGCTTGCACTTACAATAACAAGTCCTTGGCGCTTCTCAATGGCACGATCGACTGCACGCACTATCTTCTCGCCTTCGACCGACCCCAAAGAACCGCCCATAAATGCAAAGTTAAATACCACGAGCTGAACAGGAGTGCCCTCGATAGTACACTCTCCGCTTACAACCGAAGAGCGGCGCCCTGTTTTTTTCTCACCCTCTTCCACTCTTTTTGCATAACTTTTTTTATCGACAAATTTCAGAGGGTCTACAGGTTTCAGGTTTGCATCATACTCCTGGAAGCTTCCCTCGTCAGCCATAAATCTGATACGCTGATCAACATTGATACGCAGGTGAAAGCCGCATTTTGGACAGACATACTTTTGATTGTCTATCTCTTTATAATACATCAATGCCTGACAAGAAGTACATTTGATCCAATGTGCCGGCGTTTCACCTTTGCCCGGCTGTTTTTTATTGGTATCACTGCTGAAAATGTCAAAAAGACTCATAAAAACTCCTTGTACGCATTAAAAATATTTAGTATTCGAATTGTACCAAAAATACTATAAGAGCACCTCCGGTAGAGAGAAACTTTATCCAAGAATGGATTTTACAATCTCTCTGGCAGCCTCACGTCCGTCATATGCAGCAGTAACAACGAGGTCCGCTCCACGGTAACAGTCACCTCCGGCATATATACCGGATGTTGTAGTCTGATATTTCTCATCAACGACTATGCCGTTCCAGCTATTTGTCTCTATTCCATTTTCTGCCAAAAATGCAGGTGCTTCAGGGTTAAAACCCAGTGCCATTATCACTACATCAGCTTTTATCTGATAGGCGCTGCCTTTGACCTCTTCCATTCTCTGGCGTCCGCTCTCGTCTTTTGGCCCCAAAACAGTTTTAATCACCTCTATTCCAACAGCCCTGCCGTCATCGCCCAGTATAATCTCTTTCGGAGATGCAAAAAAGGCAAAGTCAACACCCTCCTCCACTGCATTTTTATACTCTTTTTGTGAGCCCGGCATATTGTATGCGTCACGTCGATAGAGACAGGTCACGCTTTTTGCCCCCTCACGTTTAGCAGTACGGACACAGTCCATGGCTGTGTCACCGCCTCCTATAACAACAATGTCCATGTCTTTAAAATCAAACTTTTTTTCATAAGAGAGGCCAAAATTTTTACGCTGAATGGCATTGAGATACTGCATGGAAACATATACGTTTGATGCATTCTCCCCATTTATACGGGCGACCTTGGCACGTGTCGCACCGATACCTATAAAAATTGCATCATGCTGATCAGCTATTTCGGCAAAAGTTATATCCTTGCCTACTTCACAGTCAAGAACCAGCTTCATACCTGCATCTGTCAAAATACCTATACGGCGCTCAACAACTTTTTTATCGAGCTTAAAGTTTGGAATGCCATATGTCAAAAGTCCGCCGGCACGGTCTGCGCGCTCATACATGGTAACACCGATACCGGAACGAAGCAGATATGTGGCCGCAGAGAGTCCTGCCGGACCGGAACCTATAATTGCTACTTTTTTGTCTGACGAGATAGCGGGAAATTCCGGTTTAAGGCCTTTTCTAAAACCCTCCTCGCTTATAAATGTCTCAACAGAACCTATTGTAATTGCACCGTGGCCGTCATTTAGTGTACAGTCACCTTCACAAAGCCTGTCATGGGGACATACGCGCCCCATGACTTCCGGAAACGGAGACGGCTCATTGGAGAGTCTGAATGCAAGCTCAAGGTCATTTTCCGCTACACTTTTAAGCCACTGGGGGATATAGTTATGCAGCGGGCATTTGTTCAGACAGAATGGATCCCCGCACTGGATGCAGCGTTCACTCTGCACCGACGCCTCCGTGCGGTCAAGCAGTTCATATATCTCATTAAAATCTTTTGTACGCTCAACAACCAAACGTTTGGAAGGGTCTATGCGTCCTATATTTACAAATTCTCTCATACTAGTCCCCTTTCTCTTGGTTAAGTGGAAGTTTCTTAAGATTTTTTGGGCGCACCAGCCAGAAATTACGTATCTCTACCCTGAAATTGTCAAGGATGCATTGCGCTTTTTCGCTTCCGGTCTCTACCACATACTCTTTTAAAAGCCGTTTCAGATAGTGTCTGGCTTCATCACCTTCATCCGTATCGATACGCGCAGCTTCAATCAGCTCCTGGTTTATATTTTCTATAAAGTCATGATTGCTGTCGTAAACAAAAGCGATACCTCCGGTCATACCGGCACCGAAGTTTATTCCCGTACCGCCGAGTATCACAACAATACCTCCGGTCATATATTCACATGCATTGTCGCCGGTTCCCTCTACTATGGCCAGTGCACCGGAATTACGCACGGCAAAACGCTCGCCGACTGATCCGTTTATAAAGAATTTTCCGCCTGTCGCACCATAAAGACAGGTGTTTCCCCCGGCACTGAACGCTTCTCCCTGCTGAGGAGCCGTAACAACGATCTTTCCGCCATGCATTCCCTTGCCGATATAATCATTGGCAACACCATCAAGTTTGATACTGATCCCGTTGATCAGGAAAGCCCCGAGAGCCTGACCGGCAATACCTTTTAGATCTATCTGGATCGTATTCTCTTTCAGTCCGACATCTCCATAGTATTGGGCGATCTCGCCACTGACGCGCGCCCCGAAGCTTCTGTTTAGATTGCAAATATTGCGGCTAATGCGGATCGGATAGTCAGGATGTTTGATTGCCTGCATCGCCTCTTTAAGCACATCCTGCTCAAACGCATTGTCATCAAACGGTTCATTGAATTCATATTGACAGGTATCCACACCCTCTTCTTTGTGCAGTACCGAACTAAAATCAAATTTTTCGGCAAACGGATCATCCAGCACTTTAAGCAAATCGCTGCGGCCGATCATCTCCTCCATTGTTCTGAAACCAAGCTCGGCCATAATTGCACGTACGTCCTCAGCCAGAAGGGTAAAATAGTTGACAATCTGTTGAACATTTCCTTTGAAGTAGTCACTTCTAAGTACTTCATTCTGTGTCGCAATACCGACAGAACAACGGTTAACGTGGCAGATGCGCAGCAGTTTACAGCCTATGATAGTCAACACTCCAGTACCGAATGCATAGCTTTCTGCGCCAAGCAGTGCAGCTTTAACAACATCGAGACCCGTCTTCAAACCGCCATCCGTCTGCACTTCTACCAACTCCCGCAGGTTGTTGGCTTTAAGAGCGTTATGTGCCTCGGAGAGTCCAAGCTCCCATGGGTTACCGGCAAATTTTATTGAGGTAAGAGGTGCAGCGCCGGTACCGCCGTCACCACCTGAGATTATGATCTTGTCCGCATATGCCTTGGCAACTCCGGCAGCAATGGTTCCAACACCGGCTGTCGAAACCAGTTTAACCGCAATTCTTGCCTTTGGGTTCACCTGCTTCATATCGAAGATCAACTGTGCAAGATCTTCGATCGAGTAGATATCATGGTGCGGTGGCGGCGAGATAAGTGTTACGCCGGCCACGGTATGGCGCAGGCGTGCAATTAGTCCTGTAACCTTATGCCCCGGCAGTTGACCGCCTTCACCCGGCTTGGCACCCTGTGCTACTTTGATCTGGATCTCTTCGGCACTTCTGAGATAGGCTGGTGTAACCCCGAAACGGCCGGATGCAACCTGCTTTATCTTGGAGTTTCTGTTAGTATCGAAACGCTCTGGGTCTTCACCGCCCTCTCCGGAGTTTGACTGTGCGCCTATCGTGTTCATAGCTTCGGCAATGCACTCGTGAGCTTCCGGAGAAATGGAGCCCAGACTCATAGCTGCCGATGCAAAACGCTTGAATATCTCCTCTTTTGGCTCAACTTCGCTGATATCAATGGCCTCCCTGTCTGGAGCAAACTCCAGAAAGTCACGTATAAACTTCAGGCCGCGTCCATTGACCAGGGATTTTAGATGTTCGAAATCTTTTTTATCGCCACTTTTGACGGCAGCATGAATAGCCTGTATCACATCCGGACCAAAATCGTGATGCTCTTGGCCATGGTAGAACTTATAGAAACCTCCAATATTCAGTGGAAAGATGCGGTTAAAACCATTCTCTTCAAATGCTTCGCAGTGAGCCTTTTTCAAACGCTTGTCAATATCTTCATAACCAAGGCCCGGAACCATTGCATGGGAATCACTGAAACAGTCTTTGACTATCTCACGGCTTAGACCCATTACATCAAACAGCCCCGAGTTTCTGTAAGAGGCGATCGTGGCTATCCCCATCTTTGACATTATCTTCAGCAATCCGGCATTCAATGCACTGTGGACACCTTTAAGGGCATCACTGCAGCTCATATCTATCGCTTTAGAGTCTTCAAGACGCTGCGCGACCGTTGCAAACAGAAGGTTTGGATAGATAGCATTCGCACCATATCCAAGCAGTGTCGCTGCCCCGTGTGAATCCACTACTTCCCCGGTTATGGCAACGATAGAGACAAGATGACGCACACCTGCGGACAAAAGTGCCCTGTTTAGCCGGCCAACTACCATAATCATCGGTATAACGGCATTATCTTTATCAAAACCGCTGTCATCCAAAATAACGATGCGGACCTTGTTCTCTTTTACCTCAGCTATAACTTTTTTCATCAAAACTTCAAGGGCCTTTTTTAGATCACCTTTGTATGCCGTAGAAAATGTCTTGTTGTAATAAAAGTCCTGGTAACGTGGAGATTTTTTGTCTCCGAAAGATTTAAGGACATCAAGCTTCTCTTTAGTAATGATCGGGGATATTGCTTTTAGGCGCTGTGCATGTGAAGGAGCTTCGTTGAGGATATTGTGCAGCTCGCCAAAACCGGTATTTAGACTCATCACCACTTTTTCACGGATCGGGTCAATAGGCGGATTTGTGACCTGCGCAAACTTCTGTTTAAAATAGTCACTGAAATTTCTCTGACGGACACTGAATGCGGCAAGAGGTGTATCATCCCCCATGGAGCCGACAGCCTCTTTGCCATCTTTCATCATAGGCTCTATTACCTGCTCTATGATCTCATGAGTAATATTGAAATAACGCTGTCTGCAAGTAAAATTTTCATCATCGAACTCACACAGTTTGACATACTGCTCTTCCACATGCTCCTGGAGATAGATCATATGCTCATTCAGCCACTTCATGTAAGGGTTGGATGATTTCAGATAATTGTTGATCTCATTATCTTTCAGTACTTTTCCAAATTTGAGATCGAGGCCGAGCATCTGACCTGACTGCAGACGTCCCCGCTCCTTTATCTCATCCTGTTCTATATCTATGACACCGTACTCACTTGCAATCAGAAGTGTGTCATCTTTGGTTATTACATATTTGGATGGACGCAGACCGTTCCTGTCAAGTACACACCCGATATAACGGCCATCGGTAACAGAAAATGCTGCCGGACCATCCCATGCCTCAAAAACAGTAGAGTGGTATTCATAAAAAGCGCGCAGCTCTGCATCCATATGCGGCGCATTCTGCCATGGAGCCGGAATTACGGCACGCACAGCCTTGAAAAAGTCCATGCCGTTGACAAGAAGGAACTCCAGGAAGTTGTCGGCGCTGGCACTGTCTGATGCTCCGGGCTGAAGTATCGGCAATAGTCTGGATATCTCCTCTTTTGTAAACACTTCGCTCTCTATAGACTCGGATTTTATCTCGACATTAAATCTGTTTGCCTCTACGGAGTTTATCTCTCCGTTGTGAGCTACTGCCCTGAAAGGCTGGGCAAGCCTCCACATTGGCAGAGTGTTCGTAGAAAATCTTTGGTGAAAAAGCGAAAAAGAGATCTTGAAGCTTTCATCCTGAAGATCGACAAAGAACTCTTTGATGTGTGTCGGCATTACCAGTCCCTTATAGGAAAGAACACGTGATGACATAGAGGCGATATAAAAATCTTTATTCCCGATAAGCTCATGCTCTGCCTCTTTTCGGCTCAAATAGAGCAAAGCATCAAAACGTTTGTTTGCCATAATAGAGTTGGAGGTAATAAACATCTGTATGATTTTAGGCAGTGACGCAAGCGCCTGATCGCCCAATGCTTCTGTATTTATAGGCACTTCACGCCTCAATACCACTTTAAGATCATTGTTGATACAGACTTTCTCTACAACATCAAGCTCTCTTTTGTCCTTGCAGAAAACTGTAGCGACCGCAAACTGTTCAGGCAGCTCAACACCCTCTTTTTCAGCCGCTTTACGCATAAATTCTGTAGGCATTGAGAGCAGCAGACCGCTCCCGTCACCGGTCTTGCCGTCAGCTGCTACGGCACCACGGTGCATCATGCGCTCAAGTGCCGTTATTGCATTCTCAAGATTTTTGTGCGAAGCGCGGTTTTTGATATTTGCTATCAGACCAAAACCGCAGTTGTCTTTAAATGATCGCAGCAAATCGTGATATTCCGTCATATAGCCACCTTTAATCGTAATTTTCACTAATAATCAATCAAACCAAATAGACAATTTTTTCGGTAAGAAAATTTTTCTACTGCCTTCGGAATAAATTAGGAAAACTCATTTTTAATATAATATTTATGCGATTTAAGCAAAGTTTAAATTACTTTACACTATTTAGAAAATCGCAAAAGTTTTTAATTATATTATCTGTTGGGTTAAATCTCTATATAAAAGGTATAATTTAAAAGATGGAAAATAAAACCCGTGTAAAAAAGAAGCAGTAGATGCAAGGCTATATAATCAATATGAATCGTGCCCGCGAAGAGGATCTTGTAGTTACGATTTTAACCCAAAAAAGCTTAGACACTCTTTATCGTTTCTATGGGGCGCGCCACGGTATGATCAATCTTGGTTTTAAAATAGATTTTGAGATCAACACTTCACTAAAATCCACCATTGCCCAGCTTCGTGATGTAATTCATATGGGATTTCCATGGGTAACGGACCGAAACCGCCTTTACCACTGGCAGCAGTTTACTTCCCTTTTTTATTATCATCTCAAAGATTCAGAAGAGACGGGAGAATTCTATTTCGATCTACTGGACAATGCAGCTTCACGCTGGCATCTGCAAAACCCAAAGCGTGTAGCCGTAGAATCCTATATAAAAATTCTGGAACATGAAGGACGTCTGCACAGAGAGATGCGCTGTTTTTTCTGTGAAAAGCCCATACAGGGCGAGGTTTCTGTTATTCGTTCCTATTTCCCCGCTCATCCGCACTGTTCGCATACACCAGGTACTGATCAAAATGCTTTGGTAGAATTGTTTGAAAATCAATCATCATTTTTTTTAGATGACAGAGAAGTGGAACGGCTCTGGTTTGTTATGGCAGAAGGTTTATAAAACCTACCTAATCTGCGAGCAGTATCAAAGATTAGGCAAACTGTGTTTTCAATTCATTGAAATAATATTTCAGATTATAAAGATAATCCCTGATAATTTCAATATCTCTTCCCTCTTTGCTGTATTCATTCATATCGGAAAGCACATCAGCTACGCCTCCGCTGCCAAGGCTTGAAGATGATCCCTTTATCATATGGGAAATATCATCTATCTGCTCAAAATCTTCATTATCAATTGCTGCTTCAAGTTTCGGCAACTCATCATCTATCTGCTGAATCAGCTCTTTTATAAACATATCAGCCTCATCCTGGGAAAGTCCCAGTTGTTCAACTGCGCGGGCATTGTTGAACTTATCATACTGCTTTATTTTCCGCTTCGGTTTAGCCTCTACAGCTTCAGATACCTTCTCTTCAATTTCTGCCTGCGGTTCAGCAATATCAGGCGACAACGCAACCTCTGCAGCTGCAGTTGTCTCTTTCTCTTCCAAGGGAGCTGGTGCTTCCGGTTCAATTTCAGCAACAGAAACCGCTGCTTGAGAAACTTTATCTACAGTTTCTTTTTCCTGTTTACTTTCTCTCAGCTCTTCTTTGAGGCGTTCAAAATTTTTTTGCTTTTTGCGATTTGACTGCATTATAAAAATAACAATTGCAACAACTATTACAAGAATGGCTGCAATAAGTGATAGCCACGTCATCATATACCCTCCCCTGCACTTTTAAGAAAACCTCAAACTTTAAAAACAATACTATATATAAAATCTTGAAGCATCCTTGCTCTTAACTATGATAATATATATTTCACCTATTAAAACTTAAGAGAAAGAGTAAATATAAATTTACAAATAACAAATGTGAGATTTTGTAAAAAATGCGGGTAAACACTCTTTATATAAGCAACCTGCAGACTCTTGGACAAAAAATAGATTATTATTTTACAATTTGAATGAAAGACACCTCTGAAATATATATTGCGGATCAGCCATTCCTCTCCTTGACAATCTCACTTATCTCTTTTGCGGTAACCGGTTCCGAATAGAGAAAGCCCTGAATCTCGTCACATCCGTTTCGACGCAAAAACAGCTCCTGCTCTTTGCTTTCAACACCATCTGCAATCACTTTAAGGCCAAAACTTTTCCCAAGTGCAATGGCAGCTTCCACAATTGCCTGATTCCCCTCATCATCAAACATTTCACGAATAAATGCTTTGTCTATTTTCAATTTGTCAAGTGCAAACATTTTAAGATTTGATAGCGATGAGTCGCCGCTTCCAAAATCATCTATTACCAGTTTATATCCCAGAACATATAAGTGCCCCATATTCTCGTTTGCAGTTTTTTCATTTTGCAATAATGTTTTTTCACTTACATCAAACTCCAGCTCACCTGACCTGATGGTATATTTTCTGGAGATCTTTTCAATAAAATCAATCAACAACTCATCGTTTAACTGCCGTCTTGAGAGGTTGATGGCGACATTAAAGTCAAAAATTCCCTCTTTTTTCCACTCAGTTATCTGCGTACATACTTTCTCAATTACCCATTTGCCTATTTTAATAATTGAACCCGTCTGCTCAGAAAGATGCAAAAACTCATTTGGCATCAATAGTCCCAGTTCATCATTTCTGATTCGCACCAGCGCCTCTACTCCGACGACCCTGCCGCTGTCTATCTCTATCATTGGCTGATATCTTAAAAGAAAACTGTCTTCTCTTTCGGCCTTTTTGATTGCCTGCTCCAGAGTAAAGCTTTCAAGGGACCTCTTTTTTAAAGCCTCAGAGGTGATCTGATAGCTGTCTTTTCCACTTTTTTTCACATAATACATGGCCTGGTCAGCTGCACTTATAAGATCTTCGGGGCAATCACCATCTTCATGAAAAGTACTTATTCCTATACTTACAGATATGGCATACTCATTTTCGGCAAGTTTGAACGGCTCTGTAAAACAATTAAGTACATTTTGTGCAATTTTTTCAATATTACGCCTGCTTTCTACATCTTCTACAATAATCAGAAACTCATCACCGCCCAAACGCCCTACAGTATCTTCAGCCCTCATAACATGTCTGAGCCTCTGGGAGCACTGCAACAAAAGCTCATCACCCCAGGAGTGGCCCAGATTATCATTGATCTCTTTGAAGTCATCCATATCCAAAAACAGCACTGCACCCATACATTTTCTCCGCCTGCATCGATGAAGGGCGGACTCCAGTCTGTCATACAGCAATGTGCGGTTGGGAAGCCCCGTCAGTGAATCATGGGTTGCGGCATGTTCAAGCTGCTCACGTGAACGATAAATTTCCGAGATATCGGCTGCCATAACGACATAATTAATAGGCTGTTTGTTTTTATTGTAGACCGTATTAATTGTCATCCACACCGGAATGTCTTCATGTTCGGTACGCTTTATAACAGTTTCACCCTGCCATGTTCCCGAAGACTCTATTGCTTGGCGTATCTCCACAGCCGTCTTATCGTCAAGAAATCTAAAAAAATAGTCAATCTTCCGTCCGATAACCTCTGCTTCAGAAAGTCCGGTTATTTTCAGTGCAGCATCATTGACCGTAATAACCTTATGTTCGCTGTCTTCAATAATGATTCCCTCGCGCGTCTCCTCAAAGACTTTGGAGATCATATGCAAATGGTCTTCCATTCTTTTGCGCTGGGTAATATTTCGCACTATGGCTACAACCGTATCAATTCCACTTTTTTTAAATCCGGCCGGTATTACCCTTGCTTCAAAACAGATTGTCTGTGAAGCGACGTCAAGTTCATATTCAAGTATTTCCATTCGGTTCTTGCCAAGTGCTTTTTCAATTACATACAAAAAATCTTCAGCCAGATCTTCCGGCAATATCTCCCGCACATTCTTGTTCAGCAGATCATCTTTATTGACATAAGAGTCTTCCAGTCCACCGGAAGAAAATACATCCAGGTACGTTCCTTTGTAATCGATAAGCAAAACAAGGTCGGGAATAGCATTGGCTATTGCATCTATATGCTTTTGGGATGAAGACTGAAGTTTACGATAAAGCGCATTAAGCTCATTTCTGGAGGTCTCCAGGGTATGTTGAAGAACTTCACACCGTTCATCATCAGCTGCATATGTATTGCTGACCACATTCAGCAAATCCTCGTATTGTTGCTCATCAGGCAATTCCATACTGTTTTTCAAACCAACATTTTTTATCTGTTCGGTCAATAAGCGATGCATTACAACTCCAAGTTATTTATGGGCATCCAGCAGACACTTTTCTGTTAAATAGTATACACATAATTAAATAAAAAATAGCTCTTGCGTAAAGTACTATGCACACTTTACCATCATGACACCCATCTCGACATGATAGGTATATGGAAACTGGTCAAACATTGCCATGGCTTCAATTCTGTGTGTTTTGAGCAGATATTCCATATCCCTGGCGAGGGTTTCAGGATTACAGGAAATATAGAGCAGATTGTCAAACCTGGATGCAAATTTACAGGACTCCTCATCAAGTCCGGCTCTGGGCGGATCAACAAAAAGAGACGTCAGCTCATATGAGCCAATATCGATATCCTTCATGCGTCTGAATTCACGAACACCGTCAAGAGCCTGTACAAACTCTTCGGCACTCATACGGACAAACTCTATATTGTCAATACCATTTAACCGCATATTCACTTTTGCAGCATTGATAGATGCTTTGGATATCTCCGTAGCCAATACCCTGTTGAATACGGAGGCCAGAGGAATGGTAAAATTTCCGGCTCCGCAATAAAGTTCGAGAAGATCTCCCTGTAAATCTTTAAACTGGTTCAATACCCAGCTTACCATCTGTTCGTTAACGCCGGCATTAGGCTGGGTAAAGCTGTTTTCTATTTGTCGAAAACAGTATGTTTTATCACATATCAGAAGAGTTTCCGTGACATAATCTTTACCGACAATCAGTTTCTGCTTCCGACTTCTTCCTATTATGCTTATATCAAATTCCGATGCAACTTCCCGGGCTTTTGATTCCCATGTCTCATCAAGTTTTCTATGATAAAGCATCGAAACGACTATCTCACCCTTTTTTGTGCTTAAAAAATCCATTCCGAAAAGTTTTCTGTCCAACCCTGCTGATTTGATATGCTCCAGCAACATCCACATCAGATCTTCTATGGGCTTGATCACTTTCGGGCACTCTTCTATTAAAACCACACCTTTGTGGTCACGGGAATTCATGGCATAATGTATCTTATCTCCGACATGCCAAACTTTGAACTCTGCCCTGGAGCGGTAATGACTGTGACGCGAAGCATACTGCTGAATTTCACCACTGTAAATATCTGAAAACCGTTCTTTTATCTCTTCATTTTTTAGCTTAAGCTGAAAATCATATCCATCTTCATAAATTCTACAGCTCCCACACTCACCAAAATGTTTACATTGCATAAATACTCACCCCTTCTATAGAATTTTATCATGTTTTAGCACGAACTTCCGCGTAAAAAAGCACAATAATGGAGGATAATGGTTACTCCTAATTCAACTATGTAAAAAATCGGGTAAAATAACAGAAAAAAAGAGATACGCAAATGCACAACCTCTCCATCGTAATACTTGCCGCCGGCAAAGGCAGCAGAATGAAATCTCCGATTGCCAAAGTTCTTCATAATATATGCGGCCGCCCAATGCTCTACTACTCCATAAAAGCCGCCAAAGAGATCTCGGACGATATCATAGTCGTAGTCGCACATCAAAAAGAGAAGGTGATCTCCCGGATAAACGAACTTTTTCAGGAGATCACTTTTGTTGTCCAGGATGCAGAAACCTTTCCCGGAACCGGCGGCGCCATGATGGGTATAAAGCCCAAGTATGACAGCGTGCTGGTTTTAAACGGGGATATGCCGCTTGTCACACCGGAGTCGCTGCAAGGCTTTGTCGGCAGAGACGCAGATATCACCATGTCCGTCCTTGACCTGGAAGACCCGTCAGGATACGGACGTGTAGTCATATCGGACCTTGGCGTAGAACGGATCATAGAAGAGAAGGATGCCAGCAACGAAGAGAAGCTGATTAAACATGTAAATGCAGGTGTTTACAGCTTTAAACGTTCTGTGCTTGAAAAGCACCTGCCCCACCTTTCCAACAACAATGCCCAGGCAGAATACTATCTCACGGATATCATCTGGATGGCAAAGAGCGGAGGGCTTCACATAGAACCGCTTTTTGTCAAAGAGGAGCAGTTCAAAGGTGTCAACTCGAAATCCGACCTTGCAGCCTCTGAAGTGATCATGCAAAACCGCATAAAAGAGTACTGGATGCAAGAGGGAGTTGTCATGCAACTGCCTGAAACAATATATATCGACGAAGCAGTTGAATTCAAAGGCGAATGTATAGTGGAAAACGGGGTTCGCATTACCGGTAAGTGTCTGATAGAAAATTCCCATATAAAAGCACACTCCATTGTTGAAGAGAGTGTGATCATAAATTCGGATGCCGGGCCACTTAGCCATATACGCCCTCAAACACATATGGAAAATACACACATAGGGAACTTTGTAGAGGTGAAAAAATCGACGCTCAAAGGTGTCAAAGCCGGACATTTGAGTTATATAGGAGATGCGGAGATCAATGAAGGTACAAATATGGGTGCCGGGGTCATTACCTGCAATTACGACGGGAAGAAAAAGCATAAAACAATTATCGGCAAAAATGTCTTTATCGGTTCCGATACGCAGATAGTAGCTCCCTGCACGATAGATGACGACGTCATGATCGCAGCCGGCACCACAGTAACCGCCAAATATGTCGAAAGCGGTGTGCTTGTACTGAGCCGAACACCGGTCAAATACATAAAAAACTTTTTTTACAACTTTTTTAATCTGGAGAAAAAGTGAATATTCCCGAAAACCTTCTTGAGAAGAAAAAGATCCTGCTCGGTGTCACCGGCTCTATCGCAGCCTACAAAAGTCTGGAACTGGTACGCCTTTTTGTAAAGGCGGGAGCCGATGTCAGAGTTGTAATGAGCGAAGCCGCAAAGAAATTTATCTCTCCTTTGAGTTTCGAGACACTCAGCCGCAATAAAGTGCTTGATGAACAGAGCGAATCATGGGCGGACGACCACAACCATATCAAAACGGGTGAGTGGGCCGATCTTTTTGTAATTGCCCCATGTACGGCCAATACAATTGCAAAGCTTTCAAATGCCATTGCGGACAATATGCTTCTTCAAACGGCACTCGCCTACAGCGGTATGAAACTGCTGGCTCCGGCAGCGAACAGAGTGATCGATACTCAGAGCAAAGAGCTGGCATGTCAAAGCGTCGGCGACGGGGCCATGGCTGAACCGCTGGATATCTTCTGGCACAGTGCACAGGAACTTCTGAAAGAGGAGTTCTGGGAAGACCGCATGGTCATCGT
>MZGN01000007.1 GCA_002085085.1 Helicobacteraceae bacterium 4484_230
TGTCGTAAAATCCTCACACCTCTCGGCTTCCAGCTGCCACAGGATCCTCAATGAGAAGAAAACGTGGATATTTAGACAGCTTGCAAAAGCAAAAGAGAGGCCAGAGCATGATCTGGGTAGAACTATTCGGATCTTTGGTGAGCTAAAACAGTTAAATGAAACGACCCTTGCCAAGTATATCAGACGATTTGTGCAAATCGACAAGGAGAGGATCAGAAAATATTATTTTTCATTTTATAAGGAGATGTCGATGGAGTATATCCCAAAGAGAGTCGATTATTTTTCCAGACAGATGAATCTCTATCCTTCAGAGATTAGATTCAGGCGCATGAAAAGGCGCTGGGGAAGCTGCAGCAGCAGAGGTGCAATTACTTTCAACACCCTTCTCATGCAGCTTTCAAAAGAGAAGATAGATTATGTCATAGTGCATGAACTGGCACACTTGAAACACATGAACCATTCGGCTGAATTTCATAAGCTGGTAGAAATGATTTTGCCTGATAGCAAAAATATACATTTAAAACTGAGAGATGAGAATATATTGGCTTGAAACCAAGCTTTCATTACGGATCTATCTGAAAACCTACAGTGATTAATTTATTAAGTTTATTTATAATTGCACTAGCTTTGGCCTACAGAAGGATAAAAGATAAAAAATATAATAAGGATATTGTTGATGGCGATACTTTCGACGGCATTTGCAGCTGAGATCAAAGATCTCAAGATACTGAAACTTGGTGAGTACAACTCTCTTACACCGGATGAGAAACAGGTGATAGTAAACAAGGCGACCGAGCGGCCTTTTACGGGCAAATACTATTTGAATATAGAGAAGGGTGTTTATCTCTGCAAGCGGTGTAATGCACCTCTCTACCGCTCGTCGGACAAGTTTGATTCCGGCTGTGGCTGGCCGAGTTTTGATGATGAGATCGAAGGAGCGGTCAAAAGAATTCCGGACAGTGACGGGCGGCGCACAGAGATAGTCTGCAGTAATTGCGGTGCACATCTGGGGCATGTGTTTACAGGTGAGCATATGACCCAGAAAAACATTCGCCACTGTGTAAACTCCATATCTCTGAACTTTGTACCAAAGGCTGTCATGAACGAGAAGAAAGCTTATTTTGCAGGCGGCTGCTTCTGGGGTGTCGAATACTATCTTGAAAAGCTCAACGGTGTAAGCAGTGTTGTTTCGGGTTATATGGGAGGCAGCAGAAAAGATCCCAGTTATGAGCAGGTCTGCTACAGCAATGCCGGTGAAATCGAAGTTGTGGAAGTGACATACAACCCAAATATAATCTCCTACGAAGAGATAGCCCGCATATTTTTTGAGATCCATGATCCCACCCAGGCTGATGGACAGGGTCCGGATATAGGCTCACAGTATATTTCTGTAATCTTTTACACCTCGGATGAAGAGAAACAGGTTGCAAAAAAACTCATAGGGTTGCTTAAAGAGAAGGGTTATAAAGTTGCAACGAAGCTGCGTCCGGCAGAGGTATTTTATAAAGCTGAAGAGTTTCATCAGGAGTATTACAAAAAGCATCGCAAGCAGCCATACTGCCATGGCTACACAAAACGGTTTTAATTTACATTCTGAAAGAAGATGCTGGTTGACGCCCATAGTGCAGTATGACCAGCAGGCAAAATCAAACATTATCCCGAATTTTATTCAGCACTAATAGCAATCGGAGGCGTTTTTGAATGGATTATAATCTTGCTCTTATCTCTGTTTTTTGTACTCTTGGTTTAATCCTGTTTATCCTATCTTTTTTGCTCGACCTTAAAAAGCAGAAAAAGCTTCAAAGACTTCAAAATATGCCCTTTAGTGATAAATACAGAAAATTCCTTTTAAAAACACCCCACTATAAAAACCTGGATGAGCAGGATAGGCAAAAAATTGAAAAATCTATCATACTTTTTATTCATACAAAAGAGTTTGTCGGAGTCGGTATGGAAACAACTGATGAGATAAAAGTTATCGTCGCTTTTTATGCCTGCCTTTTACTTTTGCATTTAGGTACTGAAAACTGTTATGAAAACCTTAAAACCATTATCATCTATCCTGCCTCGGTTGTGACTGACAAGATTAGTTCATCCGGAGGCATTTATACAAAAGAAAAATTTGTTCTTGACGGCCAATCTGCCAATGATACAGTAGTGATAACCTGGCATGATGCAAAAAAAGAGGCATATCATCTCAGGCACAATAATGTTATCATCCATGAGTTTGCCCATGAAATAGATTTTATGGACGGAGAGATAGACGGTGTTCCTCCTATTGAAAAATCAAAATACAACGAATGGACAAACATACTGTTTAAAGATTATAAAAAACTAAATAAAATAGCTGAGAAAAATAGAGAATGGGGCAGGTATAAGCTGCTTGGCAGTTATGCTGCAACAAATGAGGCAGAATTTTTTGCAGTTGTGACAGAGAGGTTTTTTGAAACTCCGAAAAGTTTGAAAAAATCTTTTCCGGAGCTGTATAATGAACTGAAAAATTATTATAATATAGATACAATCGGGCTTACTAAAGATTAATATTGAGAGTAAAAATATGAAAAATCTTAACGGACTTACATCACAGGAAGCGGATAAAAGATTAAAAGAGTTTGGTCTAAATGAATTGAAGGCAAAAGAGGAGAGCTGGGCAATAAGACTCTTTCACCGTTTTTGGGGACCGATCCCATGGATGATAGAGGTGGCGGCAGGACTTTCATATTATGCCCATCGGTATGAAGATCTGACGATTATTCTGATTCTACTTTTTGTAAATGCCTTTGTCGACTTTTATCAGGAGTCGAAAGCACTGAGTGCCATAGCTGTTTTAAAAGAGAAGCTGGCCCACTTCTCACTTGTTTTACGTGACGGTACGTGGAAGCAGATAGAGGCAAAATATCTGGTTCCCGGGGATATTATAAAACTCAAGATCGGTGATATTGTCCCGGCCGATGTAAGAGTGCTTGAAGGAGATGATTTCTTAACGGTTGACCAGTCGGCCCTGACCGGAGAGTCGCTTCCTGTAACAAAAGGTGCTGATGAAGAGATATATGCAAATGCAATCATCAAGCAGGGAGAGATGCCGGCCATAGTTACCAAAACAGGTATTAATACCTACTTTGGCAAAACGGTAGGCCTGGTTGCAAAAGCCGAACATGAACAAAAAAGCCACTTTCAGAAGATGGTTATCAATGTAGGAAATTTCCTTATAGCCCTTACGGCTGTCATGATCCTGCTGATCCTGTTTGTAGGCTATCAAAGAGGCGAGAGCATGAGTGAGCTTCTGATCTTCTCACTCGTTTTAACCATCTCGGCTATACCCGTCGCCATGCCTGCGGTACTGACCGTAACTATGGCGGTAGGCGCCAGAGTTTTGGCAAAAAAAGAGGCGATAGTAAGCCGCCTGGCTGCTATAGAAGAGCTGGCAGGCATGGATATCCTCTGCTCCGACAAGACAGGAACACTTACAAAAAATATAATGACACTGAGTGAACCTTATGCCATAAACGGTTTTGGTGCAAATGACCTCTACTACTATGGAGCAATGGCGAGTAAAAAAGAGAATAACGACCCCATAGAAAATCCTATATTCGAGTATGTGCAGGAGCATGATCTTAATGCAAAAATAAACGAACTTACACTTTTAAAATATATTCCTTTTGACCCTGTCAGGAAAAGAACAGAGGCGATCTATAAAACCGACAGATCAAATCTCCATGTCATAAAAGGTGCTCCGCAGGTTGTTTTATCTTTATGTGATGTATCACAGAACACTAGAGAAGAGGTTGAAAAACAGATACACGTTTTTGCCTCCAAGGGCTTTCGTTCTTTAGGCGTAGCATACAGATATGATGAGGAAAAAGAGTACACATTTGTAGGTCTTATACCGCTTTATGATCCGCCGCGTGATGATTCAAAAGAGGCTATTACAGAAGCGAAAGTCAAAGGTGTTATGGTTAAGATGGTGACCGGGGACAACCTGGCAGTTGCACAATACATCTCATCTATACTCAATATAGGCGAAGAGATACAAAATGTCAGAAATCTAAAAGGGGAGAGCACTCAGGAGTATATCTATCTGTCGAGAATACTTGCCAAATCATTTGCAAAAGTATTTAAGCCTGAACTATCGGATGAAAAACTGAAAAATATAGTCGAAGAGGTTGTAAATGAGGTAAAAGATGAACTGCACAACAATCCTATTCCATATGGGACTGTAAAGAAGCACGAGTCGGAGATTATATCACTTATAGAAAATGCCGACGGCTTTGCGGAAGTTTTTCCGGAAGACAAATACTTTATAGTAGACGAACTGCAAAAAGCCGAGCATATCGTCGGCATGACAGGAGACGGCGTCAATGATGCCCCTGCACTAAAAAAAGCTGATTGCGGCATAGCGGTGAGCGGAGCAACCGATGCAGCCAGAGCCGCCGCAGATATTGTTTTAATGGCATCCGGGCTTCGTGTTATAGTCGATGCGATCGAACAGGCCCGAATAACTTTTGAAAGAATGAAAAGTTATACGATTTTCCGCATAGCAGAGACGATCAGAATTATAATATTTATGACACTCTCTATCGTAATATTTCAGTTTTACCCGGTTACTGCACTGATGATTATAGTTTTGGCACTGCTGAACGATATACCAATACTGGCTATTGCCTATGACAACACAAAGGTTCAGCCAAAACCTGTAAGGTGGGATATGAAAGAGATGTTGGTTCTCTCATCCTGGCTCGGCATAGCCGGCGTCCTATCCTCATTTTTACTTTTTTGGTACACTATGAGCATTATGGAATTGCCGCTTGAGTTTGTCCAAAGCATGTTTTTTGCCAAACTTGTCATAGCCGGGCACGGAACCATATATAACACCCGTATAGATGACTGGTTCTTTAAAAGGCCTTTTCCGTCCTGGACACTTTTTATAGCTACATTTTCAAGCAGGGTGGCCGGAACTGTCATAGCGGTTTATGGTTTTGGACTGATGGAGCCGATAGGCTGGGAGTGGGCTGCCGGAATGTGGATATATGCACTTGTCTGGTTCATTTTTAATGATGCGGTCAAGGTAGCTGTTTTAAATTTTTATCGTAAAAAAGTCAAAAGAATACAGGATGGTTTACTTTAAAAAAAATGCCAGTGTCAGCAGTTTCAGTAAAAACATCACAGTAAAGGCAGTCCTGTAAAAAAGAACTGGGTTGCGCTCCATCAGTGTCGCATTATCAGGGAAGTACGGTTTTACTTTCTCCGGGACTTTAAGCTCATATAACAACTCTGAATAGTGCCCGTAGCGTTTTAGCGGGTCTGCAGCAATGGCTCTCAGGACAATATAGTCCATGACACAGTTCGATCCTCTCGTGCTGAGTCATGGAAAGAAGTCGGTTTTGATATACCGGGTAAAACGGTGATGCAGCGTGGTATATCCCATGTTTTAGGCCTTGCCCTGAACTGGTCTATGATATATTTTACACTCTGACGTGCTGCCGACACCGTCACATAGTCACCGCCTGCATCGGCTGCCTTTGGAAGGATGAACTGCGAAGAGTGGATCTTAAGCATGGTTTTTTCTACTTCAAATACGCCTGGACTGCCGGCTTACTGTATTTCTATATACGGTTTGTTTTTACTATCGATTAACACTGTACCTTTGATTTCCACTTTACGACCTATTCCTACTGCCGGAGGCAGGGATGAAGTTCCTTTTGGAGTTGGGCCGGAAATATAGATACATGCATTATTGGACTCAAGCATCCAGTCACTTTTGGTTTTTGGAGGAGTACCGACACACTTACCTGACCATCCGTAAAAAAGACCGCTGGTTGTTATGGTCTTGCCTTCATATTTTCTGGCATTTTTTATTATCTCCGAAATCTCTATTTTCCCGTTACTGTATTTATGGTTATCGGATAAAGCTGTCTGTTCATTAAGGGCAGGGGAGGCTTGACAGCCAAGCATTAGCTGGGCTATCAGTACTCCACCGCCAAATACCGAGAATTGTCTAGTCATTATTGTGCCTTATTCATATTTTGTCGTAATGGCAACAGCTGCTCACGAATTGACATTGCCGTTTCATCATCAATGTCCACACTGTTTTTATAACTGTTTTTAGACGGCAAATGATTTACGTGCAGTCTGATTTTCATATTTTTTCCTTTATAAAGGAGCGTTTCACTGGCAGACCTGGAGATATTGTTTCTATCAAAGTAGGTTTGGTTATACCACCACCACCAGTCACTGTATACATCATTCCATACTTCGTCTCTTGTCTCTTCATGTTCGAACCAGTCTGTCGGTGCAGTATTGTTTAAGTTCATATAACGAGTGCCCAAGAGTTTCCATTCGGTAATGCCATTGGCAGGATCCAGGAAGTAGAGGCTGGCATTGGCATAATTTAATGATCCATCTTCATAATAGTTGACAAAAATATCGTATTCTCCTTTTTGAATAACTTCTGCCGCCGTGTAATACTCGATAGACATCCCCGAATTGGCGGAGTCATCCGATAAAAAGCCGTTGGTTGATGTTGTACCGATATAAGGTGCAGCAAACTCATCGTTAGGTTCCCATACAATCAAATCAAGATCTGAGTCTGTGTCCCACTCCAGCCATATTGCAAAATTGCCGGCTACTGTTTCCAATGGATTTTGGCCATTATTGCTGTCTTCGCCGATTAACGTATTAATAACCTCCCCCCATGTCGAACCAGTTGCCCTTCCGGCTGTGTTGATAGCCAATTGTGAATACTTGGTTATCTCATCTTCAGTCACTTCGCTGCGCTGTGGTATAAATATAGCCAGTCCTGTTGATTGCAGTATTGAATCATTTGGAGTCGGACTGTATATTTTGTTGGCTACAATCATTGAGCTGAGAGTATTGCTTATATCACTAATTTTACTTTTAATATCCGTGTTGCCGGTTTTGTTGGCTACACGGTTGATGAAATCACCAAAATCGATGTTGGTCGCATATGTATAGGATGCGGCTTCTCCTCTGGCGGTTTGTAAATAGGTGCGTTCCTGGCCAATATTTTGGATGAACAAGTCTGAAAGGTCTTTGATCTGCGAATGCAACTGTTCTACATATTGGAGATCGACACTTGATTTGGTGATTTTTGAGCGATCTGAAGTTTGATAATGTTCTTTAAATTTAGTCGGGACAAGTGTTACCAGATCAAGTCCTGACATATCCGGATTATTTATCAAAGCCTGCAAGATTGTATTGTACGGGTTACCGTCGCCAGGTTCAGATTCTTCTGAAAAGGTCATATACTTGGCGAGTCCTTTAAATTCATAAGCCACTTCGTACATTGCCATCAGGCACGCATCAAAGTCTATGATATCCAGCGCAACGCCACTGTCTCTGATCGCTCCGGCCAGGTCCGGCAGTGACATAAAGCTGTCAGAACTTGTATCCTGCAAAGCCCCGCGTATAATGCCGGCTGCATTTCGTGATATCTTCCATCCTGCGCCATGATCCCACAGTACCAGCGCATAGTGATCTGCAGGGTAATTGGATGTTGCCCATTTTACGAACTCAGTCAACTCTTTTCTTGAACCCATATCTCTATCACCAATGCTGGAAAAATGAGAACTGATCGATTCTAAATCATTATCTTTTTCTATTTTTCCGCGCAGGGTGGAGGTAGGCATCTTTGGAGTATAGTTTTTGCTGTATTCGACCTGTACAACCACATTCACATCATTGCTGGAGCCTACTGTCTCCATCTCATTTATATCTTTTATGGCAGATGTAGCCAGATTATTGTCACCTGCTATGTATACCATGTATGTCCATTTAGCGGCATTGGTGCTGCCGGTACTGGAACTGCTGGCGCTACTGGAGCTGCTGGAGCTTCCATTCGAACTGCCTCCGCCGCAACCAATTAGCAATACTGCGGCTGTTGCCAATCCGATCCATTTTAGTCTCTTAAGCATCATCGATCCTTTCTGGTATCTGATATAAAGATACCCCTTTCATCTATTTTACATCTTGGCAATTAAACTATAACTTAAAGTGTATGTATCAGTCTATTTGATCGACAATGAACCAAGTGCTCCCTCTGATTGTTTCAAATGCGTCCGCCTGCTGTCGCACCACATAAGTCTCGAAGGCTACAGTGTTGTCAGGGCAGCTCCTCTATGATATGCAAGATTTCATATTGAGTCACTTATGCTTGAATATCGTCGGCTCAGAAAACGTAGTGAGACATTTAAGCAGTTTCATGACTGTATTCTAACAAACTATCCTGCTGCTGCCATCGGTTTCGTGATGAAGCTGCAAGCCTATTTTCGCAGCAGAAAAATAAAAATCTTTTTTTTGGTTTCGAGGAGAAAGTGTATACAGGCAAAACAGAGAACTTTGAACTGTTTGAGTTTGGCCGCAGGCTGTATGTAAAACTGCTTGGCAACGAACCCTGCCTCAGCTATGACCACTTCACTCCTGAGGGTAAAAAAAGACCTGAAATGCCTGCAAAAACAGACAACAGTATAGATGAAAATCTTTTGACAATGGTCTATAAAATGATCCATCCAAACAAAATGGAACGCACAAGGTATTTTCCGAATTAAATGAGCTGGTTTCTCTTTAAATACTTAATAAAGGCCGGGCTCTTAAAAGAGCTTGCCGACCATCGCTTTAGCCTCTTCCTGAATGCGTACAAGGTGTGCTTCGTCTATGAAGCTTTCGGCATATATTTTGTAGATATCTTCTGTTCCGGACGGGCGCAGTGCGAACCAGCCGTTTTCAGCGACTATTTTCAGTCCACCGATAGGCGCATTGTTACCGGGCGCATTAGTCAGTATGGCTTTGATGGGTTCACCGGCCAGGGTTTCCTCTTTAACATCTTCAGGCGACAGTTTTTTTAAGATTGCCTTCTGCTCAGGTGTTGCAGGGGCATCTATACGGGCATAAATAGGTTCGCCGAACTTTTTGACCATATCTTTATAGTGCTCACCCGGATCACGTCCGGTTTTGGCAGTGATCTCTGCGGCCAGAAGATTCATAATAATCCCGTCTTTGTCGGTACTCCAGACGGTGCCGTCTTTACGCAGGAAGCTGGCACCGGCGCTCTCTTCGCCTCCGAAAAAGATTGTCCCTCCTGTCAACCCGTCTACAAACCACTTGAAGCCGACCGGAACCTCGATGACTTTTCTGCCGAGATCGTCTGCTACCCTGTCTATCATTGAACTGCTTACCAGGGTTTTGCCTATGCCCAGATCACTTTTCCATTCCGGACGGTTTTGCGAAAGATAGGAGATGGCTACACTGAGATAGTGGTTGGGATTCATAAGCCCGACACTTTTTGTCACGATACCGTGACGGTCAAAGTCGGTATCGTTGCCAAATGCTATATCAAAATCCTCTTTCAGTGCCACAAGGCCGGCCATGGCATACGGGGAAGAGCAGTCCATTCTGATCTTGCCGCATTCTGATCTTGCCGTCTTTGTCACAATGCATAAAAGAGAAAGTAGAATCCAGAGTGTCATTGAATATTTCCATGTTTAGACCGTATCGCTCTTTTATAGCAGCATAATACGCCAAGCCGGAGCCGCCCATTGCATCTGCCCCGATGCGGATGCCTGATTTTGCTATGACATCCATGTCGATTACATTGTGCAGATCGTCCACATACGGCGTGACATAATCATACTCTTTTATATTATCTGTATTCAGGGCATCCTGCAGTGACAGTTTTTTTACGTCATTTAGATTGTTTTCAAGGATTCTGTTCGCACCGGCTTCAATAATATCCGTAACATCGGTATCTGCAGGGCCTCCATGTGGAGGGTTGTATTTAAAGCCGCCATCTGACGGTGGATTGTGCGATGGAGTGACGACAATACCGTCACATTTTTTACCGCCGCCCTGATTGTGTGTCAGAATGGCATGTGAGATAACGGGAGTAGGGGCATAACCGAAATCTTTGGCAATACGTACCTCTACGCCGTTTGCCGCAAGGACCTGCAGGGCTGTCAGCTGAGCCGGATAGGAGAGGGGGTGTGTATCTATCCCCATAAAAAGGATTCCGTCTATGCCGGCATTCTTTCTATAATTACATACGGCCTGTGTCATAGCCAGGATATGATCTTCGTTAAAACTGTGTTTTATCGCGCTGCCGCGATGGCCCGATGTGCCAAAACTTACACGCTCTGCAACTTTATCAATATTTGGTTTTTCTGTAAAATAGGCTGAAATAAGTTCCGGCACATTAACCAGTATGGATTTTGGTGCAAGCTTGCCTGCAAATGGGTGTAAACTCATAGTTTCTCCTAGTTTTAATTTTAGGAGTACCTTTCTTTAAAGATACCCTTTCTTTACCTTCAATAATATCACTATAGTGCTTCACAACGGTTATATTCTATAAGATTTGCCAAAATAGCCCTGTTTTGTTTAGAATTTAGCATATTAGCTTTATAATATCATTAACTAATATATACAGGAGAATACATGGCAATCAAAGCAGCTATAAACGGAACAGGAAGAATAGGAATGATCGCAGCAAAGATCATTACATCGAGGGATGATATTGAGCTTGTAGCCATAAACACAACAGCAAAGGCAGATATGCTGGAATATCTTTTTAAATATGACAGCGTTCACACCGGAGTAGATGCAAAAGTGATCGATGACAATACCATAATGATCAACGGCAAGAAAGTAACTATGTTCAGTACACGTGATCTTGATGAGTTGGATTTCGGTTCAACCGGTGCCGAAGTGGTTATCGAGTGTACCGGCGTCTTTTTGACTACGGAAAAAGCGGAAAAATATCTGAAAAACGGCGTAAAGAAGGTCGTTATGTCTGCACCGGCAAAAGATGATACACCGACATATGTACTAAATATCAATACAGATGATTATAAAGGTGAATCTATCATCTCAAATGCAAGCTGTACAACGAACTGTCTGGCACCTATCTGTAAGGTACTTGATGATGAGTTTGGTATAGAAAATGGACTGATGACGACAATCCACTCATATACAAACGATCAGAATGTACTTGACGTCAAGCATAACAAAGATCAAAGAAGAGCCAGGGCGGCGGCGGTCAACATGATCCCAACCACAACCGGTGCGGCAAAAGCGATCTCGCTGGTAATGCCTCAGCTTAAAGGCAAGCTCAATGGTTATGCAATGCGTGTCCCGACTCCGGACGTATCCGTAGTGGATCTGACAGTCAACCTGAAAAAAGATGCAACTGTCGAAGAGATCAACAATGCATTTGACAAAGCCGCAGAGGGAAGTTTCAAGGGTCTGATAGAGATAGACAATGACAAGCGCGTATCCAGCGATTTTATTGGTTCAACCTACAGCTCTTCTTATGTGCCGGATATGACGAGCGTAGTTGACGGAAAAACTGTCAAAGTACTGGCATGGTACGATAACGAATGGGGATATACCAGCCGCCTGGTTGACATGTGTGTTCTGATCGGAAGTAAATAATGTTGAATTTCAAAAGGGATTTTATTCCAGGCTCCGATACGGAGGAGTTGATGGAAAATGCTTTTGAAACTATCAGGGATGAGAAAGAGAGCGGACGGATAGGATACTATCTGCTGCCTAAAAGTTCTCAGGTGCTTGTCGAGGAAGTAGAAACTTTTTCCAAAAACAATCCCGTTTTAAATAGCGGCAAAATAAAAAATATAGTAGTTATAGGCATAGGCGGCTCATCGCTGGGCATAAAAGCTGTAGATTCACTGCTGTGCCACAAAAATAACAGCGGCAGAAAACTTTTTCTGTTTGAAAACTCGGACCCTCTGGATATTTCACAAACCCTTTCACAACTAAGCAGAGAAGAGTCTGTCTTTATAGTGATCTCAAAATCAGGATCAACTATTGAGACGACATCTATTTTCAAAACGGTCATAGCCCATTTTGATCTTGATCTCGAGGGAGAAGACTCTTCGCGTGTGATCACCATAACGGACAAAGGTTCGTCACTGTCGGAATTTGCCGATTCGTACGGAATAAAGCAGTTCAATATTCCACTGAACGTGGGAGGCCGGTTTTCGGTCTTAAGCGCAGTGGGTGTTGTGCCGCTTCTGTTGGCCGGTTATAATGTGAAAGCCCTGCTTGAGGGTGCATCGTCTTTTCTGGAGAGTTTTTTTGACAGAGAAGAGCAGCATCTGTTGGAAAAAGCAGCTTTTTATGCACAAAACAGCAAAGAGTATCCCATCAACGTCCTTTTCTCGTATGCCAACAAGCTGGAGAATCTGACTAAATGGTATGTACAGCTCTGGGGTGAATCCATAGGTAAGATAGACCATAACGGTGAAAATGTGGGAATGACTCCGATAGGACTTATAGGCGCTGTGGATCAGCACTCATTTTTGCAACTGATCATAGAGGGTCCAAAGGATAAAACCGTTACATTCATAAACATAGATGATTTTGAAAACCCTCTGACGATACCTGACGTTACGCTCAAGCATATTGAGAAAACAGATTTTATCAACGGTCATAGTTTCAATGAACTGATCAATGCACAGTGCGAAGCTACAAAACAGAGTCTTTTGCAAAGTGACGTCCCTGTAGATTCGATTTCATTCGATACTGTTTCCGAAGAAAATATTGGCGCTATGATCATTTATTATGAGCTGTTAACATCGCTTACCGGTGCCATGCTGAATGTCAATACTTATGATCAACCAGGTGTGGAACTGGGTAAGCAGATACTATATGCCAATTTTGAAAAATGATTTTTTAGGATGAAAATGAGATTACATAACTATGATATAGATCCGAGGTATGGCAAAAGTATTGCTTATTTTTCTATGGAGTTCGCTATACACCAGGCTCTTAAAATATATTCCGGAGGTTTGGGTTTTCTGTCGGGTTCACATATGCGAAGCGCCTATGACCTGCGCCAGAATATGCTTGGAGTCGGGATTCTTTGGAGCTATGGATACTACGATCAGTCCAGAAATGAAGACATGAGTCTGAAGGCTGAGTTTATCCGGAAACACTACCATTTTCTGGTAGATATGGATATAACCGTTACAGTCATGATACACAACCAGGAGGTAAAAGTTAAAGCCTTTTTGCTTCCCAGTGATATTTTTGAGTCGGCACCACTGATCCTTTTAACAACAGATATAGAAGAGAATGATTTTCTTGCACGCACGATAACGCACAAGCTTTATGATGCCAATGAGGAGACCAGAATATCCCAGGAGATCGTTCTGGGTATAGGCGGTGTAAAAGTTCTCGAGCAGATAAACCGCAGAATCGACATTTACCATATGAATGAAGGCCATGCACTTCCGCTGGTCTATGAGCTGTACAGCAGATATAGAGATATGGATGAGGTCAAAAGCCGTGTAGTATTTACAACACATACGCCGGAAGATGCCGGGAACGAAGAACACAACATTCATCTTCTTCACAGATTCGGTTTCTTTAACGGCCTTAGCCTGGATGAGGTAAGAGAGATATCTCTAGAGCAAAGCGATACATTCAATCTTACTGTTGGTGCCCTGCGAAGTGTAAAGATCACGAATGCAGTATCCCGCTTTCATGGTGAAGTCGCAAACCGTATGTGGAAAGATTGTGAAGGAAAGTCCGATATCATCTATGTGACCAATGCACAAAACCGGCGCTTCTGGATGGATAAAGGCCTCATAGGGGCACTGGCCGACAACGATGATGAAAACCTGGTTATGCGAAAAAGACATCTTAAACGCAAACTTTTTGATGTTGTAGCAAATCAAACCGGAAAAATGTTTGATCCGGAAGTTTTAACTATTGTATGGGCAAGGCGTTTTGCCGAATATAAACGTCCGGGACTTCTAAAGTATGATTTCAAACACTTTGAAGATCTTATAACCCGTTCGGACAGACCTATACAGGTTATCTGGGCCGGCAAACCGTATCCTTTTGATGTAAATGCGGTAAATGCATTTAATGAGCTGATCCATATCAGCAACCACTACAACCGCATGGCTGTTCTGGTTGGGTATGAGCTTGAACTCTCCGCCATACTTAAAAAAGGTGCCGATGTATGGCTAAACACTCCAAGGATATCGCGAGAAGCCAGTGGTACAAGCGGTATGACTGCCAGCATGAACGGTGCCGTACACCTTTCTGTAGATGACGGATGGCATCCTGAGTTTGCAAGAGAAGGGGAAAACGCATTTACTATACCACCGCTTGACCACCACCTCTCTGCGGAAGAGCAGGACAGACTGGACAACAAGCATCTTTTGGAGATCATTGAAAACAAGATAATACCTATCTATTATGATAATCCGGACAGGTGGACACAGATAATGAAAAATGCAATGACCGATATAGTACCTGCATTTGACTCTGACAGAATGGCTGATGAATACTATTCTAAAATATACAACTGCTGCAAGAGAGAATTATGATCAGCAATATCCATTATATGAAAGATGTAAAAAGCATACGTGATATAGATATTACGGGCAAGCGGGTTCTTGTGCGTGTAGATTTTAATGTTCCCATGGATTCGCATCAGACAATAACAGATGACCGGCGTATCCGTTCTGCTCTGCAGACTATCAACTACTGCATCGATCACAATGCATGCTCGATCACATTGGTTTCGCATCTGGGCAGACCGAAGGGAGAGTATGAGGAGCGTTTCAGCCTTAGACATATTCAAAAAAGACTGGAACGTCTTTTGCACAAGAGGGTTGAGTTTATAGAAGATTTTGAATCTTCAAAAGATGAGATATCTGCCTGCTCACTTGAAAGGGTCTTTTTGCTTGAAAACATCCGTTTTTATCCCGGTGAAAAGAAAAATGATCCCGAACTCTCCAGAAAACTGGCTTCGATATGTGATGTATATGTAAATGATGCATTCGGCACATCTCACAGAAAGCATGCTTCTACTTACGGAATTACGGAGTTTGTAGATGAGAAAGTGGCCGGCTTCCTGATGATGAAGGAGATAGAGGCTTTCTCGAAAGCACTTGAAAGTCCTGTAAGGCCAATAACACTCGTAGTGGGTGGAGCAAAGATCTCTTCTAAAATCACACTGCTTGAATCTGTAATGAAAAAGATTGACAAGCTTATTATAGGCGGAGCTATGAGCAATACCTTTCTTAAAGCTCTTGGCTATAATATGCAGGCATCCCTATATGAACAATCTTATGTGGAAACTGCAGAAAATGTTTTGCAGGAAGCAAAAAAGAACAACGTGAAAGTATATCTCCCTGTAGATGTAGTCATAACGGATTCTGTAGAGAGGCCTATAGATGTTAAGGTTGTGCCTGCACAGGATGTTCTTGAAGGTTTCAGCGCAGTAGATATAGGACCTGCGACCGTCAAACTTTTCCATGAAGCGATAGAGCTTTCCAATACGATCATCTGGAACGGACCGATGGGTATATATGAGATAGACCGCTTCTCAAAAGGTACCTTTAAACTTGCAAGTGCCATCGCAGGCTGTTACGCCTATACGATAGTAGGCGGCGGAGACACCGCAGACGCTGCAGATAAAGCGGGAGAGTCGGAAAACTTCAGTTTTATCTCTACCGGCGGCGGAGCAAGCCTGGAGTTACTGGAAGGAAAGATCCTTCCGGGATTTGAAAAACTTGACCGAAAGCAGGGGGCTTAAGTTATGGCACTTGCTATAATGTGCTCCGGCGGTGATGCTGCAGGGATGAATCCTGCAATCAAAAAATTTGTAGATTATGCACACAAGCTGAATCAGGAGACCTATTTTATCTATGATGGTCTCGAAGGATTAATCGATAACCGCATAAAAAAAGCTTCTCATAAAGATGTTGCGGGTATTATGCACATAGGTGGAACTATTCTGCGCTCATCGCGTTCCAAGCGTTTTTTTGAGTATGAAAACAGAGAACGTGCTTTTAAAAATCTGCAGACGTGCGGGATAGACGGCCTGGTTGTATTGGGGGGTGACGGTTCTTTTCGCGCAATGGATATATTTAGCAAAGAGTTCAATATCAATTTTGTAGGGATTCCTACAACAATAGATAATGATATAAACGGTACCGAATATTGTCTTGGTGCCGATACTGCACTGAATGTTATCCGCGAAGCGCTTGATAAAATAAGAGATACCGCATCATCGTTCAATCGTGCATTTGTGGTAGAGGTTATGGGAAGAAACTGCGGCTATCTGGCGATAGTTTCTTCAATCATAAGCGGTGCGGAAGTGTGTGTCGTACCGGAAGTATCTTTTAAAAAAGATGCTCTTGCGAAACGCCTTCGCGAAGAGGTTCAAAATGGCCGCAGATATATTCTGGCGATCATTTCGGAAGGAACAAAAAGTACCTATGAAATCGGTACATGGATTCAGGATGAGATCGGACTGGAGACCCGAATAAGTATTCTTGGTCATATACAGCGTGGAGGTAATCCGACAGTACATGACCGCATGATGGCTTTTGAGTTCACTATCGGTGCGATCGACCATCTTCTGGAGTCCAAAAATGCAAACAAGGTTATTGTGTATAATAAAGGTGAGTTTCAGCTGATAGATATAGAAGAAGTTGTATCTCAAACATATCAGGTACCGGCAAAATTG
This sequence comes from Helicobacteraceae bacterium 4484_230, assembly GCA_002085085.1. Lineage (GTDB taxonomy): Bacteria > Campylobacterota > Campylobacteria > Campylobacterales > Sulfurimonadaceae > 4484-230. The sequence goes on from MZGN01000007.1 coordinate 16,517, forward strand.
CTGAATGCCATTAACTATCTTGATTAGGAGCAAAAAATGTTAAAAATTTCACGTAAGGCCGGTAAGGCTTCAGTTACTTTTACTTACACGCCAAAAAATGAGGCAGAAAATGTTGAACTTAAAGGTTCATGGAACGACTGGGAACCCCAGGAGATGAAGAAGAAAAAAGACGGTGATTTTTATGTCAGAAAAAACTTCAAAGAGGGTGATGAGTTTGAGTTCGGATATCTCATAAACGGTGACACCTGGGATTGTGATGATGAAGCCGAAAGTGTCCCTTCGCCTTTTGGAGGGCAGAACTCACTTTTGAAGATATAGATATTATTAAGAATAAATTAGTCAAGCAAGGAGCAGTGCAATGAAAGCAGTTGTAATGGCGGGTGGATTTGGAACAAGAATCCAGCCACTTACGAATTCACGACCAAAACCGATGTTACCTATTATAAACCGTCCCATGATGGAGCACACAATGCTTACATTAAGAGATCTTGGGATCAAAGATTTTATCGTTCTTCTCTATTTTAAGCCGGAGATAATCAAGGAACATTTTGGCGACGGAAGTGAATTTGGAATAAATATCACATATGTTGTGCCGGATGATGATTATGGTACAGCCGGTGCAGTCAAGCTGGCACAGGAGTACATAGGTGACGACAACTTCATCATTATCAGCGGCGATCTTGTAACTGACTTCGATTTTCAAAAGATATTCGATTATCATAAAAAGAAAAATGCAAAACTCTCAATTACGCTTACATCTGTCGACAATCCTCTTGAGTTTGGTGTCGTTATCGCAAATGAAGAGGGCAGAATTGAGAAATTTTTGGAAAAACCAAGCTGGGGAGAGGTTTTCAGTGATACGATCAATACCGGTATTTACGTAATCGAACCGGAAATTCTTGAGTATATTCCAAAGGGTGAGAACTTTGATTTTGCAAAAGACCTGTTCCCGCTTCTTATGCATGAGGGTATAGAGCTGATCGCAGGCAATGCTACAGGCTATTGGCGTGATGTCGGAAATCCGGAGAGCTATCGCGAAGTATATGATGATATACTCAATGAAAAGGTCAACTTTAAAATACAAGGGGTTGAGCAGAGGCATCCGGATGGTGTTCTCTACAGTCCTACCGGTTATGAGTTGGACAAAAGCATAGAGATAATTGGCAAAGTCGTTCTTGGCAATAATGTTGAAATAGCCAACGGCTGCCGTCTCAAAAATGTGGTTATCGGAGATAATGTAAAAATAGGCGAGGACTGCAAACTTGCAAACAGTGTTTTGTGGAATGACATACTCATAGAGCGAGGCGGAATATTTGACGGTTGCGTGATCTGTAATGACAATGTAATCGGCAAGAACGTCAAAGCCAAAGCAGGAATGATTCTTGCACAGGGTTGTGAGATAGGACAGCTTGCATCTATAGAAAAAGATGTCACTATCTGGCCGGATAAAGTTATAGCTGAAGCGGCCATCGTCAGCAACAGTGTCGTACTTGGAAGCAAATACAAAAATTCTATTTTTGAAAACGGTACGGTTGTCGGCCAGTCCAATGTGGAACTGTCCTGTGAAATGGCAGCAAAGCTTGCCGAAGCATTCGGCTCGCAGCTCCCTATCGGATCTACAATCCTGATCGCACGGGATCATCACTACAGCTCACGAATGCTCAAACGTGCCTTTTTGGGAGGAATGCTCTCTGCAGGAGTTAATGTTTTTGATATTAAAAGCATGCCTTCTTCAGTACTTAGATATCACCTCTCCAGAGAAAGTTCACTCTCTGCAGGTGTCTATTTCAGGCAAAAGCTGGATGATCCCACAAGTACCATTGTGACTTTTTATAATTCCGAAGCCCTTAAGATCAACAATGACACATCCAAGAAGATAGAAAAAGCATTTTTCAAAGAGACTTTCAGGCGTGTTGAATATACAAAAATCGGCCGTATTTCCGAATCTCACCATTTCGAAGAGTGTCTGAGCTACTGTGATGCCATAAAAGATCAATTGACACAAAGACTCTTTCAGTGCATAGACTGCCGTATAGCGGTAGATATGATGCACGGTACAGCCTCGGATGTATTTCCAAAAATACTGAATGATCTTAAAGTGGATCATATCATGTTCAATGCCTACTCTGATGTCGATAAGCTTTCAAACATAAAAACACTTGCAAAACGTTCCAATACCGATGTTGGTGCAGTAGTTAAAAGTCTTGGATTAAATGCCGGGTTTATTCTATACCCGTTTGGCCAGAGACTTGATATCGTATGTGATGATGGAATCCTTCTTGGAAAAGAGAGTGCATTGCTCGTTGTATTGTCTTTGATGAATATGAATAAAGACAAGCGCCAAAAAGTTTTTCTGCCCACATGGGCTCCGGATATGATCCCTTTTGACAATCTTGACATTGAGCGTGGAAAGTATGCTGATTTTAAAGCCGAAAAACTTAAAGAGTATGATCTTGTCGCTACGGGTGAGGGAAATTTCGCATTTACCGAGTTTGCTGTACACAGAGACTCAATGTATGCTACTTTGAAAATAACTGAAATGATTTCACAAAGCAAAGTTGATCTCTCCGAAATAATCAAAGGTATAAAAAACTTCTACTACTCAAGTACGCAAGTCGAATGTACACAGGCACTTAAGGGCAGAATGATGAGGAAATTCCTTGAAGATGCCAAGGATAAAAAGTCATCTTCGCTTGACGGTGTTAAAATATGGCTGGACGAGAATGACTGGATATTAATGATTCCTGATCAGTATGGTGACTATCTCAATCTTTATGTACAGGCAGTCGATGAAGAAAAAGGGGTAGCTATTTTAGAGCAGTATAAGGAAAAAATCAAAGAGTGGTCACTGTAGCCACAATGAAAAACAGCCTTAAACTCAGTTTTTTTTGGCATATGCATCAACCTGACTATCGCGACAGTGATGGCGTAATGAAAATGCCATGGGTTTTTCTTCATGCTATTAAAGACTACTATGATATGCCATGGATACTTTCAAAGTATCCTGGAGTCAAAGCCACTTTCAACATAACGCCCCCGTTGATCGAGCAGCTAAAGCTCTATTCCGATCCGATAGAAAACGATTACTTTTTGCATTTGTGGAACCAGCATCCGTCAAAACTCAGCAGTCAGAAAAAAAAGTGGGTCATCAAAACCTGCAAATCATGCAACTACGATACGATGGTGGAGCCAATGGCACGATATCGTGAGTTGTACCACTATGATAACCTGGACGATCTTCAGGTGATAGATCTTGAAGTTCAGTTTATGCTGGCATGGTGCGGCAATTACCTTCGTCAAAACAATCATATTGTTCAACAACTTATACATAAAGGTCGTTTTTACACCCAGGATGACAAGAGCGAGCTTTTGGATACTCTGTCCGATTTTGTTTTGTCTATTTTGCCGTATTATGCATCCCTGCTGGATAATGGCACAATTTCCCTTTCAACCACGCCCTACAACCATCCGATACTGCCACTGCTTATCGATATGAAAACTGCAAAATTAGCCAATGAGCACACCAAGTTACCCGATAATCCGGTTTCACTGAAAGATGATGCATTCAGTCAGGTTGAACGCTCTATAAAACTCTATAAAGAGACATTTAAAACAGAGCCAAATGGCTTTTGGCCGGCGGAAGGTGCAGTCGATACGCGCAGTCTTGAAATATATAGAAAATTGGGTATCAAATGGATTGCCACCGATGAGACAATTTTATTTAAAAGTATGCCCGAGAGCAACAGAAGCGACTTATATAGCACCTATAGCTTTAATGATCTTGTTATAGGTTTTCGCGACCATGGTCTCAGCGATCTCATAGGATTTGACTACCGCTATAAAGATCACAATGATGCCGTAGAACATTTTATTGAGGCAATCAAGCCTATAGCCGAATCAAAAGATGACACTACGGCTTTTGTAATACTAGACGGTGAAAATGCATGGGAGTATTATAGAGAAAATGCGTATCCGTTTTTTTCTACACTTTATCAAAAGCTCTCCCAGTCTGAATGGTGTAAAACAGTGACAATGGATGAGATTGCAGGCACAAAATCAATAAAGCTTGAAAATCTTAGTCCTGGAAGCTGGATAAACGGAGACTTCTCAACCTGGGTTGGACATCCTGAGAAAAATAGAGCATGGGAACTTCTGTTTCAAACACGACGTGATGTTGACAATTACGGCAGTGAAATTAATGATGAAATTGCAGAAAAAATAAAATTTCATTTTTTGGCGGCAGAATGCAGTGACTGGTACTGGTGGTATGGGGATGACCATGTAACTGATTTTGCATTGGAATTCGATGCACTTTTCAGGCAGCATCTGATTGATATATACAGACTTTTAAATATGCATCCTCCGGCAGACCTTCTGGAAGCTATTATAAAAAATCGAAGCACAGCTTCATTTATGGTAAGACCGCAAACGCCGATACGTCCAAAAATTGAAGGCAAAATAAGCTCATTTTTTGAGTGGATAGGATGTGGAAGCATAGATGAAAGTCGTCTTTTTTCATCTATGGACCGCAAAAGAGGCCCTGTTTCAAATATCAAATACGGACAAAATGACGAAGCGGTATATATTTCCTTTGAAGGGAATGTACCATCACTCAGAAAAGCAGGGTGCAGACTCAAAATTACCATTGAAGAGCTTGCTAAAAATTATTCACTTGATCTTTCAAATGCAAATACGCAATCAGATATAGTCTATGCTGTCAATGAGACAATAGAGATTGCAATACCATGCAAATTATTTGAGGGTCTTGATGTTGCACATCTCAGATTTGAGATAGTCGAAGGCAAAAGCATTATTCAAACTCTTCCGGGATATGGTGCACTTGAGATAAGACTAAACGAAGACTACTCGGAGAGTTGGTTTATTTAGGAGATATGATGAACATTTTGACAATTTTCAAATCCGGAAAAAATTATGTCTGAAATACGTCATGATCTTCTGGAGGATAAATATATTGTAATTGCGCCTGAGCGTATGCACAGGCCTGCCTATAATATGGCATGGAAGAAAGAGCACAACCCCTCCTCAACCTGTCCGTTCTGTGAAGGCAACGAATCAATGACCCCAACCGAGATATATGCCGTCCGTGACAACAAAAGTCTGTCTGACGAACCTGGTTGGAAATGCCGTGTGATTCCCAATTTATACAAAGCAGTCCAGATTGAAGTACCGTACCGCTCCAGGCAGGAGGGCATATATAATGCATGGGACGGTTTTGGAGCTCATGAGATAATAATCGATACACCAGATCATCTGAATTGTATGGTAGAGTGGAAAAACGAAACTTTTCTTATCTGGCTTAAAACACTTCAAAACAGAGTTAAAGATCTCAGACAGGATGAGCGTATTGCATTTATCTCAATCTTTAAAAATCACGGTCCATTTGCCGGTGCCACCCAGACACACCCTCACACGCAGTTAATCGGACTTCCCGTTGTTCCAAGGAATGAAATAGACAAGTACAACAGGATGTTTAGCCACTATCACAATACAAGCAGGGCTCTGCTTAGCGATATTATAGCCCAGGAAGAGCATGATCAGGTCCGTATTATCACCCAGGAAGGTACATTTACGGCATTTTGTCCTTATGCAAGTGCATATCCGTTTGAAGTGATGATAGCAGCCAAGGATCCTTTGGGAACACTCGATAAAATAGATGAAAGCCATCTCGAAGATCTTTCCAGGCTTCTGAAAATAATTTTTCATAAACTCAGAGCACAGCTTGGAAATTTTGATTTTAATATGTCTATTTTCGTACCCCCGATGCAAAGACAGTTTGATACTGATGCTTTTTTCGACTGTATTGACGAGATGAGCCGTTTCAACATACGCATTATGCCGCGTATATATCGCCATGGCGGTTTTGAACTCTCAACAGGAATGATGATCAATCCTGTTGAGCCGGAACAAAGTGCAAAGCTTCTCAGGGATACAGAGTATGGGGAACTCTAATAACAAAACTATTCTTTTTGCTGCCAGTGAGGCCTTTCCGTTTGCAAAAAGCGGCGGCCTTGCAGATGTAATGCACAGTCTGCCAAAAGCTTTGTCCAAAGAGTATCGCACATCAGTCATTATTCCCCTTTACCAATTTATAGATAAAAAAAAATACGGCATCAGCTCACTTGGAGAAAACACCCATGTCATTATGGGGAAAAATGACTATTTTATTGAACTATATGGCTGCCAGTACGAAGGTGTTGACTATTATTTTGTCTATTCACCGTCTTTGAGCGACAGACCTTTTATGTATGGTCCGCCGGAAGAGGGATATGAAGATAATGCACATCGATTTGCACTTTTTTGTCAGGCGATCATCCAGCTTTTAAAACAGAAACATTTTGATCTTTTACATCTTAACGACTGGCAGAGTGCAATGAGTGCACTATTTGTAAAAGAGGAAAGTTCCATAGATACAAAAGTAGTGTACACAATACACAATATGGCCTATCAGGGTATATTCAACAAAGATACGCTTGATCAGCTTGGCCTGCACCATGACTACTTTACACCTGAACGACTGGAATTCTACGGTGATATAAACTTTATGAAATCCGGTATCGCCTATGCCGATGGAATAACGACCGTAAGTCCTAGTTATTGCGGAGAGATACTCTCACCTGAATTTGGAAATGGGCTTGATGGTTTCTTGCAGTTTCACAGCTCCAAACTCAAGGGTATTCTTAATGGTCTGGATGATGACCACTTCTCTCCTCAAAAGGATATGTTACTGGAAAAGAGATATGGTCCCAAAAAACTTAAAGACAAATATATCAATAAAAAACTCTATTTTAGAAGCATAGGCTTTAATGATCCAGAGAAACCGCTATTTATTTTTATCGGGCGTTTTACCTGGCAAAAGGGGATAGACATACTTGTGGATGCACTCAATGAAATGGCGCAAATGCCGATTAGTATCTCTATTCTTGGTGAAGGTGATTTGAAATATCGCCAAAAGCTGGCGAAAGTTGCTTTGAAACATAAAAACATATCCCTCTTTTTTGGCTATGATGAATCTGTTTCACATAAAATGTATGCTGCAGCTGATTTTCTACTGATGCCTTCACTGTTCGAACCGTGCGGATTAAACCAGATGATTGCAATGAAATACGGTGCAATACCCATTGTACATGGCGTGGGAGGCCTTAAAGACACCGTTTCCCCTTTGGAGAAATTTGACGCCAAGGCTGATATCGGTTACGGTATTGTCTCCAAAAAAAAGAGTGCGGAAGCACTTGCAACTTCGGTTCAGAAAGCGGTTAGCCTGTTTGACGACAAAAAAAAGCTAAACAGAATCATACTGCACAATATGAATGTTGATTTTTCCAGTAGAAAAAGTGCGGAAAGATATTCGGAACTCTATACAGAACTTCTTCAAAATTCCCCATAATACATGCTGGACTATATTTCATGATCAACTATCTATATGACTTTAGACTTAGGTAAACAGGATGCGCTATAATATAACATACTCATGTACTATGATGCTAAAGACCAAAGATCGCAAAATATGTATTGCGTATGATCCTGATAAAAGGGGAAAAATATGAAAAAATTGAATATTCTGCTGGCCGCATCGGAAGTGGTTCCTTTTGCAAAAAGTGGGGGGTTGGCCGATGTTGCAGGTGCTTTACCCAAAGCCTTACGTGATCTTGGACACGATATTAGAGTTGTAATGCCGCGTTACTATATCGTTGACAAAGAGAAGTATGGGCTCAAACAGCTCGATGGGTCTCTTGGCGTACCGATGGGCAGTATGGGCGAGGCATGGGCTGCAGTCTATGAGGGCACTCTGCCTGACAGTGATGTCCCGGTCTACTTTATAGAACACGAAGGTTTTTTTGGCAGAAAAGGGCTTTACGATGAAGACGGCATAGGATACGGAGACAACGATAACCGTTTCATATTTTTTTCCAAAGCTGTTATGCAGCTTGCCAAAAAACTTCGCTTTAAACCGGACATCATCCATGCAAACGACTGGCATACTGCCTCAATGCCGATCTTTTTAAATACCATCTATGCAAACGATAGTGATTTTGAAAATGCGGCATCTATCCTGACTCTTCACAACCTTCAGCATCAGGGCAAATTCTACAAAGGTGCAATGGATGTTCTTGGCATAGGCTGGGAACATTTCAACAGTGATGAACTTGAAGAGTATGACGGTATCAATCTGCTAAAAGGCGGCATTGTACATGCCGATGCAATCAATGCCGTAAGCAGAAAGTATGCGCATGAGATACGTACTCCTGAGTTTGGCTGGGGACTTGACGGTCTTATAAACAAATATAGCGATAAACTCTTCGGGGTCCTCAATGGAGTGGACTATAACGAATGGAATCCGTCTGTGGATGATTTTATTGCCAAAAAGTATGATTTTGACGATATGGACGGTAAGGCAGTCTGCAAAAGCGAACTGCAAAAAGAGTTTGATCTGCCCGTACGCAACGATGTCCCACTTATTGGTCTTGTCGGCAGACTGGCAGAACAAAAAGGAATAGGGCTGCTGGCTTCAGCCATCTGGAATCTTATGGAGCTCGATATTCAGATCGTTCTGCTGGGAACCGGAGAGAAATGGGCAGAACACTTTTTCAGCGATGTGGCTGCCAAATATCCGGAGAAGTTCAAGTGCTATATAGGCTATAAAAACGATTTGGCACACCGCATAGAGTCGGGAAGTGATTTCTTTCTTATGCCTTCACTGTTTGAACCATGCGGTCTTAATCAAATATACAGTCTTCGTTACGGTACACTCCCAATAGTAAGAGCAACCGGCGGTCTTGACGACACAATAGAAAATTATGACCCGGATACAGTAAGCGGAACAGGGTTCAAATTTTATGATGCATCCCCTGAAGCACTTACAGGAACTGTAAAATGGGCGGTAGACACATGGTATACCGACAGGCCTGCAATTGACCAGCTTCGCCTCAATGCAATGCATAAGCATTTCAGCTGGGACGATGCGGCCAGAGGGTATGAGGACATTTATTATTATATTATCAGCAAACGCCGCAGCAGTCGGTACAAATAGGAGTCTGCAATGCAACACAATATCTATTATGATGTAAGTCGCTTCAGTGATTTGGACATCTATCTTTTCAAAGAGGGCAGTCACAATAAACTTTATAACAGTTTTGGCTCTCATCTTATGAGTGCAAATGGCAAAGAGGGTGTTTATTTTGCCGTTTGGGCACCAAATGCAAAAAGCGTTTCCGTTCGGGGAGATTTCAATGATTATGACGAACACTCCCATCCTTTAAAACTTCGTGATGACAATTCGGGAATCTGGGAAGGATTTGTCGAAGGTGTCGAAAATGGTTTGACATATAAATATCATATCGTATCAAAATACCATGATATCATCCATGAAAAAAGTGATCCGTACGCCTTCTACAGTGAGAAGCCGTCAAAGTCCGCTTCAAGAATATGGAACATTGACAATTATGATTGGAACGATGAAGGCTGGATGAAAAAAAGACATAAACACAATGCGCACAATGCACCTGTATCTGTTTATGAGGTTCATCTCGGTTCATGGAGGCGAAAAGGCCAACGTGGTGAAGACTATCTGAGCTATCGTGAAATAGCGGACGAACTGGTCAACTATCTAAAAGAGATGAATTATACTCATGTTGAATTCATGCCCCTGAGTGAATATCCGTATTATGGATCCTGGGGCTATCAGGTAGTCGGCTACTATGCGGCAACTGCGCGCTTTGGTGAACCGCAGGATCTTATGATTAACTTTGACGGAACTGCGCTGTATGAACATGATGATCCGAGACAGGGTTACCATCCGGAGTGGGGAAGCATCATCTTCAACTATGGCAGAAACGAGGTGCGTGCCTTCCTGATAAGTTCAGCAATGTTCTGGATGGAGAAGTACCATATTGACGGTATAAGGGTAGACGCAGTAGCATCTATGCTCTATCTCAACTATGCACGTGAAGAGGGTGAATGGATACCAAATAAACATGGCGGCAATGAAAACTTGGAGGCAGTCGAATTTTTGCGTCAGCTAAACCATACTGTTTATGGTGAATTTCCGGATACCATGATGATTGCCGAAGAGTCTACCGCCTGGCCGATGGTTACCCGTCCTACCGATATAGGGGGTTTGGGCTTCGGCTTCAAATGGAATATGGGCTGGATGCATGACTCACTGAAATATTTGAGTTATGACCCAATCTACCGACAATACCA
>MZGN01000066.1 GCA_002085085.1 Helicobacteraceae bacterium 4484_230
GAGATAGAGAGTGACGGCAATATTAAAATCACCGGAGCAGGAACCTCTAAAGCGCAGGGGCTGAAAAAAGGAAGTATTACCAATATAGAGCTTGCATCCAAATCTATTAAAGCTGCCCTCGGTGATGCCAAACGTGTAGCCGGATCAGATATCAAACGTGCTATCGTCTCCATATCTGGCGCATACACAAAGAGTCTGAACTCCAGCGGCATAGTAAACATACCCAACAAGGAGATCTCTGTCAAAGAGATCAACCGCGTAATGTATACATCACTTTACAATGCAAATATACCTAACGAATATGAAGTTTTGCATACACTGCCTTTTAATTTTACCGTTGACGATCAGGACTACATAGAAGACCCTCTCGGCATGAACGCATCGCGCCTTGAGGTAGAGACACATATTATCACCACACAGAAATCAAATCTGAACAATCTGAAAAAAGCCGTACGTGCCGCAGGCGTAGAAGTGGATAATGTCATCCTCAACGGCTACGCATCAGCGATTGCCGTGCTGAATGAAGATGAAAAAGAGCTCGGTGTTGCCGTGATCGACATGGGCGGAAGTACCTGCAATATAGTCATCCACTCCGGTAACTCCATACGTTACAATGATTTTCTCGGTGTAGGCTCGAACCATATCACCAATGACCTCTCAATGGCACTTCATACACCGTTAAATGTTGCCAACAATGTCAAGATGCAGTACGGTTCCCTGCGCGCACCAAGTGACGACCTTATAGAACTTCCCATTATCGGCGATGAAGAGACAACCCATGAGGTTTCACTTGGCGTTGTCCATAATGTTGTCTATGCCAGGGTAGAAGAGACTCTGATGATCATTGCACAGTCACTGGAGAAGAGCGGCCTTAAAGATGCCATAGGAGCCGGCATAGTTCTTACCGGAGGTTTTAGCAAAATGGACGGCATTCGTGATCTTGCAGTAGCAATATTTGACAACATGCCCGTCCGTATTGCCAAACCAACTGAACTTGACGGTCTGTTTGATACATTGAGGGATCCTGCCTATTCAACCGTTATCGGCCTTGCAAAATATGCCGCAGGCAGTTTCTCTTCCTATGAGATCGATGTCAACAAAAACATGCGCTATCAAAACGAAATGCCCTCAGAACCGGAACCTGAGCTTTCAAATCTGGCGTCAGGATTTGAATCGATCAATATTAAAAACACATCGACTTCCCAACCGAAAGAGAAAGTTGAAGAGAAAAGCACTGCCACCAACCTGAATGTAGAACAAGACAAGAGTAAGCAGGCAGGTTTCTGGTCCAAATTCTGGAATTGGGCTACCCAGTTATTTTAAAAAGGAGTGAGAGAGATGGATCCGTTTTCAATTGAAGAGACAACAACAAACAATGGTGCGCGCATAATCGCGATCGGAGTCGGCGGCGGCGGCGGAAATATGATAGGACATATGATCAACGAAGGTGTGGAAGGCATAGAGATGGTTGCCGCAAACACCGATGTGCAGGTCCTGCACAGTTCTGCCGCTCCTGCCAAGATACAGATGGGAAGCCGTCTTACAAAAGGGCTTGGCGCAGGTATGAAGCCAACGGTAGGCAAAGACTCTGCACTGGAGAGCTACGATGATATCAAAACAGCTCTTGAGGGTGCCGATATTATCTTTATCGCTGCGGGACTGGGCGGTGGAACAGGTACAGGTGCTGCTCCCGTAATTGCCCAAATAGCAAAAGAGGTCGGCGCTCTTACTATCTCTATCGTAACAAAACCGTTTCAGTTTGAAGGCAGAAAACGCCTCAAACTTGCCGAGCAGGGTCTTGAAGAGCTGAAAAAAGAGAGTGACTCCATAGTAGTGATTCCAAATGACAAGCTTCTCTCCATCATAGACAGAAACCTTGGTATGAAGGAGAGCTTCAAAATAGTAGACTCTGTTCTTGCCCAGGCAGTAAGCGGCACATCCGGCGTAATACTCTCCTCCGGTGAAAATGACATCAACCTTGACTTTGCCGACCTTCAGACTGTTATGTGCCACAGAGGTATGGCACTGATGGGTGTCGGTGAGCATCATGGGGAAAACGCCGCCTATGAAGCGATAAAAGCAGCTATCGAATCTCCGCTTCTTGACAATATGTCAATCAACGGTGCGATGGGTGTTCTTGTCCACTTCAATATGCATCCGGATTTTCCGATGATGGAACTTTCGCAGGCAATGTCCGTCGTAGAAGAGAGTGCGGACGAGGATGCAGATGTTATCTTCGGTACCACCACAGACTCTACACTCCCTATCGACTATATACGCATCACGCTTATAGCGACTGGATTTGAGCGTGAAATTAAAGAGAAAGTACCGACAAACAACGGTGCTTTTGTAAATACGGAAACTATAAAGCCTCAGCCTATCTCCAGACCGAGAATGGTCGTGGGCGGGGATGTAAGCGAAGACTATCTCGACGTTCCGACATATATGCGTCAGCAAAAAGACTGAATCGTCTAAATGTCCTCTTTTGAAGAGCTTGTCAAGGCCAAAACACTCCTTGGCCTCCACGACAAAGCCTCTCTCTCCGAAATAAAATCACGCTATCGAAACCTTATGCGAAAATGGCACCCGGATATCCATCCTGACGACACCGAAAAAGCGACACAAATGAGCGCAAAGATCAACAATGCATATAAGATTATTTTAGATTACTGCAAACACTACGAATACCGCTTTGATGAAGAGTTTCTTAAAGAGCAGCACCAGTCACCACATGACTGGTGGGTAAATAAATTTGGCAGTACAGGTAACTCTATTTGATATTTGTCATCTTTTTGGTTGGCCAAAGCCAACCTTCCCTATTCCCTACTTACCAATAAACATCAGCCGCATTCTGCGCAGAAAAAGCACTGCAAGTGCCAAGGCCAGTATCTTGAAGTCTATCTCACTCGCGGCGTGCAAATTTGCAAAAGCTTCACTTTCAGTAGCTTCGGGCCCCATTGCCTGCATCTGCAGAATCTTCGCGGTATATACTCCGCTGAAAAGCAGCAGTGTCGATACAGATGCCAAAGCAGCCGTCATTGCGATAGCATCACGCCTTCCCTGCTTGTACTCCAACAGCTCAAAAAGCATAATAATAACTACACTCAGATAAGCCCAGTACCCGAAACGGCGGAATATTTCACCCATTAAAATACCTTCATTATAATGGGTGAGAAGAACATTTGAAAGGAACTGGTCCGAATGAAAAATCACTGCGGCAACAAATATGCCTAAAACCAAAACCGCTCCCAATGTCATGGCAATCCATAGGAGATAGAGACTTACCGTCCACTGTTTTCTATTCATCTTTTTCCTTTTTTTTTCAAAACAAACCCTCTGTCAAATCCGGCAAGGTCTTTATAAAACCTCAACGATCTGCCCCTCTCTTTTTCTAAATACTTTACGATGCCCTCTTTCTGGTCATAACCCATTTCACATGCAAAACAGTCTATATCACGGTCCAAAACGGTATCGATCAGTCTTATGATTATCTCATTGCCTGCCTCGCCACCGAAAAGTGCCTCATCGGGTTCATAATCCAGATTGGACTCCAAAACGGCATTTCTGGCTATATAGGGAGGGTTTGAAACCAGTATGTCGATCTTCTCCTCTACCGGATCAAGCAGGTTTCCATGGCGAAGCTCTATGCGCTCTTCAAGTCCAAACTCTGTGATATTTTTACGTGCAACTTCCAGCGCTGTGGAGCTGATGTCTACCGCAATGATCCTGGCTTTAGGCAGATGCCGGGCAAGAACAATGGAGATCACTCCGCTTCCCGTACCAACTTCTGCGATCGTGGTCTCTCTATTACTGTCTGCACATGAAAGCACCTCGTCTATCAGGAGTTCCGTCTCGGGGCGCGGTATCAGGACGCCGGGTTCTATGTGAAATATCTCAGAGTAAAAACTGACACTGTTTGTTATGTATTCCAGCGGCTCATTCGCCTTTCGTCTGCGTATCCACTCTATAAGCTTTGTATCTTCTTCTATCTCTGTGTCCGGATGTGTAATAAGCCAAATCTGGTCACGCTGAAGATAGGCCATCAAAAGCAGTTCAGCCTCACGCCTTGGGCGTTCTGCAACGCCGCTTAGTTCAGAGGCGATGCTCTCTATCCACTTTGAAACTACTCGCCGCCCTGCCATGCTTCCTCCATAGAAGACCTGTCATCAACGGCTACATTATCCCCGAGCGCTTTCAGACGCTCTATTACCGGAGGATGCGTGTAGTAAAAAAAGATATAAAGCGGATGCGAAAGAGGAAAACTCTTATTCTCGGTCACAAGCTTCTTTAGAGCTTCGGAGAGATAAAGCTGTCCGCCCAGTTCAGCTCCTGTCTTGTCGGCCTCATACTCATTGTGACGGCTTACCATACCCATAACCGGCATCATGAAAAAACTCAGCGCCGGCATCATCAGCAGAAAAAGCACCATGACAACAGAGGGCTGCTCCATTACGCCAAGCATAAGATAGAGTGAATTCGGTATATTTCCGAAAATAGCGAACATAACGAACAGCATACCGCCGACCATCGCTATATTTTTGTAGATATCACCATGGGCAAAGTGCCCGAGCTCATGTCCAAGCACGGCAAGAAGTTCCTGAGCGCTTAGTTTTTCAAGCAGTGTATCGAACAGCACTACACGCTTGGATTTTCCCAAACCGCCGAAATAGGCATTCAGCCTGGCATCACGTTTGCTCGCATCGCTGACAAAAACCCCCTGGCTGTGAAACCCGGTCTTCTCCATCAACTCCTCGATCTTTTTGCCGAGTTCCTCATCTTTGAGCGGTGTCAGCTTGTCGAAAAAGAGTGCTCTGATGGTAGGAAAAAGCATATTTATCAAGATCACGACTCCAAAGATAAAAAGAAAACCCCAAAGCCACCATAACTGTGTAGAGATCATGATAAGGTATATTCCCCAGATTATAATCGAGCCTATAACGATTGTCAGTAGAGTAGTGATCACGGTATCTTTTATAAAAAGTGCGTAAGTTGAGCGGTTAAAGCCAAACTCTTCGTCAAGCACGAACTTGCTGTACCACTCCAGAGGCATAGTTACTGCGGCGTTTATTATCACAAAACCGAGCACTACAAAAACGGTCTGCAAGGCAGGGTTGTCGAACATATAGACATTCTGCAGCCATGAGATACCCCCTCCAAGCCAAATAATAAACAGCAGATACTCTACAAACGTACCTACTATGGAGAGCTTCTCTTTGGCTATGCTGTAGTTGCCCGCTTTTAAAAAGTCGGCAGATCTCATCAAAACCGCATTCTGGCGTTTTGCATTGTTTATATAACCTATCTGCATAACGCTTGTATATAACTTCAACACAACATATAGAGAGTAGATAACCATCACTGTCATCAGCATGTACACGGCCTTTTGGTTTTAAATATTTTGAATTTTAGCAGGCTTTACCTGCCAAAGCGTACTGTTTTTAAACTAATTATCAGGATTAATTCACATATAACTTTATCATATTTTTAAGCGTATCAGATCTTATCCGGTTATGCTTAAGGCAAGTTACCTTATCGGTATATTTGCTATCGTCTTTTCAGTGGCGATCTCATCATCAACATCACCATAATAAAATTTTGCCGCCGTATATATACCCCCGATGATCAAACCGGAAAGTATAACCGCAAAAACAACTTTTCTTTTTTCTCCTGAAAGAGTATTGTAATCCTCGATGGCACTAAGTGTAGGTTCTGACATAAAACATCCTTTTTTGATTATTGGCGAAAGCGTATATCACAAATGCCGTCTGCCCCATAAGGGCCAATGATTAGTCTGACGCTTTAAGTATATTTTTTATTTATTTTTTTCGTCAACTTTTTAATACGCATTCGCTATAATACCGCCATGCATGATATACCGTCTATCGAACCGACTCCTGTTGTAAAAAACCGCAGATGCAGGATATTTGTCTATATGATCAGCATATCCCTTGGATATGGACCTGCCATTGCCGCTGCTCTAGTATGGTATAAATATGATCTTTTTTTTGCGGTTGCCGCACTTCTCATCGGTTATATTATATTTGGAATCATAAGATCCAAACTTCGAAACAGCGTAATCCCGGTCCGGCAGCAGGAGCATCAGTACAGCGATACGGAGATAGCATCATGGTATGTGGCCAGGCGCCTCTGCCCTGACTATGACGACGACATAAGTATTTAAAAGCGATAAAATGGCAATAATAGATCTGTTGAACATACACAAACATTATGAGATCCAGAAGATCCTTGACGGTGTCAATTTTCATATCGATGAGGGCGAGCGCATCGTTATCGTCGGCAAAAACGGCAGCGGCAAGTCCACCCTGATGAAGATCGCAGCCGGCGAACTGGAATTTGACGACGGAGAGCGTATAACGCGCCAGAACATTGAGATAAGAATGCTCTCGCAGGTACCGAAGTTCAAAGAGGGTCTTAGCGTCAGGGAGGCTGTCGAAGCAGGACTGCTTGAGCTGCAAAAAGCGAAAGAGCGCTTTGATGTTCTATCGGCAGAACTGGCCGAAGATTTTGAAAACCAGGCCAAGCTTAAAGAGCATGCCAAAATCTCACACTATCTGGACCACCATAACGCATGGAACCTGGACGATAAAATCGAAAGGGTTCTGCAGAACTTTCAACTCAAGCAGTTTGAGACAAAACCGGTAGAGATGCTCAGCGGAGGCGAACAGCGACGCGTATCGCTTGCATCCCTGCTTCTGCAGAAACCGGACGTACTGCTTCTGGACGAACCGACCAACCATCTTGACGTGTATATGGTCGAGTTCCTCGAAGAGCTTATTTTAAAAGAGAAATTCACGCTTCTCTTTATCTCCCACGACCGCACGATAACCTGTTACGACTGCTCAAAAGTGAAAATGAATGGTACTCGAGAGGAGTAAGAGCAAGGCTGAAACGAAATGAAGGGCGCAAAGAGCGGCTGATGCAGCTTAGAGAAGAGGCGAAAACCAACCCTGCCCAGATACGCAAAATGAAGGTTCAGCTTGA
>MZGN01000067.1 GCA_002085085.1 Helicobacteraceae bacterium 4484_230
TTCATTTTGCAGGCAAGAAACTGCGGACAGATATCGCCTATCAGGCGCTTTAACCACTGTTATGGTAGATGATCCACTTGGGCAGCTGGAACGTGAACGGCTGAGTCTTGCATCCATAAAAAAAAGGGCACTTGCTTTTATTATTGACGAGTTCCTGCTTTCGGCACTGTTTATGATTGTGCTTTGGGATCAGCTTTCCGGATCTGCATCACTTGAAGAGATAATAGTGCTGACCAATGCCTATGCATTGGAGTATATGGCGATAAAGATTGTTTACCAAACACTTTTTGTTTATCAATACGGTGCTTCTATAGGTAAGATTATGATGAAAATACGAATAATCGAACTTAGGCGTCAGACCTGGCACGACAGAACTGCAGGGACTGTAGTGGTCGATGCGTAGTCTGTGGCTGCTATTAATATTATTCTCGCTTTTAAAAGCAGGCGGCAATCTTGAGTTTTATGCCACCGGCGTGGATTCGAATATTACACATATGCATGCAGTCGGAGACGTTCTCGTACTTTTTGATGAATATTATCTGAGTGCAAATGAAGCTATCTACGAGAGAAACAGTTCAACTCTCGAGCTTTTTGGCAATATTATAGCTATGAAAAAAAATGATTATTTTGCAATGGGGGATTATGCCCGTATCAATACTGCTGAACGGGAGAGGTACTTCTCCCCGTTTTTTATGCTTGACAAGGGAAGTCTTGTCTGGCTGAGCTCGCTGGAAGCCAAAGAGAAAGAGAGTGATTTTGTCGTCGAAGAGGGCATGGTTTCCGGATGTGACCCTAATGATCCTCTCTGGCAGATATATTTTTCCAGACTTGATTATAATGCCGAGACAAAATGGTCAAATTTGTACAATGCCAGATTGCACCTGTATGGAGTACCTGTTTTTTATTTTCCCTACTTTGGCTACTCTTTGGATTTTGAACGGCGAAGTGGGTTGCTGATACCATCATTTGGGCTGTCCAGTGCCGAGGGATTTTATTATCAACAGCCTTTGTATATCGCCGTAGACAACAGTTGGGACCTTGAACTGCGCCCGCAGATAAGAACAAGGCGCGGTGGAGGGCTTTACTCGACATTACGCTTTGTAGATTCAAATGTATCAAAAGGTTCGCTAAGTCTTGGATATTTCAAGGAGAAGACCAGTTACGCAAACGAATACGACTTGGCGCATGAGGATCATTATGGATTTGATTTCAGGTATGAGAATTATGCTTTTTTGGAGCGTTGGTTCGGTTTAAAACTTTCGGGGCAATCGGGATTGTATGCGGATGTTTCAATGATGAACGATATCGATTATATCAATCTTTCAGAGAACGATGAGACAAAAAATGCCACTTCCAACCAGATCCTTTCGAGGATCAATACTTTTTATAACGAAGACAAACACTACTACGGCATGTATATGCGTTATTACCAGGATATGAATCTTGAAGATAATGGTTTTACGCTTCAAAATCTGCCGACCCTGCAGTATCATCATTATCTGGATACTCTTTTTGACGACCATATTCTCTATAATGCAGATGTGGTGGTAAGAAACCTGTATAGGCCAAAAGGAAAGAAAGCGCTTCAGGCAGAGGTAGATATCCCGGTTTCTTTGCAGATGGATCTTTTTGACGACTATCTCAATGTTGGTTATACTGCTTACCTATTTGGCCAGTATTCAACGTTCAGCGGGACACCTGAATATTCAAACGTCATCTCCAAAGGAGAGTACAACAATGGAATGTTCGGGCGCTTCTACCACGTAATGAACGCTTCGACACACCTGAGCAGGGGGTATGAAAACTATGCCCACACAATAGAGCTTGATGCTACATATACCAAGGCCGGCGTAGACTATAGAAGCGGGTATTATGATGACAAGAAAAATATCTGCTCCAGACCTGATGCCGGAGAGAATTTTGAGTGCGATTTTTATGCGATTAAAGACGTGGAGGAGATACTGAAGCTGCAGTTTGCACAGTACCTTTTTGACTCCGGGGGAAAACAGAAGCTTTATCACAGGCTTATTCAGCACATCTCTTTCGATCCGCAACGTGAAAAGTTGAGCGAACTTGAAAATGAACTTGAATATCAAGTTACTGATACCATCTCTTTTTATACCGATACTTTTTACAATTATCAACGTGATCTAATCTCAAAATCTATCAATACGATGCGTTATGATGACAAGAAGATAAATTTCGGGATCACAGATCTGTATGAGAGCAGAGAGAGTGAAGAGGGCCCGAAATACACCAATTATCTTACGCTGGATGCCTCTTATCGGCACAGCAGCCACTACAATTATTTTGGAAAATATGCTTATGATCTTGAAGAGAGTATTACAAAGTTTTTTGAGGTAGGTTTTTTATATTCGAAACGCTGCTGGGATTTTGGACTTAGATATGTTGAAAACAACAGGCCGATTCTGACAAGAAACAATGCTGATTCGGTTTTTGACAAATATATCTATTTTACTATAATGTTAAGACCTATAGGCGGAACGGACATAAGCTATAAGCTCAGTAATGCGCTTGACGGTTTTTGAACAAGGCAGGGGGTCAGGTGGATACGACTTTTTTTAACGATCGCAGCACTGCAGCACAGAGGCTCAAAGAGGTATTGCCTCTTGAGCAGATGAAATATGAAAAATGGCATCTTGCTGCAGTATCTGCCGGCGGACTGGAGCTTGCTTCTGAACTGAATACAGATTTAAACCTGCCGATAGATTTTCTTTTTTCAGAGGGTATATATGCGCCTCAAAACAGTGAGTGTGAGATTGCAAGGGTCAGTGAGACGGAAGAGATCGTTACAAACGATGCCTTGATAGATGCATTTGAAATAGAGCGTGATTATATTTATGGTGAAGCCAGCAGAAAACATGAAGACAAGATACTGGGCCGAATATACCGGTATCGCAAAGGACGCCACTTTAATGCAGTCGGGTCGGAAACGATCCTGCTGATAGATGAGGGAGCTGAAAACGGCTTTAAGCTGATGTGTGCGATGAAGACAGTACTATCAATGAATCCGAAGGCAGTTTATGTTGCCGCGCCGGTGATGTCACTTGAAGTACATGAAGCGCTTGAACCTTTGGCTGATGAGATTTTCAGCCTGTATGTGCTCGATGATTACATCGATACACAGTTTTATTATTTATCGCTCGAGCAAGTCAGCGATGAAAAAATTGAGATGATTTTAGGAGATTGATATGGATTATGATGTTTTATTGACACTACAAAACAGAAGTGAAGAGTATGCGTTTTCGGAAGTAGCTAAACAGGCTAACGGTTCTGCGTGGGTAAAGTCCGGCAATACTGTTATGTTAGCCACTGTTGTTATAGACGAGAATGAGTTTGCCGATGAAGAGTTTCTGCCTTTAACAGTGCAGTATATAGAAAAGACCTATGCTGCAGGAAAATTTCCAGGGGGATTCATTAAGCGTGAGTCCAAGCCCAGTGACTTCGAGTCCCTGACATCAAGGATTATTGACCGCTCTTTAAGGCCTCTTTTTCCAAAAGGGTTTACCAATCCGATACAGATTACCATTATGGTACTAAGTGTCGACAAGCAGACTGACTTGGCAGTTTTGGCCATGAATGCCGCTTCAGCCGCACTTTATGTGTCCGATATAGATATTTTCACATCCGTAACCGCTTGCAGGGTTGCAAGTATAGATGGTGAAACAGTTATAAATCCAAGTGCTTCCCAGCTCTCGGAGAGCACCTTGGATCTCTTTGTTGCCGGGTCCAAAGATGATCTGTTAATGATAGAGATGGCTGCCAGAGGTTCTGTGTCGATGGAGCTGATGGCTACCGGCATGATCGATCCGATGATTGATCCGACTCTGACTGCAGACAGCATGGCAAGTTACAGGGATAATGCCCTGGCGGAAGATGAGCTTGTGGAGATACTTGAGAAGGTGCAGGAGGTTCTTCGTGACTCGAACAGTGCGTATGAGCAGGCATTTGATCCGTTTAAAAAGAGCGCCATGCAGCTTAAACTTCATGAAACATCTGTAGATACGGAACTTTTGGAGCATATTCGAACAAATTACAGCGACAAGATAAAAGAGGCTGTGGCAAATATGGCAAAAAGTGAGCGTTCCAATGCACTGCGCCTGATTAGAGAAGAGATCCTGAAATCTCAGGATAACTGGCAGAAAGACAGTGTCAAACGGGCGCTGATCGATGTTAAGCGTGATATGGTCCGTACAAATATTCTTGACAACTCTCTGCGTCCGGACGAACGCTCACCAAGGGAGATCAGGCCTATAGATATCAAAACCAATATCCTGCCTTCCGCACATGCTTCATGCCTTTTTACCAGAGGTCAAACCCAAGCCTTGGTAGTGTTGACCCTGGGCGGCAACAAAGACGCCCAGATGTATGAGAACCTGACCGATCCCGGTACACAGAACGAAACTTTTATGTTCCACTATAATTTTCCCGGTTTTTGCGTAGGCGAACCTTCTCCCATAGGTCCTCCAAGAAGGCGTGAGCTTGGTCACGGTAACCTGGCAAAACGTGCACTGGAGCCTCTTTTGGAGTCGCCGTCGCAGACAATACGCCTGGTGTCCGAGATACTTGAATCAAACGGATCGTCCTCTATGGCAAGTGTATGCGGCGGCTGCATGGCCCTGCTTGCCGGTGATATAGAGCTGACCGGCAAAGTCGCGGGAATAGCGATGGGAATGGTATCTGACGGCGACAGGCATGTCATCCTTTCGGACATCAGCGGCCTTGAGGACCATGACGGTGATCTTGATTTTAAAGTTGCCGGTTCAAAAGAGGGCATTACCGCGCTTCAGATGGATATGAAGTTGGGTGGCATAAAGTTGGATATTCTCAAAGAGGCGCTCTATCAGGCCAAAGAGGGGCGAGCCCATATTATCGATATAATGGATGAAGCTGAGAGGAAGATCAAACTCAGTGATGATCTGCCAAGCAGTGAACTGTTCGGTATCGATCCGGACCGGATAGCGGAAGTCATTGGACAGGCCGGAAAAACCATCCGTGAGATTATTGAAAGGTTTGAGGTAGCTATAGATATAGACCGCAAAAAAGGCAATGTCAAGGTTACCGGCAACAACAAGGAAAATGTTAAAGGCGCACGTGCCCATATAGAGAGCATTTTGGCAAACAAGCCGGAACCGAAACCTGAATATCATGTTGGAGACAAAGTGAAGGGTACAGTCAAGAAAATTGTTGATTTCGGAGCCTTTATAGAGCTTCCGGGAGGGGTTGACGGCCTGCTTCACATCTCCAAGATTTCTGAGCATCGTGTAAGCAGTGTGGCAGACGTACTAAGCGTCGGTGATCCGATCGAAGTTGAAATACTTGAGTTTAAAGGCACTAAAATCAGTCTCGGCAGAGCCTAGGCTTCTGTCGTTTGAAAAAATGGCAAACATTTATCACTCTTAAATGCACTCTGTTACTGAAAAACTGAAATTAAGCCAAAACATTTTTCTTACCGGCGGTGCCGGTGTAGGCAAAACAACCGCTACGCGCACTATTATCAGGGAGTATGAAGAAGAGGGAAAGAAGGTTGCCAAACTGGCATCGACCGGTATGGCGGCAACTTTGATAGGTGGGCAGACTCTTCACAGTTTTTTTGATCTAGGGATCGCCGATTCCCTTGCCGATCTGAAAATGCGCGGAAAGCTCAACACCAAAAAGAAGATCAAGAAACTGATCGCCTCTATGGATCTGATCGTGATCGATGAGATCTCAATGGTAAGCGCTGCCCTGCTGGATATGATAGAGCACAGGATTGTCGAGTCAGGCTTTACCGGATCGATCCTTGTTGTGGGCGACTTTTTACAGCTGCCCCCGGTTGTAAGAGGCTGTGGAGGTATCAGTTTCGCTTTTGAGTCAGAAAGCTGGCAGAGGTTTGGATTTGAGACAATTACGCTTACGTTTAATTATCGTACGGAGGATGCAGAGTTTGTAGAGATCCTCAATGCCGTCCGTTTTGCGCAGGTAGGGGAGAGAGAGCATCTTTATCTTCATAACTTAATCAAGCCCCTTGCGGAAGATCTCAGCCAATATACTTTTTTATACGGCAAAAACGCATCCGCATCACGACACAACCGACAACAGCTTGCGTTTATAGATTCTGACGAGCTGAGTTTTGAATCACAGGTTATACGCCATGATGATAGTGTTCAAGATGATGAGATCGATCGTTTTTACAATGATGCCAGAATTGAACGGGTTTTATGTGCAAAAATAGGTGCCCCCGTACTTTTTACACGTAATTCATGGAACTATTTTAACGGCGAGAGAGGCCGTATCGTCAAGGTAGACAATGAAAAGATATACATAGAAAAAAGCAATGGCATAGTGGTTAAGCTGGAGAGAACGGGCATCTCGAAACATAAATGGAGAGAGGTGACAATAGACGGTAAAAAAGAGACGGTGGAAGTCGCTCTTTTTACCGTGTATCAATACCCCATAGCACTCGCTTTTGCCATTACTATCCATAAATCGCAGGGGATGAGCATTGATGATCTTATCATAGAGAGCAATGAGATCTTTGCACCGTCACAGTTTTATGTAGCACTTTCAAGAGCTATCTCCCCGCATCGCCTTATACTGATACAGCCCTCAAAAGACTGGCGCCATCTTGCTTTTGTTCATAAAAAGGCGCTGGAATTTGTGAGAAAAAATATGATACAAATGTAAATTCAGCCCTGGATTACATATCAAAAAAGCTTTCCGATCTTTTTAAAACCATATAGATACATCAATGTTCCCAGCGCAAGAACCCCTGTGAAGTAGGGCCATAGGTCCATAGTATCCGTACCTCTGAAGAAAATGCGTCCGGCACCTTCAATCAGGTTTTCCAGGAGTGTTTTTGGATGAAGTTTTCTATATATGGAAATCCCGGTACCGCTTAGCAGTACAATAATAACAAGCC
>MZGN01000008.1 GCA_002085085.1 Helicobacteraceae bacterium 4484_230
ACTCTTCATTGCTTCTGCCCGTCCTGATACTGCATCTCTTTTATTAAAGATGTGGGTGTAGGTTCAAGAACATAATAATGGCCTCCGCAGGCAAATGCTGCCGGATTTATATAGCGGCATCCGCCGATATTGAAACCTCTGCCTTGATGATAGTGCCCCTCGACAAAATAGTCATAATACTCCAAATCTACGGCTTCAAGATGTTTTTTTATCTTTTTCTCAAAATCTTCCGTTACTTTACAGTCGTCTTTGTCAGCCAGTTTCTGATCCAACGCTTTGATTATAAAGTGGCCTCCCAGCCTGTCGGTCAAATTTAAAACCCTTTGGATAGTATCATTGCGTATCATGGCCGTATAGAGCCTGTAACCGGCATCGCCTCCGAAATCACCGTGCGCAAGCCCTATGTTTAAATCTTTATAACGTGCGGATACCGGCTGGTCTGAAAGTGCAAACAGCTTTACGTCAGGAAAAACGGAGGCAAGATTGAAGTCGTGGTTTCCTTCAAGATAGATGATCTCCATCTCCCTGCTTAAAGCGTTGATAAGATCGACAACCTCACGGTTGCGCTCACGCGTTATTGCAATATGGCCAAAAAGAAGATCGAAGATATCCCCCATCAGAACAAGCTGCGAAGCAGAAATTTTTCTTTCTTTCAGGTCACGAAGAAAACCGAGCAGCTGCCCGTGTTTAAAAGAGTAGTGCGCATCCGTTACGAAGACCGCACCATCTTTGAGAACGATCTCTTTACGGAACATAGGCCATTGTCGGCAGCCCGGCAGCCTCATCCAGACCCATCATCAAATTGGCATTTGCAACCGCCTGCGAACTGGCTCCGCGCAGAAGATTGTCGATCGCCGATGTAATAAAAAGAGTATCACCACTACGTTTTGCATAAATATCGCAAAAATTGGTTCCGGCTACGCTTTTCATATCTACCGGTACACTGCGTATCCGTACAAAAGGCTCATTTTGATAATACTCATTCAAGACATCAAGCGGGTCGAAATCCCCCTCTGTCTGCAGATAGATACTGGAGAGCATTCCCCGCGTAAGCGGAAGCAGATGAGGTACAAAATTGACCTCACCCTCATTTATCTGCAGCTTTTCCGCTATCTCAGGGCTGTGACGGTGCCCAAGCGGCGCATAGGCAAAAGCATTGTCATTGATAGTTACATAATGGGTATTGGTTAAGTTCCGGCAGGCCGTATACGGCATGTTCCAGATTGGCTTTGTCTATATGGGGCACATAGTGTTTTTCATAGGCCTCCAGTTTCAGACGGTAATCCGCCGAGAGGTCGACCACCTTGACATCCAGTGCGATCAGCTCTTTTACAAAACCCATAGCCGTTTTATGCGGCAGCGCCAGAAATGCAAGTTCACACTCTGCGGCAACTTCGGAAGCACTTGCCTTGTGCACCTCGCACTCGAAAACACCTTTTAGCGACGGATGCAGCTCGGAGAGCATCACGCCGCCTTCGCTGGTCGCCACATATGTAATATCAAAGTAAGGGTGGGTAATCAGTATCTTTAAAAGTTCCAGCCCGGTATAACCGCTTGCGCCGATTACGGCGACACTGATCTTAGTGTGTTTCAAAGACAATCTCCTTATAGTGCACCTCCAGCACCTCGTACTCCTTCTCCCCGCCAGGCAACTTGGCTTTAAACTCATCACCCTCTTCTTTTCCAAGAAGCTGTTTTGCCAGTGGTGAACTGAACGATATCAATCCTCTCTCAGGGTTACTCTCTACACCACCGACGATAGTATAGGTCAGCTCCTCTTCGGTAGCGAGATCACACAGTACTACGGTTGAGCCGAAGCTGACACGCGCATGTTCCAGCGAGGCCGGATCGACGATCTGGGCGCTTGCCAACATTTTTGAAAGCTCGATAATACGGTCGTCTATCTGGGATTGGCGCTCTTTTGCCGCATGATACTCGGCATTCTCCTTAAGATCCCCAAGAGCCGCCGCCTCTTCTATCGCCTTGACTATCGCCGGACGTTCTACCAGTTTTAAATGATTTGTTTCTGATACCAGTTTTTCATAACCAAACTTGGTCATCGGATGTACTTCTTGCAAAAAAATCTCCATTACAGACGTCCTGCCTCCGGCATTATGGACGTCATGATTAAAATTGTATTTATTATAGCAAAGATGGCATAAGGAAACCCATCTTGCTCAGACAAGTCGATAAAAGAATCTTCCCGCTACTGCGTTCTGCTGCGTTAATTTAAAAGATACATAATGGCAGAATAGATACCGTGAGCCTGTCCGGTTTATGATAAAAATGTCTCTGCCTTCATCGATGAAAGATCAAAACGAAGTATCTGATGTGTATTGGTGTCGGAAACATAGAGATGGCAGCTTTTTTTGCCTACACCGCAAGGCTTATGGAGATTCTCCATCAATGTTATGATACGCCCGCTTTGCGGATCATAAGCAACAACCCTGTTGTTGCCGGTATCGGCGATAAAAAGACGGCCTCCGCCGCAGCCGTCACCTATCACCCCGCAGACCAGACCTTCCGGATGAGACAGCAGATCATCTTCTTTGCCGATATAAATGTGTTCCTGACCGTTTTCAATACAGCCAAGTACAGAACTCTCTTTTTCTATAAAGCATATCTGCTCATCACAGACACTAACATCTGTTTTCTGAGTCAAAAACAGATATTTTTGCCTTGACTCTTCTGTAACGCTTACAGGCTTTTTTAGCTGCAGATCGATACAAGCCACTCTTCTGCTTTCACGTTCAACCACATAAAGCAGATTTTCCTTACAGATCATCCCCAAAGGCTCTTTAAAGTCACTGTATATCTGAACCACACTGCCGTCATAATCGCACTGCCACAGCTCATCAGCACCACTGTTTACAATCAGAAGATATTCCGCTGTGCAGAGAATCTTTTTCGGATATTTAAGTCCACTGTCCATTTTCACCCCCCCCACTTCACCATTCCCTATTCCCTATTCCCTATTCCCTATTCCCTATTCCCTATTCCCTCTTCACCGCTCGCACTACTGCAAAATCTTCTGCACCGCAACAGAACACATAGTCAGCCCAAAAGCGGCCGTCACCGCCATAAAACTGCCCTTCTCCTTGACACGCGGCTGTTCGGAACTGAATATTACGGGATATTTTTTGCTGAAACGCCGTTTTTTCAGCTCATAGCGGATCTTGCTTGCAAAGCGGTCTCCGTGTGTCTTCCAGATGGTACTCACTTCGATTTTTGTCGGATCGATCCGCTTGGCGGATCCCGTTGCCGAGATCAGTTTCTTGTGGCATTTCTGGGCAAGGGCAAGCTTGGCCTGGGTATCGTCGATGGCATCAAGCACAAGATCGTAAGGCTCAAAATCAAAACTCTCTACCCACGACGGATCTATCTTTTTGTCTATGCCGGTTATTTCGGGGTAATGTGTAAGCAGTGATGCCACTTTTGACTCACCGAGATGATGCTCCGACCACATCTGGCGGTTCTGGTTAGTTTCATCATAGCAGTCGAAATCAACGATCGTAATATCACGGACACCTGAGCGGTAAAGGCAGTCAAGGCAGTAGCTGCCGACTCCGCCTACACCGAGAAGGATTATTTTAGCGTTTTGAAGCTTTGCAAAACCGTCGCCCATAAGCAGGCGGGTCCTCTCGTTCCTCACAGCCACTCCCGCAGTTTTTTCATTGAACCGTAAGCTGTCATATCCAGCTGTATCGGAGTGATCGAAACCATCTTCTGCTCTATGGCCTCAAAATCACACAAACCTGTTTTTTCACCTCTTGGTTTAAATTCAAGCGGATGCAGGCCAAGCCAGTAATACTCCATACCTCGAGGATTACGGTGCAGGTGGGCATCATTGGCATAATGGCGGTAGCCGGCATAGGTCACCGCCATCTCCGCCTCATCTACATCCGTAGGAATATTTACATTGATAAATTCCCGCTCGCTAAGCGGAAACTCCCCGTTAAAAATCTTCTCCACCAGAAAACGGATAGTTTTTTTAGCCAATTTAAAATCTCCGACCGGCTTCGTAAAATCCATCACCTGAGAGATCGCGATCGCAGGCACTCCCTGCAGTACTGCCTCCATAGCCCCGGCTGCAGTACCGGAATAGGTGATATCTTCTCCCATATTGGAACCTTTGTTGATCCCGCTTATCACCAGGTCGGGCTTTCTCTCCTCAAACATCGAATGGAGAGCCAGATAGATACAGTCACTTGGAGTGCCGTCATCAAGTTTATAGAAATCATCATCGACACTGACAAAGCTCAGAGGGTGTGAAAGCGTCAAAGAGTGTCCGCATGCCGACTTTTCCGTTGAGGGCGCAACTACAGTGACTGCGGCCAGCCCATCAAGTGCTTCAACCAGTGCTTTGAGCCCTTCTGATTCATAACCGTCATCATTTGTTATTAAAATCTGTTTCATATTATCTCATTTGCAGTCTATAATGTGTTATTATATCGTTATAGTATTACTCCACCAAGTAAATACCTACAACTTTGAGAGAATGCAAAGAAGATAAATGGCACTTTTTAGCAAAAATGATAAAAGCAGTATAGATAAGGCAAAATCGAAAGCTTCGTTAATGCCAAAGCGCAAAGTCAAAAAAGTGCGCAAGGCAGTAAAAAGAGAAAATGTAAGTAACACATTTGGAAGTCAGCCGGTTGATTTTGGCAAATTTGTCTATCTGCCGGAAGGATATGAGAATTTTTTTATCTTTCTCTATGTTCTTATAGTTCCGTACGTAACCGGACTGATTTTTCTTTTCTTCTTTGTCGCCAAAACAAATGTGACCAACTTTACCTCGATGGACCTGACAACATTCTTCGTTGTATGGGCTATCGGCTACGAGATAGTAGCCGCTGTTTTACTGGTACTTATATTTTACAGCGCATTCAGATTTAAACCAAAAGCCAAAAAGCAGCAAACCAGGCAAAAGCGGCGGGATAATTCGGCATTCCCGAAAACATACAAATTCGACTAAAAACTACCGCTTGCTTCTGGTAAAATTATTATTTACATGAAGCGGTTCAAAAATAAAACGATTCACTCCGTCTTCATGTTCATATGCCAACACCATATCATGCACTTTTAAAATCGCATCTACAAGATAGAGGCCCAAGCCGAAACTGTCACGTGCCGGATGCTCTTTTGTAAAAGGTTCTACATAAAAAGAGATAGGGTGCAAAAGCTTCTCACCCCTGCTCTCAAACCAGATCTCACGATCATGTGTGCAGATTCTTATTTTTTTATCCGGTGAGTATTTCATGGCATTGTCTATCATGTTTTTTATTGCAGTGGAGAAAAGCTTGAAGTCAGCTTTGATCTTTCTGCCCGGGTTTACATCTACGGTAACAGGGTCATGCTCTATCATTGCCAGATCGATCGCACCGTCAATCAGATCTACGATACGGTAATCGGACAACTCCGTATCTTTAAAGCCGGTCGTAACCTCTTCTATAAGGGCAAACTCATTGATAAGACTCTCAAGCCTAAGGAAAATACTTTTGAAACGGGCTTTATGCTTTGGGTTTTCCACCATCTCAGTAGTAATGCGTCCTTTTGCTATGGGGGTTTTAAGCTCATGCATGATGTTTCGCAAAAACAGTGTTCGCGACTCCATAAGCTCATTAATATTCAGACGTGTATTTTCCAGTTCATTTGCAAGCAGTGCAATCTCATCATAGCCTTTAACTCGAAAAGAGACTGTCATATCACCTTTACCATACTGTTTTATTCTGGCCCTGAGACGGCGCAGCGGATGTATTCGAATCAGAATCAAAATGTAAGATATTATGATCATTCCGGTAATCGTGATATAGGCAACCAAAAGGTTATAAGGGGTGTAAGGCTTTAGTTTAGCATCTTCCAGCAGGAGTCTTCCCTTCCAGGACTCTATAAAAAAATAGATCTTTCCCATGCTTTTAAGCATGGTGGCTCTGATATCCTGAACAGTTCTCTGTTGAACCACCTGCTGCTTGCTTAACATAAAAACATTACTGGCTGTTTTAAAGCCCTCTTGCTTAAGTATTGTTCCTGCTTCAAATACACGGTTGATCTCTACCTCTCCGGTGACGGGATAGAGGTCATATACGGCCAGGTTGGCTTCAAGCAGTACCGAAGAGGTATTTTTTTGCATATGCTGGCGGTATATCTGGGTAATAACCGAATATTTTGTAAATATATTGCTGTTATGCTGGTTTTTATTGAGTTTATAAAACTGTAAAAAAGTATATGTAACGCTTGAGAGAGTAACGATCAGTGCAAAAAGAATGGTCAGCAGAACCGCATTTTGTCTCATTTGACCAGTTTGTACCCAATTCCCCTGACTGATTCTATCAGGGATTTATCTCCCAGTTTATTACGGATGCGCCCCACCATTACATCAATACTCTTGTTCGAAGAGTCTTCGTTTATCGCACTTACGTTATGGATGATGTCCTCACGCGAAACGACCATTCCCTCTTTTTTTATCATATAGGCCAAAATACCGTACTCTGCATTGGTGAGATCGATTTTACGGCCTTTGTAACTGATAGACATCGCCGCTTCATCCAGCTTGAAATCACTCGGCTTGGCTTCCTCTTCCTCCTCTTTTCCTTCATACCGCCGAAGAACAGAGAATATACGTGCTTCAAGCTCACGAGGATCGTAAGGTTTTGGCAGATAGTCATCCGCTCCGAGCTCAAGCGCCTTTATCTTGTCGGTCACATCAGAACGTGCGGAAGAGATGATAATAGGGATATTCTGGCGCTCACGGATTGCCGCACATACTTCCAATCCATCCATGCCGGGCAGCGTCAAATCCAAAATAACCACATCGTATGATTTAAGCTTAAGTATGCTTAATGCCTTAAAAGGATCATCCTCTGTTTCGACTTCAAACTCAAACTGTTCCAGAAACTCGCTCAAAATCTCCGCAAGCTCCAAGTCATCTTCTATCATCAATATTTTAATCATACCAGATTATAACGCAGAAATATTAATTTTAATTTTAGAGTACCTCTCAGGTGATCAACAGTGTCAGCCTGTAGGCAATAAATGCCAGTGTGTAGGCCGTAACAGTTGTAAACATAAACAGGTAAAAGAAATATTTAATACCTCCGGCTTCACGTGTAAAAACAATAGAAGCTGCCAGACATGGAAGGTAGAGCATAATAACCACGATAAATGCAACAGCGGATGCAAACGGTATCTTCTCCGAAATTGCATTCATAAGGGAGTCGTTCTCCTCATCCACATCCCCTCCGAGAGAATAAAGTACACCCAAAGTCGATACAACCACCTCTTTGGCAGCCAAACCTGCCTGAAGTGCAACGGCCATCTTCCAGTCTGCCCCTATCGGTGCAAAAGCAGGCTCGATAAATTTACCTATTTGACCAAGATAGCTCTGCTCCATCAATGCCTCGGAAAGCCTGTTCTGCAACTCCACGGATTCCTGCTGGGTTGCAACAGCTTCTATTTTCAGTGCATACTGCTCCTCAAGTTCCGTATTGTGCGGATAGTTGCTCAGGAACCAGACAAGCATGGATGCCGCTGCAATAAAAGTACCGGCTTTTTTCAGATACATCATCGTCTTTGTTACGACCGTATGCCAGATCAGCTTTGCCGACGGCAGACGGTACTTCGGCATCTCCATAACAAAAGGCTCTTCCGGGCCCTTGAATGCCGTCATCTTCAGGACCTTTGCTGCAATAAGACCTATAATCACACCTGTAATATAAATACCGAACAGAACATTTCCTGCCATCTCCGGCCCGAAAAACGCTCCGGCAAAAAGTACATAAACCGGCAAACGTGCCCCGCAGCTCATAAAGCCGATAATAAAAAGGGTTAAAAGGCGGTCTCGGTCATTTTTCAGTATCCTGGCAGACATATAAGCCGGTATAGAACAGCCGAAACCGGTTACAAGCGGTATGAACGACTGCCCGTGCAATCCGAACTTATGAAAAAACCCGTCAAGCAAAAATGCCACGCGGGACATATAACCGGTTGATTCCAGCAAGGCAATACCGATAAAAAGAATGACTATGTTTGGTACAAAAAGAACAACCGCACCGACTCCAGCAATAATGCCGTCAACTACCAGTGAGCGTATGTCATCATTTGAGATCGTTGCGCCGATAGTGTCTCCGAACCATACAAAAAAGCTATCAATCCAGTCCATTGGGATCGAACCTACTTCAAACGTCAGCTGAAACAGTCCCCACATTAAAAACAGAAAGATAGGCAGGCCCAAAAAAGGATGGATCAGTACATTGTCTATCCGTTCGGTCAATGTCAGTTTTTTCTCATCCTCTTTTTTTATCGATACGGTCTCTGCAATAACACCACGGTTGAAAGAGAGGTACTCTTCGGCAAAAGCTTCTTTTACATCATCCGTATTATGGTGTAGTTCTATATGCCTGTCAGCTTCAACCAAAATCGGCTGAAGCTCTGTCCAAATGGGATCTTTGTGCAGTCTGGCATATGTTTTTTTATTATTCTTTAAAAGATTGATGGCAACATTTCGGTATGAGTTGACAGCCTGGTATTTATGGTGCTCCAAAAAAGCCACGATACGGTCTATTTCCTCTTCTACCGCTTCGCTGAAGATTAGTTTTGACTCCTGATGATCCTTTTCGTAAACTTCGACAACAGTATCTATAAGCTCGTCAATCCCCAGTTTGGTAACAGCAGAAACTTTTACCGCGGGAATGCCGAGAAGCTGGGAAAGATATGGCGCATTTATCTCGATTCCCTCTTTTTCAGCCTCATCGCTCATATTGAGAGCCAACACCATCTTTTTGCTCATGCTCATCAGTTCTGCCGTCAACTGCAGGTTCTTTTCAAGGTTTGTTGAATCGACAACATTGATAATCAGATCATACGACTCCGCGCAGAGATAATCGTGTGTTACACGCTCTTCGATGGAGTAGTCGCTAAAAGCATAGGTACCGGGCAGGTCGACTACGGTAAACTGATAATCCCTGTAATCGAAAAGAACTTCGGATTTCTCTACCGTAACCCCCGTGAAATTACCGACATGAAGCCTGGCGTTGCTGATAGAATTTATCAACATGCTTTTGCCGACATTCGGCTGTCCGACAAGAGCTATCTTTATGTGTTTTTGCGTCAAAGGACAGCTTTTTCCTCCCTCTAACTGCATTGTTCCACCTCAATCAACCCAGCTTCTTCCGAACGAAGCGCCAACTGCATTTTGCCAACTTTGATCTCCACCGTGCTTTTTGTCGTCGAATATGCCAAAATCGACAAATGTGCGCCTCTCATGATCCCAAAAGAGACAAGACGCTGCTTTAAAGGTCCTATAGCATTATTTTTTACGACTGTTACGGTACTTCCGGCAGCACAATCTATCAATTTTTTCATTTTAATCCATAAGATATTTTATTTGTAATGATAATGATTTTCATATTAATCTACCCTTAGTTAGAATGAATAGTCCATCCGGACTATATAGCGGTCAAACTCATCCGCATCAAGCTCAATTCTACTCCTGCCAATATCGAAATGTGCAAATGTACCTTCCAGGCAGAGCTTGTCCGTGATCTCATATGAAACTATAATATCCTGCTCGCTGAAAGCGGCGCTCTCTTTGGATTCGAGGTCTCCATAGACATACTCCATTAGCAGCCCCTGTGGACCCCACGAACTGAAATCAATGCCTATACCCAAACGATAACTTAAAACATCTTCGCCGGGTACGGCCTCAGAGACAAAGCCTATAGTGCTTTCATCGAGTGAAGTATAATACGGTCCTCCGCCAAAACCGTTAACAATATAATTGCCATCATCGACAAAGGCATAATTGAATGCGGCTCCGCCATAAACCATACCATAGTGAAGCAGAGCCATAGCGCCCACCACCTCTCCATCTACCCCGGAGTTGTCACTTTCCAGCATTACAGAGCCCTGTAATCCATACTCCATATGCAGATCCTCACTAAAGACAATATCACCTGCCGCTTCAGCATAGGCAATGTCACTCATTTTATCCACATGATAGTACCAGATGGAAATATCATTGACATCGTTAATGACATAGCTGAGTGATACCCCAAGCAGTCCGTTGCTCATTTCACCGCTTTTGGGATTCTCAAAAAACTTTTTAAATTCGTTTTGATCCTCTCCGGAATCAAATCCTGCCCAGCGGGTCAGATACATAGCCTGCGCTTTCCATTCATCTGTAAAATCAAAATGGCTCCAGACTCCTTCAAAAGTATTTGGTGCCATGCGGATATCGTCACTGTCCGCATAAGGGGTATCTATACGCACGCGCCCCCCCTTCACCTGAACAAGCTCATTGTTGTAAGCAATATTCGCTTCTGCGATATAGGTAAAAGAGTTTTCGTTTTCATCCAAAAAATCATGATTAAGCTTGTCAGGGTCCGTAAGAGCACTTACCTTCTGGGAAGTATATGCACCCAAACGTGCGGAGACACCGTAATAAGAAGCGGTTTGAAAACCAAACTGACCACCGACTGAAACAGTAGAGGTATCTACTCCATCAAGAAGGTCCGAATATATTCCGGCAACACGCAAGACGCCGAAAGCATCAGCATAATCAAAAGACTGGTCAAAATTGTCAGCTTTTTTGGGAAGTACTTTTACAACCTGAAAACGTCCGCCCTCTTTAGAGTGGATAAAACCGCTCTCTTCCTGTGTTCTGGTTTTTTCCTGCACAATAACCTGACCCTGCGGCACATCTGCCTGAGCCATAAGCGGTACGGCTGCCATCAAATCCATCATAATTTCTCCATTAATGATATTGACTATCAATTTATAATTGGAATTATTATATTTGAAGGCTTAAAGCAAGGTTAATATTGATAATTTTTATCATTTAATGAAATTTTCATCTGCTATAATCATAATATTAAAAGGTTTAAGATGGTCAATAATATTTTTAACCCTCAAAGAGCTTTCAGTATCGGAGTCGAGCTAGAGATAAGACTGCTTGACAAAAACAGCCTGAAACCGAAAAACTGTTCTCCTTACATTTTCGCACATTTGCCGGACAATATAAAAGAGAATGTCCATAAAGAGCTGCTTCAGTCTATGATAGAAATAGTGACTCCTGTCTGCGACAGCGCCAAAGAGGCTGCCGATTTTGTATCAAACACTCTAAAAACTGTTTCAAAAATAGCCAAAGGTGACGATATTGTACTTGCATCGCTTGCCACACACCCATTTGAAACGAAAGAGGACAACAAAATATTTCATGATCCAAGATACGAGGCATTTGCAAAAGAGCTTCAGATAGTGCTTACCAACTTTTTGATCAGCGGCCTCCATATCCACATCGGCATGCCTGACGGCATGACGGCAATAAGGGCATACAATGCCACTATCAAATACATGCCGCTGTTTTTGGCACTTTCGACAAACTCGCCTTTCGAGCACGGCGAAGACAGCGGTCTTCACTCCTACCGTACGGAGATCTTTCAGCAGCTTCCCCGTTCAGGTATCCCTGAAAGCTTTGAAAGTTATGACGACTACTGTGAACTGCTGGATCAACTGAAAGAGACAAGAACGATAGAGTCCATAAGGGATGTATGGTGGGATGTAAGGATACACCAGGTATTCGGCACCGTCGAACTAAGGATCTGTGATGCATTCTATAACTACGACAGACTAAGGCTTATAGTGCTTTTTTTTCAGGCACTGCTTATCTACGCTTCCAGGCACCCTGTAAAAAAAGAGTTTTACCAGATCACAAAACAGAACAAATGGAATGCGGTACGCCACTCGCTCAATGGTAATTTTATAGACGGCAACAGTGTGTCGAGCATCAGAGATACGGCAAAAAAACTTGTCTCCAAAATAGAGTCTGAAGGGGTATTCAAGGAACTGCACTGCGAAAAAGACGCCAAAGCTCTAATGGAGCTTCTGGATCAGGAGCCGATCTCTCAGAAACTAAAAAGCATATATAAAAAAAGCGGTGACTTCAAAGAGGTCATAAAATCGGAGATCATATTATGAAAGGGGTTATCGCAGCCGGTGACAGGCTGACGGCGCAGGCCGGTGCAGATATCCTGAAAAAAGGAGGCAACGCCTTTGATGCCACTTGCGCAAGCATGCTGGCGGCCCCGCTTTGTGAGCCGATGCTTACCAGCCTCGGCGGTGGAGGCTTTGCACTTACCCATGAAGCAAAAAAGGCGCCGGTACTGTATGATTTTTTTGTCGATGTACCGCCAAACAGGGCAGAAAATCCGGACTTTTTTCCTATATACGTAGATTTTGGAAATACGGTGCAGGAGTTTCATATAGGAGCAGCCTCAACTGCCATTCCAGGCATGGTAAAAGGCATCTATCAGCTCCATGCCGAAAAAGGCTCCCTCCCTCTTGAAGAGATAATCAAGCCGGCCTGCAGATATGCCGGAGACGGGATATACCTCTCAAAAACGCAGGCCGGTTTCATAAAAATGCTCGAACCGCTGCTGGCATCAACGGAAGCGTCAAGGGAGGTTTTTCTCAAAAACGGCCGTCTTATCGATGAAAAGCATCTTTTCAGAGATCCGGATTATGCCGGGTTTCTGGAAAGTTTTGCCGACAAAGGCGGCGATATTTTCTACAGCGGCGAGGTGGCCGATGCTATTTGTGAACTCAACCAAAAAGAGCATGGACACTTGAGAAAAAGTGATCTTGAACGCTATGAAGTGATAAAAAGAGAACCTATAGTCTTTACCTATAAAAACGACACCATTCTCACCAATCCGCCGCCCTCGGCAGGCGGCATACTGATCGCGTTCGCACTTAAACTGCTAGATGGCGCAGACCTTGGTAAATTCGGATCGCTGAAACACATCAGAGAGCTTGTAGAATCAATGGCTATTACGGCAGATTTCCGCTCTACGCATATAAATGAACATTTGCACAAAACCGGACTTGAAAACATACTCGATGACGAAAAACAGCTCTCACACTACCTACTCTCAAAAAGTACAAAACTCAACCTGTGGGGCAACACCACCCACATAAGTGTCATCGATGAGCACCGTAATGCCGTCTCCGTCACTACCACCAACGGGGAAGGCAGCGGATTGATCGTGCCGGGTGCCGGTATTATGCTAAACAATATGCTTGGGGAAGAGGATCTCAATCCACACGGATTTTTCAAATGGAAAAGCGGAATCAGGCTTCCATCTATGATGGCACCGACTATCGTAATGGAAAATGAAATACCAAAACTCGTTCTCGGCAGTGCGGGAAGTAACCGTATAAGAAGCGCGATAAGCGAGGTTATTGTAAACCATATCTGTTTCGGGCAGAATATCCAGGATTCTATAAATGCCCCCAGGGTACATTTTGAAAAAGGCAATCTGTTTTTCGAGCCGGATTTCAACATAGAGGTTATAAAAGAGGCTGAAAAACTGTACAAAACAGAGGTATTTGAAGCACAAAGCATCTTTTTCGGCGGCGTAAATGCCGTGACAGGAGATTTTAAAGGCGGAAGCGACAGCAGACGCGGAGGAAGTGTAATCCACGTTCAATAACGACAAAGGAGACAATTATGTTCGATATAACCTGCATTATTTTTGCCGGAGGGAAAAGTTCACGTATGGGTAGAGACAAGTCCCTTCTTCCATTCGGCGGTTTTGAAACACTGGCCCAATATCAGTACGAACGTCTGAAAAAAATCTTCAACAGGGTCTGTATCAGCGCCAAAGAAGCGGACAAGTTTGATTTTGAAGCCGATGTAATACCGGATATTGTCGAAACAGGCATATTTGCCCCGACGGCAGGCTTTGTCTCCGTCTTCGAACATCTGGATGACGACCGCATCTTCGTTCTCAGTGTGGACACCCCTTTTGTCGGAAGAGAAGAGATCTCAGCGCTCATAAAAGCAGACAAACCTTCACTCGATGCCGTTGTGGCCAAAACAGATTCCGGCATACACCCTATGTGCGGCATATATCACCGTTCTCTCTTGAGGCAGTTCAGAGAAATGCTTTACAATGACAACCACCGCCTTGGGCAACTGTTAAAATCCTCCCAAGCCGATTTTATTTTCTTTGGAGATGATTCCGCATTTGCCAATCTCAATCAACCCCATGAATATGAAGAAGCGCTACTGTTTCAACAGAACAGATCCTAATAATAGTCGTACTTCCCGGCCTCGATATCTGCTTTTATCTCATCTAGCACATCCTGCATAATCTTTACCAGCATTAGTGCAGCCTCGTTATCATCAGCTTCGGGAACATCCCAGTCGGTGATCTTCATATTAGCCTTAAACAGAAGATCCACCGCCCCTCTTATTTCCGTTTTTCTGCTTTCAAGCTCTTTTTTTATGGCATC
This sequence comes from Helicobacteraceae bacterium 4484_230, assembly GCA_002085085.1. Taxonomy (GTDB): domain Bacteria; phylum Campylobacterota; class Campylobacteria; order Campylobacterales; family Sulfurimonadaceae; genus 4484-230. Next base: position 14,293 of record MZGN01000008.1, read on the forward strand.
CATCTTTACTCCTTTTACTCTTTAGTGTCCCGTCTTTTGAACTTGGACTCTTCCTTGCGCTTTTTTCGTTTCATCTGCAGACGCTCGCTGATATTTTTCATCTTGTTTATCTCCGCATCATCCATCTTCACTTTCGTATGAGAGATCTCTTCACCCATATCGATCTTCAACAGGTCAGATTTTTTCATTGCCAGGATCTGCGAAGCAAATACACTTCGGTGCCCGGTCGTCAAAAAACTGATCACCACCGAAATGGCGGCATAGTGTGCCACATCCAGACCGAACAGCTCCATGGCCATGATCGTTGCGGCGATCGGAGCATTGGTTGTTCCCGCCAGAACACTGATAAAGCCGAGGGCGGCAAAAAAAGCAAAATGGTCCCCCATAAGCGTTCCAAACCAATGGCCGCTGGTAGCGCCGATAAAAAAGATGGGCGTAACGATCCCGCCGCTTCCCCCAACGGCCAGCGTTATGGAGGTAAACAGGGTCTTGATTAAAAAGCTGTACCACGGAATGTCTCTGGAAAAATAGGGATCGGGCTGAAGCGTATTGTCTATAGTCTCAAGCCCCAGACCAAAATACTGGTCCCCGACAACCAGAGACAATACAACAAGAATTGCCCCGCCCACAAATGCCTTGACATAGACATTTGTAGGCAGTTTTCGAACAGCGCGGGATATCTCCCTCAGGCTCGTAATGGTAATATCCGAAATCAGACCAAAGAACAGTCCTGCCAAAACTACTTGGCCCACTAAAAGGATATCCAACGTAACATGCTGATGAAAACGTATATCGAAATAGGTGTATTCTATCCCGAAATACTGGGCGGTGGAAAATGCCGCAAAACCGGCGATAAAAGAAGGAAGCAGGACATTGTAGCGGATAAGGCCGATCACCAGCACCTCAACCCCGAAAATTGCACCTGCGATCGGTGTACCGAAAACAGATGCAAAACCGGCACCGATACCACATATAACCAGTTTTTTTCTATCTTCTTTACTGAAATGAAAAATACCCGACACCATAGACGCCATTCCGGCACCGATCTGCGCCCCGGGACCCTCTTTTCCTACCGAACCGCCGGCAAATACCGTAAGTACGGTAGCAAACAGCTTTACCGGAATAACACTGATCTCTATTTTCCCGCTCTTTTTATGTACCGCCTCGATCACCTTTTCCGTACCGTGGCCCTCGGCATCAGGAGCAAACTTTTTTACAAGCCAGACGGTCAAAAGCAGTGCGAACGGCAACAAATAATAATATTTAAACGGCAAGAACTCTTCACTCTGCTGTGACAGTTGCAGTATCTTCAAAAAAAGTGTCACACTCGCACCGATTATGACTCCAACAACAGAAGAGAGTACCAGCCACTTAATCACACTGAGAAAAATGGTCATCTGCTCAATAGTATGTTTTTTCATAATCTCTTTCTGATGCGGTTTATGCTTATGTTTTTGTATTATAACTTCATATAGATAAAAACAGACTGCCTGCAGTCTGAAATTCAATATACCTCTTTTATACACTAAATTACTACTTCAGAGTGCATATATCATGTATTGTAATAAAGCGAAGGTTGGTTTTAAGATTAGAATATGTAAAATGCATATAATTCAAAACTAAACCAATGGAGAACCGCAATGAGAAATACCGTTTCAATGAGGGCACCACTGCTAGGCAGACTGCCAATCGTATTTGCATTTTTGTTGACATTTGTATTTTTGTCCAATGTGTATGCAAAAGACACTTCCGCCTCAGCTGCAGCCATAAGCGATGCAAAGATACAGAGTGTACTGATGGAGGCATATGAAAAGTACAAAAATGACGATAGCGGCAAAAATGCCGACTACATAAAAGAGCTGGCCATTGTCGATCCAAAGATCTTCGGTATTTCAATAGTAACGGCTGACGGTAAAGTCTATGAGGTTGGCGACACTGAAGCGGCTGTCTCGATCCAGTCGATCTCCAAAGTCTTTACGGCAGCGCTTGTAATGCAGGAAAAAGGTGCCAAATTCCTCCAGGAAAAAATTGGTGCCAATGCCACAGGGCTTGCGTTCAACTCCGTTATAGCAATTGAATTGCACGGGCGTACCGCAAGTAACCCTTTTGTAAATGCCGGTGCGATCCAGTCGACCAGCTGGATAAAAGCCAAAAATTCGAAAGAGCGCTGGAATAAAATCTATGCCAATATGAATGACTATGCAGGCCGTAAACTCTCTTTTAACGAAAAGGTCTACATTTCAGAAGTAAATGACAATAAAAGCAACCAGGCTATAGCAAAGCTTCTGGATGCCAACAACCTGATGGGCTCTGATCCGCTTGAGGCAACGACTGTCTATACGAAACAGTGTTCTGTCAATGTGGCGGCACACGATCTTGGAATGATGGGTGCCGCTCTGGCAAATCACGGTGTCAACCCTGTTACCGGAAAAAGAGTGCTAAACAGAGAGTATGTGCCAAAACTCCTGGCTGTCATGGCTACGGCAGGCCTTTATGACAATGCCGGTGACTGGCTATATGTAACAGGCACTCCTGCCAAAAGTGGTGTCGGAGGCGGGATTCTGGCAGTCGTTCCGGGCAAATTGGCTATAGGCGTCGTATCTCCTCCGCTCGATAAGTACGGAAACAGTGTACGGGGCCAGAAAGCCGCGATCTATATCATCGAAAAACTGGGCCTGAACCCATTGGCACAATAGGGAGCACAAATGAAATTATCGGGAAGTTTTGCAGCCATAGCGCTGCTGGTCTCGACAAGCACGGGCGTTATGGCATCGGAGAAACCGGATGCCTCCGAAGCAGGAACCCTTTCACAGGACCACGCCTATGAACCGCCGGTTCATGTCAATCACGGCCTTAATATAGGTGCCGGGTGGCTGATTTCCGGTGATCTGCGTACAGGCTGGCTGCAGTATGACTACGGCAATCCTCCCGGCCATGACTATGATCCCAACATAAACAGAGGCCATACCGACTCAAGAGGATTTTACGTCATACCGAAAGTCTCCGTAACGACACCTACGCTTGCAGGATTTTATGCCAAAGTCACGGGGGTAGGTGCAACCGACTTCGGCATAAACGATCCCGACTACGAAAGCCGCAACTTTGTTTTTGGGCACAGTGGTGACTCATACGCTATCTTACAGGAAGCGCATATTGCCTATGATGCAAAAGGCAATCGCGTTATGGTCGGCGCAGAAGAGCTGACTACGCCGATGATAGATGCGGACGACTGGTATATGCTGGCAAACACCTTCCAGATGGCCTACTATGTTAACACAATGCTTGAGAGCAATATGTTCACAGTCGGTTACTTCTACAAAATGGCGGGCGTCTGGGACAGTGGTGCCGACGGAGCACACTACCACTCTATGTCTGATGCCAGTTTTGTTTCACAGCAGGACAAGGACAATGCGGATGACAGCGGGATTATCTACGGTGCGTACCAGTTCAATAACGGAACCCACAACTTTCAGGTCTGGAACTACTACGCCGAAGAGCTTTACAACACTCTTTTTGCCCAATATGACTTTACGAACAGTGCCGGAGGCTTCAATTATGATTTTGGTCTCCAGTTCATAATTATGATTTTGGTCTCCAGTTCATAAATTTCAAAGAGGTCGGCAAGCTGGCCGATAATGACTTTTCCCATATCGACTACAGCCTTTACTCCATCCGTTTTGACGGCAGTTTCGACAACGGATTCAATTTCGCTACCGGCGCGGCAAAATACAGTGACGGTGAAGGCCAGGGCGAAACACTTGGCGCATGGGGTGGATATCCATATTTCGCAAACGGGATGATTTTCCACTTCTTCGAAGTAGGATCTTTGCGAAATGCCGCTTCCTACAAACTGCAGGGAGGTTACGACTT
>MZGN01000068.1 GCA_002085085.1 Helicobacteraceae bacterium 4484_230
GGCACTCCAAGCAGCTCATCCAAAACACCCGGCAGGCTGTCTGAGAGGTTGATTTTGTCTATTACGGTCTGTGTATCGTCCTTTTGCCACTCTATGGCTCTTTTGGCCTGGGTAAACCGCTCATGGACAGGGTTCAGGATCTGCGGCTCGCTTCTGCCCTCTTTTATGTTTTTGAAAAACAGTTTCAGAGCCGTAAGTGAAGCCCTTGTGGTCTCCTGCCTGTAAATCGAAGCTTTGTATGTCTCTCTCACCTTGAAGCGGCACTCCGAGTAGATGTCACCGCCGTCATAATGTTCATTTGCCCGCAGTATCACCACTCCCCACTCTTTTTTATGGTTCAGCAGAGCGTACTCAAGCGCATTGGGGCCCCTGTCGCCTTTTGGCCCAGGGTGAAAGATGTAGGTTGGGTATGCGCCGTAAATACTTCGCGGAAGGTAGTGTTTCAAAAACGGGCAGAGTATAAGCTCCGGATTAAAAGCCGTTATCTCTTTAAGCATCTGTTCTTCCGAGACGGCATACGCCACAGCTACTTCGTCACCCCTGTCCTGCAAAAAGGTATATACGGCTTGCGTCAGGGAGTTGAAAGCGCTGCAGAGCAGAAGTATCTTCATTGGCCTGCCTCAGCAGATTCGAGGCAGCAGTTCGCCTGAAGGCAGGTCCAGAAAGCGTTTCGTCCCCCAGGATGAGTTGAGTATCACCCTGCCCCTGTGCAGATCCGTAACCGTGCCTATGATAGTTGATGAAGTATGGGTTTTCTGCAGCACCTCTAAAGCCCTCTCTTTGTCACTGCCGGCTACGGCCAGCACGAAAGTACCCTCGTTGGCAAGATTTACCGCCTCGAAGCCAAGCATTTCGCAGATACCTTTGACCTCCTCCTGTACGGGTATCTTCTCCTCCTCTATCTCTATACAAACATCAGAACTTTTTGCCCACTCATTCAGTACCGCGGCAACACCGCCGCGTGTCGCGTCACGCATTGCCGCGATATCTATGCCGGCATCCATCAGTGCTCTTACTTCAGGGTAGAGTGATGCGCAGTCGGTCTTTAGTGAAGTTTCCAGCTCTATACCCTCTCTGGCTGCAAAGATCGCAGCCCCGTGAGAACCGACATCCCGGCTTACCAGTATGCTTGCACCCTCTTTCAAAGCATGGGCGGAAATACCGCCGTACTCTATCTCGCCTATACCTGTAGTATTGATAAAGAGTTTGTCAACGGAACCTTTTGGTACGACTTTGGTATCGCCGCTTACCACCATGGCCCCGTTAAGCTCGAGCTCTTTTTTCATACTTCGTACGATCTTTTCAAGTTCATATGAAGAGAAACCCTCTTCGATGATGACGGAACAGGTCAGATATTTTGGTTTCGCACCCATCATCGCCAGATCGTTACAGGTACCGCAGACTGCAAGTTTCCCTATATCTCCTCCCGGAAAAAAGAGGGGGCTTACCGTAAAGCTGTCCGTCGTAAAAGCGAGTTTCCCGTTTTCTATTACGGCCGCATCTTCACTCTTGGCTAAAATATCGTTTTCAAAATGCTTATAGAAGATACTTCTGATAAGATCGTTGTTCTCTTCTCCGCCGTTTCCGTGGGCTATGTTTATGTTTTTTGTCATAGTATTAAATTCCCGTATTTGTAGTACGCGGCACACGCCCCCTCGCTGCTGACCATACAGGAGCCTACCGGACTGGAGGGCTTGCAGGCCGTACCAAAAATAGTACACTCTGTCGGCTTCGCCATGCCCCTTAATATATCGCCGCAGATACAGAGTTTGTGATCTTCTATCTCGGCAATCGGCAGCACGTCTTTAAAAAGTACTTCAGCATCATACTGCGCGAACTCATTTTTAAGCTTAAGCCCGCTCTCAGGCACGTTTCCAAGCCCTCTCCACCGAAAAAGGCTCACTTTGTCAAAATAGGTGTTTATTAGCCTTTGGGAGTTCAGGTTCCCATCGTATGTCACCGCTCTTTTGTACTGTATTTCAAGTTCAGACCTCTTTTCAACGAACTGCCTGACTATCATAGCGATGCCCTGCATCACATCTACCGGCTCGAAACCGCTTACTACGACAGGACGGCCGTAATCTTTTGGAAACTTCTCATATATTTTCGCGCCGCTGATGACACTTACATGGCTTGGCCCGAGAAACGCATCTATGTTGTTGTTGTAGGAGTCCACATGGACATCACGGCTGTCGATAAGCTCTTTCATCACCTCCGGTACGGTGACATGGTTGATGTGAAAAAAGATATTGGGTATGCGCTTTTTAATGACCTGCTCCAGCAGTACGGCAGTCATCGGTGTCGTGGTCTCAAAACCTATGGCAAAATAGACAACCTTCTTTTGAGGATTCTGCTCCGCTATCTTGATGCACTCCATGGGAGAGTAGACGAACCTTACATCAGCACCTCTGCTTCTGGCATCCTGCAGGCTTCCTCTGCTTCCGGGAACTTTTATCATATCTCCCAGTGTCACAAGAATGACATCCTGCTGCATCGCCAGAACATAGGCGTGGTCTATGCGCTCTTTCGGCATAATGCACACCGGGCATCCCGGCCCATGGATAAAGTTGATATTATCAGGCATCAGTTGTGGAAGCCCGAACTTCATAATGCTGTGCGTATGTCCGCCGCAGACCTCCATAATATTGATGGATCTGTCCAATTTCGCCGCATCATCGGCGATGATCCTGGCGTATGCCTTCAGCGTCCTTCCGTCACGGAAGTCGTCATAAAGATTTTTTAACTCCAGCGGCATCTATGTGGCACGCGCCGGACACTCGTCATCTTCGAGTATCACCTTTTTGCGCTCCTCTTCGTTCATAAGTTCAAGTATCTCTTTGTATGTATCTATGGAGCGTAAAGCCTCAGTTTCATCTATCTTGTTCATAACGAAACCTATATGCAAAAGTACGTAGTCACCTACTTTTACATCCTCATCATCCATCATCATCAGGTTCGCATCACGCTGAACACCCATAGTATCGACGGTGCACATGGTTTTGTCTTCGGATATTTTAACTACTTTGCTCGGTATCGACAAACACACGTCAGCCTCTCATCTTGCGTTTGAATTCTATCCAGTCCGCTACCGCTTTGACCGAATCTATATCGTTGATATTCACTTCCAGCACATCTACATTCGGTTTGATGCGCCTCGCCTCTTTTTTTTCGGCTTCGATATCATACTTAAAATATGGCAGCAGGTCTGTTTTGGTGATTAGAACAAGATCTGCCTGACGGAACATCACAGGATATTTCGCTATCTTGTCCTCTCCTTCGGGAATGGAGACAAGCACTATATTCAGGTGAGTGCCGACATCATAACTTGCCGGGCAGACAAGGTTGCCCACATTCTCCACAAAACAGATATCAATATCGTCCAGCGGCATATCATGAAGCCCCTCATGCACCATAAAGGCATCGAGATGGCATGCGCTGCCCGTCTGTATCTGTACAGCCGGTATGTTTTTGGCTTTCAGCCGGTCCGCATCTTTACTTGTCTCGAGATCACCCTCTACTACACCAAATTTAAACTCAGCCACTTCTGCCAGATATTCAAGCAGGGTTGTCTTGCCCGATCCCGGGCTGCTCATCAGGTTGATACCGAGTACTCCCTTGCCGTCAAAATGGCTTCTGTTGTGTTCCGCCTCATGGTCATTCTTGTCCAGTATCTTCTGAATGACGGAAATTGTCTTGGCGTCATTAAGCTGCGGGTTGTGGTGCAAATGCTCATGGGCCTTCTGGTGCTCATGCGAGTGGTCGTGATCGTGTGAGTGGCTATGGTCATGGCTGTGCGTATGGGCACTATCCGTTAAACTGCATCCGCAATCTTTACACATATATCGCTCTCCTTGTTATCCTAATAAAATATTACTTCCCACTGCCAGCGAGATTACACCGGCTGCGGAAAAAGCCCGTCTTACATTAACAAGGCTACCTAAAAAGTTTTTATTGACGTACAGCATCAGCACACCGAAGCAGGCAAAAACCACCATTACCCCCAGTGTAAATGCCGCAACCATCGTGAAGTCAACTGTCCCGCCCTGTACAGCACCGAGAGTAACAAGCATACCCCTTACTCCGCCGGCACCCATCAGAAGGCCAAGTGTCAATGAAGAGGTTTTGGCCATAGCATCATCATGGCTGTGCGATTTTCCAAACCAGATGTGAATGTGCTCCTCTCCTCTGTGCATATGCCTTCCAAGCTGTATGCGGTCAGTCGCTACCATAAAAAGGAGGTATGCACCCATGGCTATGATCACCGATGCGGATATTATATCTCCGTATGCCAAGATGCTTTCTGAAATCTCCACGTGCTCCAGCACCTTGGCGAATACAAAGAGGCTCAAACCGTGCCCGACAGCGAAAAGCAGAGTGATAAGCAGTGTCCTTTTCCTGTTTTTTCCTATGGAGAAGTCCGCTATCGCCGTAAGGTGGTCGGGGCCGAATGCGTGAAGTATGCCATACCAAAAGATAACAAGCAGAGATAACTCCATATTTAAACTCCAAATAAAATTCATAGTACCCATTAAAAACTGAATGATAATTCAGTATTGTAGTCTATTAATATTAACATCGAATTAAAATGGGGGTTTCTTCTCTATTTTGATAAATGAACTGTGTCTTCTTTGAAAGAGGGTGTAAAGTTGAGCATGAATCCAGCAGAAAATCACCGCTCTCTTTTTCATAGTTTTAGCAGTCTCGCATTTTTGGTATCTGCGCACTTGATTTATTGCTGATCGTACCCGGTTTTTTAAATAAAGGTCAGATATACTAATGGCAACAAGGAGAATCAAATGGCTAAAAGTGTTTCTTTGGTATTGGGCAGCGGCGGCGCAAGGGGTTATGCACATATCGGCGTGATCGAAGAGCTTCTGGAGTCCGGTTATGAAATAAAATCCATTTCCGGCTCCTCCATGGGTGCACTCATCGGAGGACTATATGCCTGCGGAAAACTTGAAGCATTTAAAAAGTGGGCATTGGAACTCAAACTTTTCGACGTTGCCAAACTGCTTGATTTTTCTTTAAGCGGAACAGGTATCATTCAAGGCGATAAGGTATTTCGTGTAATTGAAGAGATGATCGGCAATGTCCTTATCGAAGATCTGCCTATTCCCTATACTGCTGTTGCAACAGACATTATCAAACAAAAAGAGGTCTGGATTCAGAAGGGAAAACTGCTCGATGCGGTAAGGGCTTCCGTCGCCATTCCGACAGCGCTGACACCAAAGAAAATTGGAGAGCGCTATCTCATTGACGGCGGAGTACTGAACCCTCTGCCAATCGCACCGACAATATCGGATGATACCGACTTGACTATCGCTGTTAAACTTAACGCCAATGTCTCCAGAGCGTATAAAGTATCTATTCCAAAAAAAGAACGTGAAAAAGAGAATGGAATGCAAACACTCTTTTTTGAACTTTCACAAAAGGCAGAAACACTTTTTGCAAGAGAGTATAAAAACAGCTATGACGATATGAGTGTTTTTGACATTATGGGACGCACGATCGATGCCATGCAGAATTCACTTGAGGCCTATAAAATAGCGGGTTACTCGCCCGATATCATCATAGATATCCCCCATAATGCCTGCGGGTTTTATGAATTTAACAGAACCTATGAGCTGATCAAGCTTGGCAGAATGATCGCCAAAGAGAGTCTTGCGGAAAACAGATAAGGATTTATACCCGAAGGTTAAGTCTTTTATCGCCTCAGATCTCTTTTTAGGTGATTTTGGCTGGCTAAAGCCAACCTTACATTTAGGTTTACCACGTTATTCCCTCGTAGGGTCGGCTTTAGCCAACCAAAACCATCTGCCCCAGCGCAATCCCCCCGTCATTGGGCGGAAAAAGCCCGGGAACATGCGCATCGGGAAATCTCTCCAGCACCAGTTCCAGAAGCACCCTGTTCTGAAAGACCCCGCCGCTGAGCACCAACGGCAGGTCATACTGTTCGCATACGGCGGCAATCATCTCAACTAAAGTGTGGAAAAATTTTGAAACCGCCACCTCGGGAGTATCACACTCGCGCAGCATCTCTTCTATTAGTGCGAGAGTGTCTATTTTGCCATTCTCATAACCAAAGCGGTAGTGTCCTTTTACACTCTTGTCGTATAACTCTTCAAGCAGCATGCCGCTTTCCCCCTCGAAGCTCATCACTTGGCATACGCCGGCCAGAGATGCTACAGCATCAAACAGCCTTCCGGAGGATGAACTTAACGGAGCATTTAGGCTTTTTTGCCATGCTCTCAGATGGATTTTCAGCTCCGAAGGAGAAAAAGCCTGCGTGGCAGGGTTCTGAAGTTTCAGTGCCTCTTCTCCGTAAAGGTCAAAAAGCATCCCGAGCGCTACACGCCTTGGCTCCCTGACAGCCTTGGCTCCGCCAAGAAGCTTGAAACAGTTCAGATGTGCCACCCTCTCAAAACCTTCATAGTCACAAACAAGGAACTCTCCGCCCCAGAGAGTACCATCATCCCCGTAACCGGTACCGTCGAACGCCACGCCCAGAACTTTGCCGTCCAACTGCTTCTCTGCCATCACCCCGAGTATATGCGCATAATGGTGCTGGATACCTTTAATCTCCAGTTCGGGGTTTTGTACCTTTAGCTGCC
>MZGN01000069.1 GCA_002085085.1 Helicobacteraceae bacterium 4484_230
AGAGATAGTTGCTGACAGTCGCTTCGGAGAGGTTGGCATCCGATGCCAGATCCGACTTGTTGAGAAGGCCGCAGCTTCTTGGTGCGATGATATTGTAGAAACGTATAAACGCCGATATATCCCTTAACTCGCCGACATCCCTGATATCCCTCTCTATATAGGTGCTGATATAGGAGTCGAACCAGAGCGATCTTCCTCTCGATGAGTCTATTTTATCTATCTCCGGGTACCCGCCGCCGACAATGGCGCCAAGTATTTCACTGTAGTTTATGTCGGCAGTATGAAGCGAACCGATGCCTTTGTTAAACAGAGTGTCAACAATATTTTCTTCAGGTTTGCGGTTAAGCTCCTTCTGTGAAAGAGGCCACATCCGGATCTCGATCAGTCTGCCCGCAAGGGTATCTCTCGCTTTTTTCATATCCAGGACATTGGCCGATCCTGTCAGTAAAAAGTTGCCGTTGACTCGGTTTTTGTCTATATCGATCTTTATCCCCTCGAGAACCTCAGGCACCTTCTGGATCTCATCCAGGGAGACGGGTTTCGGCAATGATGCGATATAGCCGACAGGATCATTTAGTGCGGCTTCCCTCTCCATCAGGCTGTCAAAGACCCTGTATGTATTTTTGATCCCAAAACAGAGTGTCGATTTGCCCACCTGCCTTGCGCCCGAGAGCAGTACCGCCGGAGATATCCTCAAAGCCTCTTTTAAAATTCCTTCTGCTGATCTTTTGTACATCCAAGCGCCTTAATGTATAAATTACATAAGTATACCTATATAAATTACATATGTAAAGTCTAATATTGAGCTAGTTTTTTACCTGCAATGAGACTAAAGTCGCGTTCCCGAAGATCGGGGATTTTGATGGATTCTTGAGTAATGAGCTATAGAGTTGAAGAAGAGGTGATGAAGAGCAATCAAACAGGAGCAGGGGTTTTAACCCCGTCAATCACAGAAGAGGCTTAGGTATCATTAAATAATAACGGGACTAAAGTCCCTGCTCCGAAGGGGTATAAGCAGATTAAAATTAAATACAGCCTATTTTGCATTAAAAAAACAGCCTCAATAGCAGTGCGTATCTTGGCTGTTTCGAGTCACCGAAAGACAAGACGGTATCGCCTCCGTAAAACACGATACCGATGATCTCTTTTTGAAAATAGGCGATGTGTTTAAATGCCTCTTTCCTGATACTCTGTGACGACTTGACCTCTCTTTTTCCTTCGGTTTGAACTATTTCCAAAATGGAAATAGTTAAGCTGTCCAGCTCATTTTCACTTATGATGTTTTTAATATATTTGTTTATGGCCGAAACTTTTGCACCAAAAAGTTGCGCTATTTGCTTTTGACTTGCCCAAAAGGTCTCACGTGCCACACCATCTCTACCCCGTCAAGGAGTTTTTCCATAAAGTCGGTCTGGGGCATCCTAAAGCTCCTCCGTCTTATAGGTGCTGTACCCCTCATAGAAGTAGCTCACATCAATCCCCTTCATAAACAAAGAGCGGTCGTCTATCTGGTTGGTGAGTGCATCTTTGAGCAGGACTTTAAGCTCCACATCTTTGATGACACTTCGCTCCATCGCCAGTAGGTAGGACTCTTTGTCTACCCTGTTCCAGTCCACTACCTTTTTGAGCTCTTTTTTAAAAATAAGGTCAAGCCAGATGCGGGTGGCTCTGCCGTTGCCTTCACGAAAGGGGTGGGCGATATTCATCTCTACATACTTCTCTATGATCTCATTAAAACTACTTTGAGGCATGGCATCGATATGTTCAAGCGAAGCCTTCAGGTACATCACCGGAGCAAACCGAAAGCCCCCTTTGGAGATGTTTACCTCACGAAGCTTCCCCGCAAAGGGGTAGATATCTTCAAAAAGATAACAGTGTATCTGTTGCAGCCCTGCAAAGGTGCCTGCCTTTATGGTGTCGATGTCGCCTGTATCAAAGAGTGCTTTTGCTTTTTGTTTGCTGATGCGCTCTTCCTCTTTGGCAAGGGTGACTTGGTCGGTGATGCCTAATTTATTTTCCAATACCATATCTGTCCCCTCTCATAATGTATAATGTTTATCAGCGAATAAATTCGCTACCCCGTATTCACATTGATCTTTCATTTCAAAAACTCCGATATGAACCCTTTTTGATCTAACACTTCCATGATCGTTCTCAGTAAATAGCTGTTACCAAAAGAGATTGTGTAGATGCGTCCGCCTTCTTTGGTCGGGATGATCATCTTTTTATCTTTAAGCTTAGTGATCGTGTAGGATTTCTGCCTGGAGTTCTTGATGCCGAAGCTTTCAAGTTCAGATGACTTGATGGACATATTTTCTTTGTTGACGAGATAGACCATATCTTATGTTCAAGTTCAGTCACATACTGCCGCTTTTTGGCAATATGGAGTATTGGTAAAAGCAGCTTATCCCGCACATAATCAAAACGTAAAAGTGAACCTATCTTCTCCCCTTCATTTTTCATACCACTTAGAAAATATTCGCTCCACGCCAAGAGGGGTCCGGTATGGTTATCTTTGTCACACTACTTCTTTTTGATTCATTACTTTCACTCACATCTCTTTAAAAGCCTATTATAGCGAATGTTTAGACAATCTAAACATTTTCTTACTTACATTTTTTCAAGTGCACTACTTTCAAAAATGTATATAAAGACACCTCTCTACCCCTCTATCTCCGCCACGATCTTATCTATCTCGGCACTAAGCTTGTCTATCTTTACAACCGTTATTTTTATCTCGTCATTGAGCTCGGTGATGTCAATGACCTCACGGGTATCTTCAGGCTCGACATAGGGGCTGGCCGAGAGGTTGTGGTCATTCTCGGTGATAACATCAAAGGCCTATGCCGTACTAAAAAAACAGGTTCAACGGCAGTGCGTATCTTGGCTGTTTTGAAAACCGGTGATTAGTATGTTATATGAGGGTGATATGTGGCACAAGAGAATGGAGCAGGGGTTTTAACCCCGTCAATTGCAGAAGAAACTTTGGTATCATCAAATAATAACGGGACTAAAGTCCCTGCTCCGAAGGGGTATAGGGAGATCAAAGTCGCGTTCCCGAAGATCGGGGATTTTGATGGTTTTCGGAGTAATGAGCTATAAAGTTGTATTTTGAGTAGTAGTTTGAAGAGCAATCGAACAGGAGCAGGGGTTTTAACCCCGTCAATTGCAGAAGAAACTTCAGTACCGTCTGATAATAACGGGACTAAAGTCCCTGCTCCAAAGGGGTGCAAGTAGACCAAAGCCGTATACTAACTGACTAAGCCTCTATTACCTCGGACTTTGACAAAATGGTTGCAAAGTTGGAGAGAAGAGGTGATGAAGAGCAGTCAAGCAGGAGCAGGGGTTTTAACCCCGTCAATTATAGAAGAGACTTCGGTATCATCAAATAATAACGGGACTAAAGTCCCTGCTCCGAAGGGGTATAGGAAGATCAAAGTCTCGTCCACGAAGATCGGGGATTTTGACGGTTTTCGGAGTAATGAGCTATAATGACGCAAACAAATCAAGGCCTCACACTTATGTCAAAACAACCGACACTTTTAGAACAGTTCCGCTCCTTCTGCTATCAGAATAATGCTGCCGATTTTGAAAAGGCCGTAGAGTATTTTGCCGTATTTGGCGGAATGGGCTGGAAGGTGGATATGTCCAGAGAGCTGGATGAGCTGATCGAAGAGAAAATTCTGAAAAACTACCGCTATATTCACGGTGATATAGCCAAGATCACGCAGAGTAATAAAACACACCATGCGCTTCTCAGTGCCCTTGCGGTTGGAGACGGACGTGAACATTCTGCATTCAGGAGAGCGGGTATCTCCAGGGAGGACGGGGAAGACTCCATAGATTTTCTTGTTAAAAACGGGCTGTTGGTACGTGAACAGTCCCAGGAGCAGCCGCTTGACGAGACGGAAGAGGTCTCGGACAAGTTTCTCTTTACGCTGCCTTTTATGCGCTTCTGGTTCTCTTCTGTCTCTCCGTATTACAAAGGCATCAGGGAAGGCAGCTATAAAGAGGTTAAAGAGCGTTTTGAAAACAGGCGGCAGGAGTTTTCCAATTATATTTATGAGCGCCTGGTGATGGAGCTTGTAAAAAAGAGTTTCAAAGATGACCCTGCTGAGAGCATAGGTTCATACTGGGATAAAAACGGTGAGATCGGCATCCTGGCCATGACCGCATCGGGAAAGAGTATAGCCGGCAGCTGCAGATACTCGAAGTCGAAGGCAAAAAAGAGCGAGCTGACAAAACTGAAAGAGCAGTGTTCCCGGGCAAAACTGAAAGCCGAGACGTTTGTCATCTTCTCCAAGGGCGGCTTCTCAAACGAGCTGAAAAAAGAGAAAAGCACAAATGTAAAACTCTTTACGCTTAAAAACCTGAAGAGGCTTGTAGATGATCTTGGCGAAAAAGATCTGCTTATGCATACAAACAAGATGTATTAGAGGCACCTTGAAGAGTTATATGCAAAGAAGCAGTGTAGCACGTTTGGCCGGGAGAGTTTTTTCTTTTTTTACGTTTTTCTGATACAGGAATTCACATGAAGTTTGATAAAATGCAGTATATATGACATTGGGAGTAGAGAGTGAATATTGAGGAGACACTAATAGGAATCGCTCTTGTGATCCTGGGGTATGGTTACTTTTCAAAACTGCTTGCCAAATGGAGCATTTCGGGACCGATAATGTTTACGGCAGTCGGCATGGTCCTTTCGCCGTTGATATTGGGTTCTTATACATTCAAGATCAATACGGAAACGGTTCAGACCGTAGCTCAGATCGCGCTGATCCTTGTACTTTTTGCAGATGCATCCGGGATCAATCTCTCGCATCTGCGAAAAAACAGGCAGTGGGAGCTTCCTGTTCGCCTGCTTTTTGTCGCCATGCCGATATCGATCGTGATCTCGATTCTGGTTGCCAAGGTGCTGTTTCCGGATGAACCTAACCTTTTTATAGTACTGCTGGCATTGATACTGGCACCGACCGATGCTGCTTTGGGCAAAGCGGTGGTGACCGATGAGCGTATTACGGAAAAAGTGCGCAATACGATCAATGTCGAAAGCGGTCTCAATGACGGCATTGTTTTTCCTGTCTTTCTTGCGGTTGTCGTGATGATCGCTACCGGCAGGGATGGTGATGGCGGCGGTTTGGGATATGTTGCCCAGCAGATCACCGTCGGTGCCGTTGCGGGCAGCATTGTCGGTTATCTTGGTGCAAAAGCCAGTGATTTTTCGCTAAAGCATAAATGGATGGAGGGTGCGTATCGGGACCTTGTTCCTATTGCGCTTGCAGTATTGGCATACTATGTTGCCGAACCTATGGGTGGCAACGGCTATATCGCTGCATTCTTCGGTGGTCTGATTCTTGGCAATACCAGCGAACCTATGCGAAAGGATGTCGAGCATTTTACCGAGAGTGAAGGTGAATTTCTGATCATGCTCAGTTTTCTGGTTTTTGGGCTCGTCCTTGTTCCTGCTACCGTTATGTACTGGGATTTCAGAGCATTTCTTTTTGCTATACTAAGCCTTACGCTGTTGCGGATGCTTCCGGTCATCATCAGTTTCGGTTTCATCAAAATGGATCTTTCTACCCGTCTTTTTATAGGATGGTTTGGACCAAGGGGGATCGCTTCTATACTCTATATCCTCGTAGCTGTTGAGAAGATAGGCGATATCAGTGAGGCAAAACCTCTTTTTGCGGTTATGACACTTACCATTTTTCTAAGCATTCTTCTGCATGGCCTTAGCGCGCAGCCTCTTGTCAAGCGTTACAGCCGCAGCCATCCGTCGGATAAGAAAACAGTATGAGTGTATCCTAAAATATATGGATTGTATAAAAACAGCAGTTTGCAGGTATTTTCAGATACTATTTATCATTTGTGGATAAAAATATAAAAACAAACTGCCTAAAGGGTTGCGATAATGCTAAGCAGACACAATATTTCAGCCTGCATAGAGTTCAATTCGTCAATACCATTGCTATGACTCCTTTTTCTTTTTATCATAAACTGATTTTGAATTTACAGAATAGTAGAAGAGGGGAAAGAGGCAAATTGACCATAATAATTTTATATACTAAAGTTTTTTTTGTCCGTGAATTTCAATAGCTGTTTTTTATATATAAAGATTATAATTGCAACAATCAAACCAAGAAGGAAAAATAGATGATAAGACGTATTCCATGGTGGGTCGGCGGCATATTGATGGCGCTGCTGCTGCTGTTTGCTTTTTCAACTTTCGGAGCGGACCGTCCCATTGGCGCTTCGACTTATGTACCGTATTTTGCCGGTATTTTATTTGATCTGGATCCGGAAAAATATACATACCTCAAAGAGATCCACGGTGCAGGCTCCTGGGAGGGCGTTATGCTTCTTGGTGCCCTGGTCGGTGCTTTTCTTACGGCAATATTTATAACGAAGAGTTTCCGGGTCAGCATAGTGCCGACAGCCTGGAAAAAATACAAGAACAGCTCTGTAACCTCCCGGCTGACATGGAGTTTTGTCAGTGGATTTCTGATGATCGTAGGCGCACGTCTGGCAGGTGGCTGCACGAGCGGCCACTTTTTGAGCGGGATGACGCAGACAGCGATCAGTTCAATGATCTTTGGCGGTGTCGTTGTTTGACCGCATTATGGATATGTTCACAACTGTGGCCAACGGCTCCAACGGTTCAGTATGGCTTGTTTTTATGATCGGGATCGTTTTTGGTGCCATTATGCAGTATACGCGTGTCGATAAATTTGAGAAGATAGCAGGGTTTGCGATGCTTCGCGATACAGTAGTGCCGAAAATGCTTTTTCTGGCGATCGGCCTGGCCAGTATAGGGCTCTATTTTATGATCGAGGCAGGATACGCGCACTATCATATAAAGCCTATTTTACTGGGCGGACTGATAGTCGGGGGGATTTTATTTGGAATCTCTATGGCGATTATGGGTAAATGCCCCGGTACGGGACCGGTCTCTATAGCAGAGGGGCGCATAGATGTACTTGTCGGTGCAATCGGCGGTATATTCGGAGGGCTTGTTTTTACAGTGTATTATGACCAGTTTAAAGCGCTCATGGGACCGGATCT
>MZGN01000070.1 GCA_002085085.1 Helicobacteraceae bacterium 4484_230
GGTGTACCGGAATAGATCAGCAGACAGTCACTTCTCAGCCGTCCGTTGTGACGGGCAACCAGCTCTACAGAACCATTTTGTGAGATAATCCTTAACAATTGGCCGTCCAGAAACCCCGTCTGCGGACTGACATAAACACACTCTTCACGCTTGAACTGTGAATTGAGGCTTTTGGGGCTTTTGGAGGTAATAAGAAAATACCCGTTTTGCATATCAAAATCAAAGTCGAGCTCTTCAAGAAACTGAAACGTATCATCATCCGTTTCAAAACCCTCTCCGTATGGTATCTCTGGACGGCCTTTTACCAATATCTGTACATCACCGTCCGTACCGAAAGAGGCAAAGTGCTCCAGGTAGAACTCCTCGCTCTCTATTTCGATCCCAAACTCTCTGCAGAGCCATGCACTCAGCTCATACTCACTTATGCCGATTTTGCTCTCTTTGAGCATAGGCATTTTTCTAAGAGCGTTGTGCCCGTATGAACTGCGGATATCATTTTTCTCAAGAAAGTTTTTTGCAGGGATCACAAGCGATGCTTTTTTGGATGTCTCATTCTCGTACAGGCCGAAATAAACCAGGTTTTTTACCTTCTGCATCACCTCTTCCACACGGGTCGTATCCGGCATCTGGTTAAGAGGGTTGGAGCCCTGAACGAACACTGTGTTGTATTTTGAAAAATCCGCATTTGCCATATTTTCACGTCCGGCCCCTGTGGCAAAAGGGGTCTTTATCCCCTCAGATGAGTTGCCGGGATAGCTCACCCCGCACCCCTCTTTTCCAAACAGCCCCAAAAGTACAGCAATCGCATCGATCGCGCGCATCACATCGGCACCGCTACGGTATTTCTGGATTCCGACACCTGCAAGGATCACGCACCGCCTGTTTCGGATAAGTTCCAGAATATTTCCTATATCTCCCAGTGTTACATCTATCTGCTCAAGGATGGCCTTGATCCTTACCGTCTGTGTCAACTCATAAAAATCCTCGTACTCATCGGCAAACTCATCCAAAAAATCCTGATCCTCAAGGCCTTCAATGATGATAAAACGTGCCAAAAGCATTGCCAGGTAGATATCGCCGGCCGGCTTTATCTGCAGAAAAAAATCTGCCGTTTCCGCCATTTTTGTCTTTACCGGATCAATGACGATAACAGTCTTGTCTTTAAGCAGCGGAAGCAGGTGTGAGTTGGTAGTATGGATATTGCGCCCCCAGACAATGACCACTTCCGACTCTGCTATCTGCTCGGGTGGCAGAAGACGGTTGTTTCCACGGCCTTCCGTGATGCCGGCATCACCTGCTCCGTCGCACAGGGAACCCTTTGTCAGCGCTGCACCGTAAGAGGCGAAGAAGTGTTCACTTACCCGCTGCATCAGTCCAAAATTTCCGCGCCCCAGATAGTGAAGCACTTTTTGCGGCCCACTCTCTTCGAACATCTTTTTCAGTATCTGCAGAGCCTCTTCCATACTGATACGCCTTCCAAGATAACTTGGCTCGATAATGCGCTCATATTTATCATAATGGTTCATATGGGGACAGAGATACCCGTGCGTATACGGATCATCCGGACTGCCCAGAAGTTTTCCGTCTTCATAGGCTATGCTGCAGGCGTCATAGCAGTCCAGCGGACAGGCTGTATATCTACTCACTTTTAAACTCTACTTTTACAAGCTGTGAAAAACGCTTCGGTGCATCTATAATGATCTCTGCCCTGTAGCTTGAAAGATGCTGGGAATCCGCTATCTCCCACAGGCGGTTGATTTTATAGCCGCTCTTTTTACCATTGATATAGACAGACTTCTGCTGTACATCTTTCATATCTTCTCCGGAAAGATAGAGCGTCAGTTTCGCTTTTCTTACATCGGCGATCTCCGCAAGCGGGGCGGAACGGTTAACAACCTGCCCCTCTTTTACGATAAGGCGGTAAAGCACATAACCGTCCGCGCTAAAGAATTTGTCCTTTATACTGCGCTCAAGCTGTGCTTTTCTAAGCCCGAGGTCGTTGATTTGTGTCTTTAGGTTCTGAATCTCTTTCCGAATACTTATGGACTGGTTTTGGGTACCTACAAGATCATAGAACTCACGGTCTTTCTCAATCACCGACTTGGTTTTGAGAGATTTTATATTCTCATAATTACGCCGTTTCTTTTTCAGTATATCTTCATAGTTTTTCGACATAGTCTTATTTAGGGCAAGAGTGCCGTTAAGCAGTTCGATCTTTTTGACAATGTTTTTCAGCTCCACCTGGTCGAGCTCATCATCGATCAGAATATAGGGCTTCTTCCCGAGCACCTTGCCTTCGAGTTTCTCATCGGCAAACACTACAAGACCCGAAACGTTAGACGAAATCGTCAGAGTCTCATACGGCTCGACTTTTGCATAGTACTCTCTTGCATTCAATAAAACGGCTGCAGCTATCAGCCAAAAAAACAGTAGTTTCAAATCAGCCCTTTTTTTGTTAAGCATTTTACACCTCCGCGGCTTTAGCAAAGTTTTGGATATCAACCTCACTTTTCTTTTCAGGACTGATCCTGTTCACAAAAGCGTACAGGGTCGGAAGATACAGGAGGTTTATGATCGTACCCCACAGCAGGCCGAA
Source organism: Helicobacteraceae bacterium 4484_230 (assembly GCA_002085085.1). Taxonomy (GTDB): domain Bacteria; phylum Campylobacterota; class Campylobacteria; order Campylobacterales; family Sulfurimonadaceae; genus 4484-230. Next base: position 2,597 of record MZGN01000070.1, read on the forward strand.
ACCGAGTGAAATAGAGAGCGGTTGCATTATCTTTGCCTGCCCGGTCGCAAAGAACATCAGGGTCGAGAGGCCGATAAATGTCGTAACCGTAGTAATGACAATAGGCCTCAAACGCTGTTTCGCCCGCCTGTAAAAAGATTTGGTATCGTGGGTACCGTGCAGAAAATCAAGCATAATAATACCGTCGTTTATCACGACCCCTGCAAGTCCCAGCATTCCGATAATAGAAGTCATGCCGATATTCATCCCCATAAGGAGATGCCCTATAAGAGCACCGACTATGGAAGCCGGAATGACCGACAGAATCATAAGTGCGTATTTTATTTTTGGAAAAATCAGAAGCAGAAGGATCAGCATTAAAAACATGGCAACGACAACGGCCTGGATCATATCGTCTTTAAGCTGCTGATTCTTCTCTTTTTCACCGCCTATCTTTATATCAATACCACTATTTCCGATAGTATCGAGAGTTTCTTTGAGACCGTCAAATACCTGGCCTGATGTTGTCCGTGTCTTATCCACATTGGCGCTGACTGTTTTGACGATATAACCGTTATCTTTTTCGATCTTCTCATAATCCTGCATGATGATAAACTCTGCAACATCATTCAAAGCCACAAAACGCCCGTCACCGAGAGGAACATCAAAATTAAGAAGCCTGGACAACCGGTCTTTCTCTTTGAACTCGGTCGTTATCTCGACAACCCCGTCATCATCAAAGGTCATTGCTTTTCTTCCGCCAAGAAAATATCCACTCAAAATCGAAGCAACATACCCCTCTGTCAGGCCAAGTTCTTCACCGTAACCGTTAATTCTGATCTTATATTCCATTTTGCCGTAACGGATATTGTCTACAATTTCATTGACATATGGATTTTCATGCAGTCTGGCTTCAATTTTTTTGACCGCTTTTTCAATTTTTTGACTGTCAGTTCCGATAAGATTGAGCTCAATATCTGTCTTGATCATACCGATCTTTCGTTCCATAACCGCAAACTCCATGAAATCGTAACGACTCCTGTAGGGCTCGATCAGACTGCGCAGCCGATCAGCTATCTCGAAAGAGCTCAAACTCCTGACCTTCCTTGGATCATTGAAATCAAACGACAGATTCAGTACGGGATTTATATACTTCTCTACAAAGTTCTGTTCCGTGCGGTCTTCAAGCTCAATAGTCAGATAGAACATATTGCTCGCTGTCTCCCAGTCCTGCCCCAGAGATTTGCGCTTTCCGCTCAGAGTAGAGACAGTCTTGACGGAAAGCTCCTTTTTTCTTTTGAGGATATCCAGTTCTATCTTGTGGGCAATATCGTAACTCTGCTGAAGCCTGGTATTGATCTTCAATTTTCCGGTAATGTAGATCTTGTCCGTATCGAATGTCGGAAAAAATTGAAAACTTAGCATTTTAAGCACGGCAAAAGTCAGCAGCGGAACTCCGACAAAGAAGACAATCAGGGTTGTCTTTTTGTAATGCAGCAGTTTATGCAGTATCTTCTCATACCTGTTTGTCATCCATGACCAGTCCAGCGAAGGAGACTCTCTTTTCAATATCTCTTTGGCATGCAGAGGCAGAAAGAGAAAGCTCTCAACAAGCGAACCCAAAAGAACCATAATTACGACAACAGGGATCAACTTAATAAACAGTCCCATCTCGCCTGTCATCATAAACATAGGCAAAAAAGCCGCCATGGTCGTTGCCGTTGCCAGAAGTATAGGAAGAAAAACCTCTTTTGTTCCGGTAAAAGCAGCCTCGTAGGCATCCATTCCTTCATCAATATGGCGTTGAATATTTTCAGAAACGATAACTGCATCATCAACAGCCAGACCAACTACCAGCAGTGCACCGACCAGCGAGATCAGGTTGAGTGAGTATCCCATAAAGTAGATAAAAAGCAGGCCGATTATAAATGCAAAAGGGATCCCGATACTGACTACTATGGCAATATTGCGGTTAATCAGATAATACATGGTAAAAAAGATCAGGATCAACCCCAGCGTCAAACTTGAAATAATGATATTCAGACGATTTTTAACCGGCTTGGAGCCATCTTGAAAAATAGCTATGTCAACTTTTTCATACAGCTTGTTGAAATGGTCTATGCGATCATACATCTCATTTGCCATAACTATCAAATCACCCTCCATATCCTTATAAACACTGAGAGTAATAGATTTCTGCCCATTAAACGAGGCCATTGTTCTGTCATGTGGATGGTGAATGGAGACGGTAGCAATATCTTTCAGATATATTGATCTGTCTCCGATCTTAAGCAGCGAGTTCTCCCACTCCTCTACAGTCTCTTTTCCATTAACGGTAGAAACAAAGACAAACTGCTTTTCGTCATCGATATCACCGATAGGAAATGTATATGACAGATTTTTGATAACACTTATCACATCGGATGGATTAAGGTGATATGCCCTGAGTGCCAGAGCATCCAGTTTGATCTCTACTTTTTTATCGGAATCACCATAAATATCTACCTGCGAGATATGCGCTACCTTAAGAAGCCTTGAGCGAATATCTTTTGCCTGTTCCAAAAGTTCATCAAAATCCAGCTTTTCCGAAGAGACTGAAAGCTTAATAAAATAACGCATTTTTACCAAAGACCTGGCAACCGGCATATTCATATCGGCAGGAAGATTCCGGCCGATATTGGCAATAGCATCTTTTACCCGGTTCAGAACATCGATCTCATGCGCATCTTCATCCAGAGTAATGATAACACTGAATCGTCCCGGAGTGATCACACTCTCTATTTTACCGACACCGCTGACGGCAGAGACATCATCTTCAATATCGCGCACTGCCATTTTATCCAGATTATTGGCACTTGCTCCAGGATAAGAACCACTGATAACGATCTTGTTGAGTGCCATATCCGGAAAAAGTTCTTTTGGGATCTTTATATACGCGTAAACACCTGAAATGATCAAAAAAACCAATAAAATATGGTTCAGGTGCGTATTGTCAAGAAAAAAACGGATCAGTTTGCCCATTATTTACGATTCTCTTTAGCGACACTCATCATTCAACCAGCTGTTTGTCTCTTTGAGCACATTTTTCATAAGCTTGTCAAACGCTCTGACCGCACCTTTTACATTTGGCTCTACACCTTTTTCATGTAAATATATTCTTTTTACCGAAATTACCTTTCTGCTGAACTGATCGATCAGTGATAAGTCAATACTGACATAAATCTCACTGCTGCCGTCGCTGTTGATCACCTGTATAAACCTGTGAATATTGCCCTCCAGCAGCCAGTCGTTCCTCGCCTGCGACTTATAGGGGATCACTCCTTTGAAAAGTCCGCCGGCTGAAATCGAACGCTCCAGCAGATGATATAACTGCCTGCTTGGACTCTCTATCCAACGCGCTCTTGTATAGCTGTACTGCTTTGAAGCGTCATCAGTATAGTAGATATCCTGCCGGCGCATAAGATCTGCACCCTCCATAAGAGAGACACGTATAATCTTGTCCCTGCACCCTCTGTTCTCGTATGTTCCGGTATCTGTTTTTACGTCAAGATGGTATGTTTCGACAGGAGGTACCGTCTTTTGCAGTGAACATCCTCCAAACAGCATTAAAACTGTGCCCAATATTAAAACAAGTCTCATTCCTTCTCTCCCGGTCCAATATTTTTCTCTTCACTTGTAAAAATCAGATTTGACGGGCTTTCGCCGAATCTGTCAAGTACACCGTTAAGTCTTATCATCGTCGTCTGCATTTCCCGCATCGTCAACTCAAACTGCTTCATCGGAGCCCCGACATTATCTTTTACACTGTAATCACCAACTTCGTTTCGCTTTCTGATAGATTCTGCAGATCTTCCCATCAGCTCAAAACTTTGCGAAATAGATGCCATGGAAACATTGAGATCATCCTCAAACTGTTTGCTCTTTTCTACCAGATCACCTATTTTCGGCATCAGACGGTTAAATTTTTTAGCAGCATCGGCAGATGAGGCAATCAGTCTGTGAAAGGTTCTCATCACTCAAAAGTTTTTGCGTACGCTGCATCGTTTTTGTCAGGCTCTGGGAGACCGTACCGAATGTCTGTTCTACTCTTACAAGAAAAGAGGGGGCCGACTTTATCTCAAGTATCTCATTATCTCTATGCCCTACAAGCAGCGGGCTCTCTTTGCTTCCTTCGCTGAGATCGACAAAACTGAGTCCTGTAATACCCTGCGCTTTGAGCTTGGCAACCGTATCGGTTTTGATCGGCGCCGTTTTTACCACCTCTATCAACACCTCTATCAACTCATTGTTTTTCGGGTTGATCTGCATCTTTTTTACTTTGCCTATGCTTACACCCCTGTATTTTACCGGGGAGTCTATATTTAACCCCGAAACCGACTCCATAAAATTTATTTTATAAAGGCGCATCTGGATCTCATCTGTCGGGCGCATCAGCCACATTACAAAAAAGAGTATCAAAGCCAGTGAAAAAAGAACAAAAATTCCCACCATAATATAGTTTGTTTTGGAGTTCATTGTCTGCCTTTCATAGTAGAAAAAAATGTCTGTATAAACGGGCTGCTCTGCGCTATTACCTCTCCTGTCAAGGGTTGTCGTAATGGACTCAAGGTCATGCGAAACCATGACGACAGTCAGATCCAGCATCTCTTTGAGCTTAAGTATCAACTCGTCAAACTCTCTAGCGGAAATAGGATCCAGGCCGGATGTAGGCTCATCCAGAAAAAGCAGCATTGGATCCATCACCAACGCACGCGCAAGCGCAGCTTTTTTCTTCATACCACCGCTTAGCTGGGAAGGGTACAGCATGGCATCACTCTGTTTAAGACCGACTATATCGATCTTGAATGCTACGATCTCTGATATCAACATAGAGCTTAAAGCGGTATACTCCCTCAAGAGAACGGCTATATTCTCGGCAACGGTGAGCGAAGTAAAAAGCGCATTGGACTGAAAAAGTATTCCCCATTTTTTTCGCAGCAGATTCGCCTCTTTGGATCTGATACGATTAAGATCATAACCTAAAACACTCATGAAGCCGCTTTTGTAATGCTCCAGCATGATCATCTCGCGCATCAGTGTAGACTTGCCACATCCACTGGGACCGAGCAGACCGTAGATCTCACCTTTGTTGATACTGAGAGATACACCGTCATGGACAATGCTGCTGCCAAATGCAGTAACGATCTCTTTAGCAACTATAACCTGCTCCATCAGACCCCCATATTTGTAAATACGATCGAAAAGACCGCATCACAGATTATGACTGCAAAGATAGACTCTACTACACTTTTCGTTGTATTGATACCTATACTTTGCGTATCATTCTCGACCATCAGGCCGCGAAATATCCCGATCGATGCGATAAGAAGTGCAAAAAACGGTCCTTTTATGATGCCGACCCAGAAATGTCTCACATCGATAACGTCGGCAAAACGGTCCAGAAACAGCGTAGGTGTCAAACCGAGCTCGATGTTGGATATAAGCATTCCGCCAAGCAGACCCGTTATGTCTGCAAAAAATATCAGTATGGGCATCATTATCATCAAAGCTATGATACGCGGCAAAACCAGAAAAGCATAGGGGTCGAATCCCATCGTCCTCATGGCATCAAGCTCTTCCGTAATTTTCATCACCCCTATCTGCGCCGCATATGCCGAACCGCTCCGGCCTGCAACGACTATAGCAGCAAGCATGGGTGCAAGCTCTCTAAGGATAGAGATACCGAGCATATCTACAATAAAGATATTTGCTCCGTAGATCTTTAACTGGACCGATGACTGATAGGCTATTACGATCCCTACCAGAAACATCGTCAACGCAACTATGCCTAGAGCCTTGATGGCACTCTGGTTCATCTCAAACAGGATCTCTTTAAAGCGTATGGACCTGAAATGCCTGAGATATTGCAGTTTTGTAGCTGCAAGCTTTCCGATAAACTGGAAAAAATTCACAAACTTTTTCATAAAAACAGAGATCATCAAAGCTGATGCCGAATCAAGCTCATTTACCTTGTCTATGTTGAATACTATGCTTTTTTTTGCAGCCTGACTGCGCCTGAGCAGATACTCTATATGATCAATATTGCTTACAGTCATACTTCCGGAAAAATAGATGTCAAGGGACTCTTCTGTCGATTCGATCTGTAGAGT
>MZGN01000071.1 GCA_002085085.1 Helicobacteraceae bacterium 4484_230
TGCCAGCTAAGGTGGTCCGGGGTGACGGGAAGCATTATAAATATATCCGGCTTGGCTTTTTCGGTATAGTGCATCGTAAAAGAGCTTGTCTCCAGGATCCACAACGGAGCATTTTCATCCAGTTTTGCCAGCGGTGTTCCGATATTGCCTCCGGCCACTGCCCCTTTGTCGCGCAGAAGGTGTTCGGTCATCTGGGTCGTAGTGGTTTTGCCGTTAGTGCCTGTTATCCAGACTGTAAAGGGTTTTGGGGAAAGCGTAAAGCGCAAAGCGGAACTGTCCGAGAGGAACAGGTCGTATTCACTGGTCAAATGTTTCGCTTTTTTAATCAGCGGGTTGCCTGGTGCGATGCCTGGTGACGGAATCTCCAGATCGGAGTAGCGTGGATCAAACTCACTTGAGGGGCGCAGTTTGTTGCCAAACTTGTCGGTAAACGGTTTGTTGACATTGTCATCATAAAAAGTGAACGGGCCAAATTTTTCGGCGATCGCCCTGGTGGTTATGCCGTAGCCGAAGAGACTGATCCGCAAATTTCCCACTTTTTCTCCTCTAGCGTATTTTCAGACTGACCAGAGCAAGCAGGTTGGAGAGCATGGCAATGATCCAGAAACGGACGATGATCTTGCTTTCGGCCCAGTTTTTCATCTCAAAATGGTGATGGATCGGCGCCATCAGAAAGACCCGTTTTTGGCGCAGTTTAAAGCTGCCGACCTGCAATATGACGGAGACCGTTTCGATTACAAAGATAAAACCGATCAGTATCAGGAGAAATTCACTTTTTGTGATAATGCCCAGATAGCCTATGAACGCTCCGAGAGTCAGTGAACCGCTGTCGCCCATAAATACCTCTGCCGGATGGCTGTTAAACCATAAAAAGCCGACCAGGGAGCCTATCAGCGAACTGGCGATGATCGATACCTCCCCGATCGGATAATTGGGCATATATAGATAGGCACTGATGCCGGCATGTCCTATTATATAGACAATTATTCCGAGTGTCGTCAGTGCAAAAATGGAAGGGACGGTAGCCAGTCCGTCAAGCCCGTCTGTCAGATTTACGGCATTGGAAGAAGCTATTATCACGATGGTCCAGAAAAGAAGTGAAAGCACACCCATATGAAGGACCGGTTCTTTTAAAAACGGGAGGTACAGTTCCGTGTTGAAATCTGCCCCGAAGACCAGAAACAGGCAGATGCCGAGTGATGCCATGATTTGAAGCAGAAGCTTTTTCCGTGCGCTCAGTCCGGCAAGATTTTCATTTTCCCGTATTTTTGCAAGATCATCTTTAAAGCCTATAAGTGCAAAAAAGAGAAGTGTAAAAATAGCACCTATGGCATAAGCATTGGAGAATCGAACCGTCAGAAGTGATGCTATTATAGTCGCACCTATAAAGACAACCCCGCCCATGGTGGGTGTTTTCGCTTTCTCCTGATGGCTTTGAGGGGCCCAGTCGTTTATAGGCTGAACACGTGAAGACTTTTGTGCCCAGCGTATAAACAGAGGCATTGCAAAAAAAGTTAGCAGCAGGGAAATAAAAAACCCCAAACCTGCACGCATGGTTATGTATTGTAAAATATTGATATCAAAAAACTGGTAAAGCCAATAGAGCATTAGAATCCTAATAGTACTAAAAGCGGTATTCTAATATAATTGGAGTAAACAACTGTTAAAAAAGGAAGATAATTGAGCAAAAAAGCGATTCTTGTCATTACTGATGGCATAGGGTATTCAGCCAAGACGGAAGCAAATGCGTTTTACAATGCCAAAAAGCCTACATATGAGAAGCTTTTTCATGATCTGCCGCATGCGCTGATCGATACTTCCGGATTGAGCGTAGGACTGCCTGACGGTCAGATGGGTAACTCGGAAGTAGGCCACATGACGATCGGAAGCGGCCGGGTGCTCTATCAGGATCTGGTGAAGATTTCACTGGCTCTCGAAGATGGAAGCCTGGCGGAAAACAGTGAACTCAAAACACTGCTTGGACACTCAAAGAGACTGCATCTTGTTGGGTTGATGAGTGACGGCGGAGTACATTCTCATATTGACCATTTTATCGGGATTGCAGAAATAGCAGCCGGTGAGGGCAAAGAGGTCTGGTTGCATTTGATTACCGACGGAAGGGATGTTTCTCCGACTTCTGCCATAAACTATCTGCATCAGGTCGAAACGCATCTCAACGGCAATATCAAGATAGCGACGATAGGCGGCCGTTTTTACACTATGGACAGAGACAACCGTTGGGAGAGGGTGCAAAAAGGGTATGAGGCCATTGTCAACGCCCAACCCCACAGCGACAACAGCCCAAGTGATTATATTGAAAACTCCTATGCCGGCAAGGTGACGGATGAATTTCTGGAGCCGGCTGCATTTGACGGATATACAGGAATGAAAGAGGGTGATGCCGTTTTGGCCATCAACTTCAGAAGTGACCGCATGAGGGAGATAGTAACCGCGATTGCCGATCCCGGTTTCACCGGGTTTGAGCGCAAGTTCATTCCGGTTCATATGGCTACGATGACAGAGTATGACAAGAGCTTTCCCTATCCGGTACTCTTTAAAAAAGATGCTCCGAAAAACACGCTTGCAGAAGTGATCAGCAAAGAGGGGCTAAGGCAGTTTCATACGGCAGAAACGGAAAAATATGCACATGTCACTTTTTTCTTTAACGGCGGTATTGAAGAGCCATATAAGAATGAGACACGCGTGCTTATTCCGAGCCCGAACGTAAAAACTTACGATATGCAGCCGCAGATGAGTGCTCCCGAAGTTGGCGATGCTGTACTTAAGGCAATGGACGAGGCATATGATTTTATCGTTGTCAACTTTGCAAACGGTGATATGGTTGGCCATACCGGCAATTACGATGCCGCAAAGAAAGCGGTAGAAACAGTAGATCATGAGCTGGGTCGTATCGTTGAGAAGGCAAAAGAGCTTGATTATGCTCTTGTTTTGACTTCCGACCACGGGAACTGCGAAGAGATGAGAGACGATAACGGTAATGTGCTTACAAACCATACAGTAGGCAAAGTATGGTGTTTTGTCATGGCTGACGGGGTGGAGAAGGTAGAGCAGGGCGGTTTGAACAACATTGCTCCGACCGTTTTGAAGCTGATGGGGATAGAACGTCCAAAAGAGATGAGTCACAGTTTAATTTAAGGGTAAAAAATGAGATTTAGCGGAAAAAATGTACTTGTAACCGGTTCAAGCAGGGGGATTGGTGCAGAAATAGCCAAAGTGTTGGCCGGTTACGGTCTGAAAGTATGGGTCAATTATCGCAGCGGCGCTGACGCAGCGGAAGCGGTTGCACAGGAGATCAGAAACAGCGGCGGCAGAGCCGAAGTAACAGGATTTGACGTAAGTGATGAAGCAGCTTTTGTAGAAGCTGTAAAAGCGATCGTGGCAGAAGACGGAGAACTCTCCTATCTTGTGAACAATGCCGGTATCACCAATGACAAACTGGCTCTTCGCATGAAGACCGATGATTTTATGAGCGTCATCAACGCCAATCTTACTTCTACTTTTATAGGCTGTCGTGAAGCGATGAAGGTTATGCGCAAAAAGAAATTCGGCTCTGTCGTCAATATAGCCTCCATCGTAGGCGAAACCGGAAACGCAGGCCAGACAAACTATGCCGCTTCAAAAGGCGGCGTTATTGCCATGACAAAAAGTTTTGCCATTGAAGCCGCCCAGAGCGGTATCAGATACAATGCCCTTACCCCGGGTTTTATAGCTACCGATATGACCGATGAGCTCCCCGATGATGTCAAAGACACTTTTACATCCAAAATTCCTATGAAACGCTTCGGCTATCCTGCCGAAGTGGCAGAAGCGACCGCCTTTCTCCTCTCTGACCAGGCCGGTTACATCACAGGAGAAACACTAAAAGTAAACGGCGGAATGAATATGGCATAGCCCGTTAAGAAAACGACAATTTCTTGTCGTTTTTAGGGCTATGCGGGATAAGCGTTGTGAGAGTGAAGCGAACACCGCGTTCCCCGGAAAACCTTAATTTTGTTGATGCTCCTGTCAAAGAGCGTTGACGTTGATGCAATTTCTTGTCGTTTTTAGGGCTATGCGGGATAAGCGTTGTGAGAGTGAAGCGAACACCGCGTTCCCCGGAAAACCTTAATTTTGTTGACGCTCTTGTCAAAGAGCGTTGACGTTGATGCAATTTCTTGTCGTACAATTCCGCCTGATTAAAATGTGTATTTGGCACGTTTCATATTCAAGATATCATTCTCTTTTTAATGTTACATCTTGTCGCCCCGCTCTTTTATAAAGCGTCAATATACTCAATAAAGGGATATTTTATTAAGCAAAATATGATATAATTCTGCAAATTCATTCTATAAAACAGGAGCTGTGATGGCACTTTTGGACGATATCAAAGAGGTAGTAGTAGAGCAACTGAGTGTTAACCCGGATGAGGTTAAGGAAGACGCGAAATTTGTAGAGGATCTTGGCGCTGACAGCCTTGACGTTGTTGAGTTGGTTATGGCTCTTGAAGAAAAATTTGATATTGAGATTCCTGATGATGAAGCTGAAAAGATTCAGACAGTCAAGGACGTCGTTGCTTATATTGAGTCAAACGCATAGGTAAAAAGGGTTATCAACCCTTTGACCCTTTGCTTTTTTTAGATTTTTGCTTTTTTGGAGCCAAGATCTAAGAACAGTTATCATGAGGAGATAATGTGAGAAGAGTTGTAGTGACCGGTATGGGAATGATCAATGCAGTCGGCAATGACAAGGAGAGTTCATTCAAGGCGATCTGTGAGGGTGAATGCGGTATCGACACGATCACATTTTTCGATATCGAGGCGCATAGTGCAAAAATTGCAGGTGAGGTTAAAAACTTTGACCCGGCAACGGTAATGGAGCCCAAAGAGGTCAAAAAAGCGGACCGCTTTATCCATCTTGGCCTGAAGGCTGCACAGGAGGCAATGGCAGATGCAAATCTGACTCCTGATATAGATATGGAGCGTTTCGGTATCTCTGCAGCTTCTGGTATAGGCGGACTTCCGTCCATTGAGAAAAACTCCATCATTCTGGAGAAGCGCGGTCCACGCCGTATCTCCCCGTTTTTCATACCTGGTGCGCTTGTAAATATGCTTGGAGGTTTTGTTACGATAGAACATGGAATCAAGGGCCCGAATCTTTCTGCGGTAACTGCATGTGCGGCAGGTACACATGCCATATCTGAAGCGGCAAAGACTATCATGACCAACGGTGCCGAGCAGATGCTGGCTGTTGCAGCCGAGTCGGCCATAACTGGTGTCGGGATAGGCGGATTCGCTTCTATGAAAGCTCTTTCAACCAGAAATGACGATCCGAAAAAGGCGTCACGCCCTTTTGATGCAGAGCGTGACGGTTTTGTTATGGGTGAAGGTGCTGCAGCATTGGTTCTTGAAGAGTATGAAAGCGCCAAAGCCCGTGGAGCACGCATATATGCTGAGGTGATAGGTTTTGGCGAGAGCGGTGACGCAAATCATATTACCACTCCAAGCCAGGACGGTCCCCTGCGCGCCATGAAGGCTGCCTACCTGATGGCTGGTTCACCGAAGGTGGATTATATTAATGCTCATGGTACCAGCACCCCGGTCAACGATAAAAATGAGACTGCGGCAGTAAAAACACTTTTTGGCGGGAAAGAGAACTGCCCGCCGATAAGTTCGATTAAAGGGCAGATAGGGCATTGCCTTGGTGCCGCAGGAGGAATAGAGGCGGTAGTATCCATTATGGCGATGCGAGACGGCATTATCCCTCCTACCATTAACTATGAGAACCCGGATGAGAATTGTGACCTGGATATTGTTCCAAATGCTGCAAGAAAAGCGGATCTGAATGTAATTATGAGCAATTCATTCGGTTTTGGCGGCACTAACGGTGCCGTTATTTTCAAAAAATACGAATAGCGTGAGGAGTAGTAATGGCAACTTACCTTGATTTTGAACAAAAAATTAAACAGATACAAGAAGATATCGTCTCCGCAGAAGTGCGTCATGATATGCAGGCGGTAGAGATTCTTCGCAAAGATCTGGAAAAAGAGGTTGCCAAAACATACAAGAATCTCTCTCCATACCAGGAGTTGCAGCTTGCACGCCATATGGACCGTCCGTATGCACGTGATTATATCAATCTATTAATGGAAGACCATTATGAGATTCACGGAGATCGACATTTTCGTGATGATCCTGCGATCATGTGCTGCCTTGGTTATATAGGTGATCAACGCACTATGATTATAGGTGAACAGAAGGGGCGCGGTACCAAGAACAAGATCAAAAGAAATTTTGGAATGCCCAACCCCGAAGGTTACAGAAAAGCTCTGCGTGCCGCACAGATGGCTGAAAAGTTCGGTATTCCTATTTTGATGCTTATAGACACTCCGGGTGCCTATCCGGGTCTGGGTGCAGAAGAGCGCAATCAGAGTGAGGCAATAGCCAGAAATCTTCTGGAGTTTTCCAAGCTCAACACGACAACTGTTTCGATCGTAATCGGAGAAGGCGGCAGTGGCGGCGCGCTGGCTATAGGGCGTTTAAACAAGCGTTACGAAAAACTGGTCTCCGTCGGTGCGTTCTCGGAGGAGTAGAGGCCCGCTTTCTTCCGGCAGGTTATTCCTGCCTGTTTCCCTTTTTTTTATCTTCGATCGGCAGTTTAGGTCGCTTTAACCGTTTTGCCTCTTTTGAAAAACGGACAAGGTCTTCTGCGCTTTTAATCTCATGCGGCAGACAGTTTAATGATCTCTTAAAAAGTTTTGCAGTCGTTATCGCATCGGAAAGTGCCCTGTGATGAGTCGCTTCTTCGTATAAGCCGAGCTGCTCGTTCAGATAGGCAAGGCCATACCGGTATGAGGCAATTGTCCGCTCTGCCATATCGATAGTACATAAAGAGCGGTTAAGCATGGGTGGAAGTCCGACACGCTGCATCATTGCCGAGATAAAAGAGTAGTCGAATTTAACATCATGTGCTACAAAAACGGCACAGTCAAGAAAGAGGCTGAACTCTTTCATAACAGTTTTTAGCGGTGGTGCATGCAGTGTCTCATCCTCACAAATGCCTGTAATGGCCGTAATATGCTCTGATATATTGTCGCACTGCACAAGGCTTTCAAAAGTGTCTACAATCGTTTTGTTGCGTATTTTTACCGCACCTATCTCGATAATCTGGTGTTTTTCGGGCTTGGAACCGTTTGTCTCTATATCTACAATGCAGAAGTCGGCCTTTTCAAGGTCGGTAAATACGGTTGCATAATAGTATTTGCCGTCCTTTTCCACCAGTTCAAG
>MZGN01000072.1 GCA_002085085.1 Helicobacteraceae bacterium 4484_230
GGGTGACGTGATGCGGTATTCCCGGTAATACTACTCTTGCTATGCGTGCCATGGAGGAATTGTAGCTGAATTATTTGAAATAGGTATTATGTCCCCGGAATATAACAATAGTTTGTTCAACGCGGATCTAGCTTCCGCTTTTGTGGTCAAAATTCCATTACCGTAATAAATATCAGCAATACGTTCGTCAATAATATTCTTGGCAATCAACTGATAAGGAATCATGGTAAATAGAAAAAGTATAAATAACTTTTTCATTACTGCTTCTCTAATAATTTAGTAGCATTAAAATCACAACTTTCCAACTGCTCATCTATAGTCCGTCCACCATACACTCCACCACTTAATGCCATATTATATTTTGCATAAGCTCTTGCTCTCATGGTAGTATTGAACTGAATTTCATTAAACTCATTGCCAAATATAAAACCATCGATCAGCAAAGGCTTATTTCGGTATTTGGCTGTTACGCTAAAATACCCATTACAATCCACAGCCGCATCCATATACTTCATAGTCTCCCGCGCCTTCTCCGGTTCCTGAATGATGATCTGTGCGGCTCTAGCCCCTTGCATCGCAATTTCTCTAACGATTTGATGATAGGGTTTTCGTTCCTTTTCACAGATATCTTTAAAACCGGTGACCATCTCCCCTGTAGCAGGAATAGTGACATTGTCTCATTGTTCTCAGAAAGTTCAGAGACAGGGATGCTCAGTTCAATCGAACGCAGTGTTACACCCGCGGCGGCATTGCCGTTTTGTGAAGAGATGGATGATGAACTGATTGACGAACTTTCCATAATCTTTTTGTTTCCACTTGTAGAGGCTGATCCCTGAGTATCTTTTTCATTACTGCCCTTAGAACATCCATGAACCAACAGTGCTGCCAATAATGCTCCGGTTAAAGAGATTTTTCTTTTCATTTTTACAGTTCCCTGTCATTTTATATGTAACTATATGGTATTTTTATTGCATTATGACTTAGATAATGTTTTTTTGTGATATTTTTACTATTCATATCGTAGAGAAATTATGGCTGAATTATTTAAAATAGGTATTATGTCCCCGGAATATGAGGCGGAAACTCATACCATTTACGCCCCAGCACTGCCGGCGAAATGCTGACGGCCTTATGTTTGTACGAACGTGCAGGATTATTATATGCCACAGAAAGCGGAGAAAGATAGGGAACTGGGTCATTATCAAGTGAAATCAAGACGTGCTCAGGTGCTGCAAATTTTGTTGCAGGAGATGCTATGCTGACTTGATAGAAATATTTCTCCATCCATGGTCTGTTTTTTTTGATCTTCTCTACTGCTTCGATAGCAAACAGATTCCCTTGGGAGTGGGTTACCATGATTACGCCATGTCCGCTCTCTATGCTCTTCTCATAGTCACCGACCATTCTGTCAAGATCTGTATCATGCGCTTTTTTTATAATATCATCGAGTGCTTTTTTGCTTAGCTGCTTAATGCGCAGCAGGTCACTGTCGGTCAACTGTACCGAAATATAAGTGGCAAGGTAGTCGGAAACGTAGTTGTCGACAAAATAATCAAAGATCTCTTTTCTGACCGATTTTGTCAGTGTTGCACGCTTTAAGCCGATTTCTGTTACTACCGACAGCATTGTGCTAAAAACATTCCACCCAAGCGAAGTGTTTTTAAGCTGTTCGTAACTCTCCATGATATCAAGTATCCCGCCGGGAACCTCACCCAGCTTCCCGATTCGGGCAATTTCTGCTTCTTTAAATGTTGTGTTGTAAGCGAGCTTGACCTCTTTGCCGTGGTTTCTTTGCATGGCCACTTCTTCATCATGATAAATATCATGAAGAATACTTTTTCTAACAACACTCCTTGCCTCATCAGCCTCTTTTTCAGTTGTCAATATCCCGTTACCAAAATATACATCCATAATTCGTTCATCAACCGTCTTTGAAGCTGTTGAGATCAAAGGAATCATCAACCATACAACTAAAAAAAACTTTTTCATGGGTTTTCGCGCAGGAGTTTTGTTACATTAAAATCGCATTGTTGCCGATACTGAAAATTTGAACCTGGACTACCATAAACTCCGCCACTCAGAGCAAAATTGTATTTAGCGTAGGCCCCGGATCTCCGGGCTGTATTAAACTGTATGCTGTCAAACTCTTTTCCGACAATAGAATAATCTCTCTCAGTATCTTCATCAAACAAAATTGGCTCATGTTCATATTTTGCCCAAGTGTCAAAATATGACGCACAATTATACGCCCTGGCAAATACTTCTCTCGTCTCCCTCGCCCTATCAGGCTCCTGAATGATGATCTGCGCAGCTCTTGCTCCCTGCATGGCTATCTCTCTGACGATCTGGTGGTATGGTACTTTATGATCTTCGCATATTCTCTTGTAGCCTGTAATCATCTTTCCTGTTGCGGGGATGGTTATGTTTACTTCTACCATTTTGCAGGGGAAATGCTTGTCGTATCTTGTATATATCCATCTCTCTACGTCATCCCTTACACCATTATTGTTGCTGTCGATACCGAGAAGGGTTGAGTTGTTTATCTTTGGGTCAGGTTCGGGAGGGAGTCTGTGGCCGTGGACTACCTTGTAGACGGTGATGGTTTTTGGAGAGGAGAGCTTTCCGTCTACTTTTGCCCTGATTGTCGTTGTGCCCTCTTTTTTGGCAATAAGTCTGCCATTTCTGATTTCTACAATACCAGGTCTGCTGATCTGCCAATTAATATTTTCAATAAACCGGTGCTTCTCTCCATTGGAGTAACTGCCATTTACTGTCAACAGTGTTTCGTTGTTTTCTGCAAGCTCACTCTTCTCAACCGTCAGCTCCAGTGAATGTAGTACTGTGTCTGTGGCAGTATTGCCGTTCTGTGACGAAACAGATGAAGAACTTGTACCAACTGCGTCATCAATGCTTGCCGTACTTGAAGATGACGTGCTGCTGTTTGAAGCAGATGAAGTGCTTTTTGATGATGAGCTCTGTGCTACCTTTTCAGTTTTACTTGAAGAAAACGATTCTCCCACATCTCTGTCATTACTACCCTCAGAGCATCCTTGAATCAGCAGCACTGTAGTCAATATGCCTGCCAGACAGATTCTTTTTTTCATCTTTATGGTTCCTTGATATTTTTTTATGTTATTTTATCACTGTTTCTATTAATTGTTTCTAAGATTCTTTCTTATTTATGCGTTATGTTCTAGATAAAAGAAAATATTGACTGTACAGATAAAAAAGTCGTTATGGATTCTTGCGCAAGAGTTTTGTTGCATTAAAATCACAAACATCTCTACCATTGTTTTTTGAAAGATTGCCATACACTCCCCCGCCCAAAGCCATATTATATTTGGCAAATGCTCTTGAGCGCCTGGATGTATTAAACTGCACAGCTTTAAACTCATCGCCAAAAATATAATGATCTAGATAGACAGATTCATTGTTCTCTTTTGATGGAGCCGGAAACGAAAAGGTATGTTGAAAATAGAAGCTACAGTTATACGCCCTTGCAAACACCGCCCGTGTCTCCCTTGCCCTCTCAGGCTCCTGAATAATGATCTGCGCAGCCCTTGCTCCCTGCATGGCTATCTCTCTGACGATCTGGTGGTATGGTACTTCATGATCTTCGCATATTCTCTTGTAGCCTGTGACAGTCTTTCCTGTTGCGGGGATGGTTACGTTTACTTCTACCATTTTGCAGGGGAAATGTTTGTCGTATCTTGTATATATCCATCTCTCTACGTCATCTCTTACACCATTATTGTTGCTGTCGATACCGAGAAGGGTTGAGTTGTTTATCTTTGGGTCCGGTTCGGGAGGGAGTCTGTGGCCGTGGACTACCTTGTAGACGGTGATGGTTTTTTCAGACTTGTCCACTGTCGTCTCATCCCTGCTTTCACATTCATACATAAATATTATCATTAACAACACAACAACACAATATCTTCTGCGCACAACCTGCACTCTTCTTTGCAATAGCTTTTAAAAAATTTTCGTATTATAGTAGAGCAATGCTTAAATATAATTTTTTATAGTATACATTGTTATATATTATTATTTAAATGATAAATACCGCTTTTTTTGCAATATACCCTGTTTGATTTGTCAATAAAACAAAAAAACTGCTGAATAAAATATCCAAAAACTCAAAACTGAAAATAATTTTAGCTATAGCAAAAATTATGTTTATAAACAATATAATAATTCAATAGTTGGAGGGGGTTGATTTCCATGTCTCTAAGGGCCGAAGATTTAATCTTAAATGAATCAGAAATAAAAAGATTTCGTGAAAAATGCAAAAAAGACTCAAGAAAAGTTGTATTGGCACAGGGTGTATTTGATATTTTGCATCCGGGGCATCTAAAATTCCTGGAAAAATCCAGAGAATGCGGTGATGAGCTTATTGTAGGTATCAACTATGACACATACGCAAGAACCAAGGGCGATAATCGGCCTATTCAACGTGAACATGATCGTGCATATCTTATTGCCGGATTCAAATGTGTCAGCCGTGTATATATTTTTTCTAATGATATGGATCTGATAAAACTTGTGGAGCCGGATATCTTTATCATGTCTACCACTGCTTCCAAAACCATAGAAGAAAGAGCCGACCTGCAACAGGCAGTAATTGAACTTGGAGGCAAGATTGTTGTTTTTGATGCATTTTCCGAAACACACTCAACACTAATAATAGAAAGTATTGCAAACGGAAAGTTACTTTTCGAGCAGATGAAATGAAAAAAATTTCGATAGTAATACCTGTTTATAACGAGGAAGGCAATATTCAAAAGCTTGTGGAGGAGATATGGTCAAATGTGCCTGACAGGTTTAGCTATGAACTGATATTTATAAATGACGGAAGCACGGACAAAACAGAAAAAATTATAGAGAATATTTGCAGCAATGACGATAGAATAAAGTTGCTGAACTTCACAAAAAACTATGGTCATGAAATAGCCATGAGTGCAGGTATGGATATAGCGCAGGGAGATAGTGTTATCTTTATGGACGGAGATCTGCAGCACCCTCCCTCACTACTGCCGAAACTAATCAGTGAATGGGAAAGCGGAGTTAAAATAGTTTTAACAAAAAGAGTAAACAATGCAGACAAATCATTGTTCTATAGCGTTTGCGCTTCATTTTATTACAAAATTTTAAACTACCTCTGCGAACACGATATGAAGACAAACACCCCGGATTTCAGGCTGATCGACAGGTACTATATAGAAATTTTAAAAAAATTCAAGGAATCATCAAGACTCTTCAGGGGTCTCTTATACATCATCAACGCAGAGAGCGATACGGAAACTATAGAGTTTGTTGCACCGAAAAGATATAGCGGCAAAACCAAATACAACTTTTTCAAATTAATGAATCTTGCAATAGACAGTATTTTGGCATTTTCCATAAGACCGTTAAGAATTGCCCTGTTTTTTTCTATTACCCTGTTTTTTCTATCCATACTTTTTGGCCTCTATTTCCTTTTGGAATGGTTTTTTTACGGAAATGATGCCCCCGGCTTCATGACCCTGCTTTTAACGATAACGATACTTGGCTCCTCAAACCTGTTTGTGCTAAGCGTAATCGGTGAATATATTGGAAGAATTCATATGGAGTCAAAAAACAGGCCGCTCTATACCATCAAAAGTGCAGTGAACTTAAATGGGTAATATTATAGTCAATGCTGACGACCTGGGAATGACACCGGGGACCAACAAGGCCATCTTCAAGGGATACGACCATGGGATCATTACACACTCAAGCATTATGTCTAACGGTGACTATTTTACAGAAGCTGTTGAAGGCTTAAAAAACAGGAAAGACTTAAATATAGGTATTCATCTGAATTTAACTTATGGAAAAGCCTTGAATTACAATCAAATCTACAATGACAAAAGAGGTCTTTTCAACCTTGGCTTTATGGAAATATTAATAAAAAGTCTCTTTGATAAAAATTTTATAAAAGAGGTAAAAAAAGAGTTTGAACTTCAGATACGCCGCGCAATGGACTCAAAAATAGCCATATCACATATCGACAGCCATAGACATATCCACATGATTCCAAAAATATACGATATCGTAGTTGATCTATCTGTTAAATACGACATCAAAAAGGTTCGGCTGATCAATGAAAGCCTTATAGACTCGGTATCAACGGCAAAAAGCTTTGACTTTATACTAAACGGGGGACTGATAAAATTTATACTGTTAAAAACTTTCAATGAGATAAATACACGAAAAACCAAATTACATAATCTAAGGTTTTTTTCTATTTTATACACCGGAACTGTTCGTAAAGATATTTTAGCAAAATTAAGGGCTTCAAAATATGACTATGAAGTTATGGTTCATCCGGGTATTACCGATGCAGATTTGGAAACAACCTTTTACGATGAAGGTGAAAAAGCCTACAGGCTTTCGAAAAACAGGGAAATTGAACTTGACGCCGTACTGGATGAGAATGTCAGATAAAAATATCAAAATACTAAAATTTGTACAGGACAACCATGTTGCACTTATACTGACCGTTATTACAATACTGGGAGCTGCCCTAAGACTTAAGGGTCTGACATTCAACAGCTACTGGGTTTTGCCGGACGCTCCCTCTCGGTGGTCATTGGCACCGCAGGAATAGTGGCTATCTACTTCCTTGCAAAAGAGCTGTTTGACAGATATATCGG
>MZGN01000073.1 GCA_002085085.1 Helicobacteraceae bacterium 4484_230
CTTTTTGCCTCCGCATCCGTTTAGTACAACCAATATAAACAGTGAAGCGATAATTATGTAAAGGTTGTTCATTACTGTTGTATTTGCCGTTTGGCTTGTTCACGCTGCTCTATAGAGCGCCGTATACGGAGCATAGCCGTATCAATCTCTTCTACGGGTTTGTGCGTCAGTCTGTCTGCAAGCTCGTAAAGTGATTTCGACTCTTCATACTCTCCCTGAACCTCTTTAACGACACCAAGGTTGTAGGCTGCTACATAGCTTTGATCCATACTCTCTTCAAGAAGTCTGCTGAGTATTCTTTCCGCCTTATCGTAACGGCTGCGTTCTATATATACTAAAGCGTTTTCAAGTGCCTTCTTCTGATCATCCGTATATTCAAGGTCAGGTTCATCCAGAAGCGTCACGCTGTAGTCTACATAGTGCGGTGTCAGCTTGTAGGCAAAAGCATTGGCCAGTTCGGTGGAGAGAAGATCCAGTGCCTGTGCGGAGGATGGAATAGTACTGCTGTCGTCGGAGCAGTGGCTCCAGTTTCGGCTTCTGTGCAGCAGGTCTGCAAAGATAATGTCGCCTTTTTCAACATCCACCATCCTGACCTGGGAGGCAAGGGTGACTACTCTTTTAGTGCAGGGTACGTTATATTCATAAGTGGTTTTGCATTTTTTGTCCGAACATTTGGTGCGTGTTGCCTGGTAGTGTGTGTCTGAGAAAGAGGCGGTTGTGACATTGCCGCTGATCATAGCCTGGGCACCCAGCAGTTTACCGAGACGAACAGCTGTCGATTCGTCAAGCAGGCCGGAGTTCTGCAGCTTCTGCTCTTCTATGATCTTGCGTATATCCCTTCGGCTGATAGTAGTAAAATAGTTTTTTCCGTCTACTTTTTTTGATGCGACCCTGGCTTCAATTTTACTTGACAGTCCAACCTGATCGTTCTGAAAAGGAGTCACGGCAATCTTTTTTGTAAAGGCTGCACGATCTACCTCTGCAGGCTGCAGGGCTTTAATGTTTACGGTTGTGCTGCATCCACCCAAGAGGTATATCAATATGCTGCTTAATAAGATATATTTCATTGGTCGCTTTCGATAAGTATTCTGTATGGGAGTCAATGCCGGATAGTCAGACATATCCCCTGTCTTGTTATTTTATCGTTTTTACCTTATTTGGGGATATTTAAACCCTGATAAATAAACAGTCTAATTGCAGATATGGTAATTTTACTTGTTGTCAATAAAAGCCTTTAAAAACCTTAAATAGGATTAATTTCTACTTTTGCTGCTTTTTTGTATCATTCATGGATGTAGTAATAAATCCAAAAGGCAAATATAAAAATGAGTTTCAATTCAAATGGCAGGCTCAAAGAGATCTCATTGGATGAAGCGAAAATGATTATGCTGGATATTTTAATAGAGTTTGACCGGATATCCAAAAAAAATAATCTGACATACTGGTTGGCTGCCGGAACATTGTGGGGAGCTGTGCAATATCAGGGTTTTATTCCTTATGATGATGATATTGATATATCTATGCCAAGAGATGATTATGACAAATTTATAACTGTTTATAAAAAAGAGCTGCCGTCGAATCTGTTTGTGCAAACACGTGAAAGTGATCCCGGGTATACTCATTATTTTGCGAAGATCAGAAATACAGATACTCTATTTGTTGAGCAAAGTGAAGAGAGTGAGGATATTAAATATAATCAAGGAATCTTTATCGATATTTTTCCGGTCAACTTCATTGATACCAAGGTAACCTATATTTATCCATTTTTAAGATTTTTTGGAAAATTATTGAAAAAAAATAGATTTTATTTAAAACATTTTGATATTGATCCATATAGCCATTATATTAAAGTATTAAACAAATTGCATGGGCATAAAAATAATTATATAAGAATAGAACCTGAGTTTAAAGATGGGTTTGCAACCGTGAGCAGTCTCAACCATCTTGAAAGAAAAGATATTTATCCGCTTAAAGAGGTAGTGTTTGAAAATTATGCATTCCCCATACCAAATGATTATGATAAATACCTAAGAGGACTGTACGGTGATTATACAACCTTGTTGCCGCCGGAAGAGTTGGAGCAGTATAGGCATAGCAGTAAAATTTATATTGTTTACAATGATGAGGATACTAGAGCGGACTATATTTCAGAATAATTATTTATCCCTTTATGTTTTACAGCAACAGGCCGTTGCTGCGCACCCATAAAAGGGTGCAAGAAAGTGTGTTACAGCGCTTTGACCATAATGCGGTTAAGGCGCGTAATGAACTCCGGAGTGTCGTCCAGCTCCATGCCGTCAAACAGTTTTGCCTGGTCGAGAAGTACCAAAGCCGCATCGTTGATAAGGTTTTGATCACCTGAATCTTTGAGTTTTGCCAAAAGTTCATGCTTTGGATTTATCTGTAGAATCGGTTTGACCGGTGGAATATCCATACCCATACCACCGCCCATCTGTGCCATCATCTGTGCCATTTGATAGTTTGGATCGTCTTTGTCTACCTTCAGGCATACAGGTGAATCAGTAAGATCTTTTGTAACCTCTACTTTGGAAACTTTTTCTCCAAGTGCATCCTGGATCTCTTTGATGAGCCCGTCAAACTCTTTTGCGATCTCTTCGTCAGCCTTTTTCTCCTCTTCGCTCTCTTCAAATTTTGCATCTGCAACATTGACAAACTTATACTCTTTGTACTCTGTCACCATAGGGAATACTATAGTATCGATCTCTTCGTTAAGGATGAGTACGTCAAGTCCCTTTGCTTTGAAACGCTCCAGCTGTGGAGAGTTTTTAAGCATCTGCAGGCTCATTTTGCCGGTTATATAGTAGATCTCTTTTTTCGTTTCATCCACTTTTGTTACGAACTCTTCGATACTTGTCGTCTCTTCGGAGTTGAGGGTGTTGAATTCCAGGAGTTCGAGAATTTTTTCACGGTTGCCGTGATCGCTGTAAAGACCCTCTTTAAGAACATTGCCAAACTCTTTGTAAAAGTCGGCATATTTGCCCGCATCTTTTTTACGCATTTTGGAGAGCTCGGAGAGAACTTTCTTAACGGAAGCATTTTTGATCTTGCTCATAACCGGATTGGACTGAAGTATCTCACGGCTGACATTCAGCGGCAGGTCTGCCGAGTCGATAACGCCCCGGAGAAACCGGAGGTATGTCGGCATCAGCTCTTTTTCATCATCCGTTATAAATACGCGGTTGATGTAGAGCTTGATTCCAGGCTGGTAGTCTACACGGTAGAGATCCATCGGTGCCCTGGATGGAATATAGAAAAGGGTAGTGTATTCTATTGCACCCTCTGCCTTGTTGTGCATCCATGCCAGAGGCTCGCCGGAATCATGCGAAATACTTTTGTAAAAGTCTTTATACTCTTCATCTTTTATTTCAGATTTACTGATAGTCCAGAGGGCAGATGCCTTGTTTATCTGCTCGTTTTTGATCTCAGTGCCGGCCGGTTTGGTCTCATTGCCTTCATCATCTTTTTCTGCCGGTACATAATGCTCTTTGTCCATAAAGATCGCAAAAGGAATATGGTTGGAGTATTTCTTGATAATATTTTCAATAGTATAGGTTTCAAGAAACTCTTTCTCATCCTCTTTCAGGTGAAGAACTATAGTTGTTCCCTGCGTATCACGCTCAGCCTCTTCGATATCATACTCACCATCGCCTGTAGATACCCATTTGTAAGCCTTCTCTTCACCGGCTTTTCTGGTCGTTACTTCTACTTTGTCCGCTACCATAAATGATGAGTAGAAGCCGACACCGAACTGTCCGATCAGCTGTGAATCTTTCTGCTGGTCTCCGGAAAGGCTGTCAAGAAATGCTTTGGTTCCGGATTTTGCGATTGTACCCAGGTTTGCCACCAGATCTTCATCGTTCATTCCGACGCCGGTATCGCTTACTGTGATAGTGTTCGCCTCTTTGTCAAGTGCGATATCGATGCGGGGGACAAAGTCGATATTTTTATAGTTCTCGTCCGTAAGTACAAGCATATTGAGCTTGTCAAGTGCGTCCGACGCATTTGAGACAAGTTCACGTAAAAAGATCTCTTTATGAGAGTAAAGAGAGTGGATCATAAGATGTAATAGTTGATTGACCTCTGTCTGAAATTGATGTTTTGCCATTTGTAATTTCCTCTATACTAAATTTTTTGGGATTTTAACAAAAAAGAAACAATAATGCAAGAAGTATCAATAAACTTTAGTCTATATGGCTAAGAAGATGTTACTGTGGGGAGGTGAAGAAGGGAATAGGGAAGAGGGAATGGGGAATGGGGAATTGGGAATTGGGAATGGGGAATGGGGAATTGTAGGGGGCGATTGCTATCGCACCATTTAAAATTGCCATCGCACCATTTACAATCGAAATATTATGAAAGTAGATTCCGGATCGGGTCCGGAATGACGGGAAGAGGGTGTCATACTGTTAAACACTTAAACCATAGGTTATTCTCGCCAGATACAGCCCATTGTGCGGTGCCGGTTTTCTGTTGTGAACTGTTTTGCATTCCAGTTGTTCAAGAAGTTGTTTTTCACTGAGTTTGCCGCCGCTTATGCCCAGCAAAAAGCCGACCATAAGTCGTATTTGCGCACGCAGGAAGCCGTTTGCTTCAAATATCAGTATAGTGTAGCCGCGGTGTTGATAGGCGAAAGCTTTAAATATTGTGCGCCTACAGTGTTTTTCATTGCTGCCGCTCTTTTTAAAATATGTAAAATCATGTTCGCCTTCAAACAGTCTGATTGCGCTGGAGATCTTTTCAAAATTGAGAGAAGAGACGAATGTGACAAGGTCAGCCTCGAAAGGATTTGGTGCCTTGTTGCTGATGATATAGCGGTATGTTCTCTTTTTGGCACTGTAGCGCGCGTGAAAATCATTGTCGGCATATTCTATTGCGCGTATGGTTACGGTATCGGGCAATTGAAAAGAGAGGGAGTGTTTGAGTCTGGAAATGTCACTCCAGAATGGGGGGGCATCAAAATGCAGTACCTGCCTGGTAGCATGAACTCCCCTGTCGGTGCGGCCTGATGCGATCGGCCTTGTTTTTATACCAAGACGAAAGAGTGCTTTTTCAAGTAAGCCCAGCACGGTATTGCTTGTAGTGTTTTGGGTTTGAGAACCCATAAAAGAGGCTCCGTTGTAACTGATCGTCAGCTTTATCCTCATCGGGCCGGCCTAATATTTTGCCGCTATTTTTTTATGGTACAGAAGATATGTGATGCCAAGCCAGATTGAAAGGACTACAGGTATAGTTAAAAGCCCCAGCGTCTTGTTGAGATAGCTTCCCATGCCGAAATAGATTATCATCGAGACGAAAAGGTAGAGGTATATATAGCTTTTCTGGTGCCTGTCGTATGTTATTCCAATCGAAAGGATCATGTAAAGACTTACAAGAGGAAAGAGACTGAAAAGCATGTATGTGACAAATCTTTTTCTTCTGTGTTCACGCTCCGCAGGGTTTAGCCAGTAATCTATAGGATTGTTGTAGTAGGCATCCAGGTCAGTTTTCATGATATCGTTTATGTACATAGTTTTGAAATCTATTTGGGAGAACTTGTCAATATTATAGCTGTTGACCTCACCCTGTTCAAGTTTCAGTTTCAAGACACCGTCTTTATTGATTATCTCAGCTTTTTTGGCGCCTATAAATATCTCCTCTTTTTCATCTTTGTGAAAAAGTACGACATCTCTGTATACCCCATTGACACTCTCTTTTCCAATGTACAAAAGCCAGTCTCCAAAGTTGTGCCCGAACTCCGTAGCCGAAAGGTTGAAATTCGCTTCACTCTTTTTGTAGGTTACAAAGTTGTAAGAGAGTGTTTTGGCATGAGGAAACATAACAAAGAAATTAAATATAAGCAACAGTGTCAAAAGCAGTGCCGGAGTAAAGAGTACGCGCAGTAAAAATCCAGGTTTGATGCCAAGTGAAAAAAAGACGATCATTTCATTATCGACAGAAAGCTTGTTGAGCGAGAGTGCTCCGGCAATGAAAAAAGCGATGGGAAGCGTATAGAAAAGCAGTTCGGGCAGTATAAAAAGATACAGCTTAAGTAGCTCGGGAAGTGTTATTTGTATTACTGACGTTACATGCGCCATCTTAATAAGGAAAATTACGGAGGCAATCGAGAACAGCGGCATAAATATCGAAAAGAACAGCATTGAAAAGCTGCTGATAATATAACGTCTGAGTCTATGCATGTTTCAAGCCCGATGATTCCGGATGGTTTTTTACAGATCTATCCATACATGCTTTCCAGGTATATCCTGATCGGAGAGTCAAATACAAAACGCCAAGTAAAGCACCCATTGTCGCTGCTATCATAATATCACCTTCGCCCATAGCTTCAACATAGGTCGGGATGGTGTTGTAGTTTCTTATCCATGAGGCCTGTTTGATGTTGGGACTCTGTTTTTTTATTTTGTTAAAGAGATAGTAGGACACATAAAAGCGCAGCAGCGCAAATCCGCCGGCAAAAAGGAGGGCGTTTGTTATGTTGTACTGAAACATCTCGAATGATCCGGCAGTAGCGACTGCCAGTGTCAGGGCTAGAAGGTTCAGGCTGTCCGGTACCATTTTGTAGTAAAAATCAATGATAGAGAGTGTCAGCAATACCAGAAAAACCACGGTAATGCCGAGTGCGATCCAGGTAAGCCCCATTTTCAGAAATATTATAAAAGCAATGGAGCCGCTGAGCAGTTCCACCAGCGGGTACTGATAGGATATCTTCTCGCCGCAAAAAGCGCATTTGCCGCGAAGCATCAGCCATGAGACAATCGGGATATTGTGCCACGGTTTTAGTTTTGCATTGCAGTTAGGACAGTGTGATGACGGAAACACTACGCTTTCACCACGCGGTAGGCGATAGATGACGACATTCAAAAATGAGCCTACTACGGCCCCGAATATAAAGATGATGATGTAAATGCTCATTTTAAACCTCCGAACCTGCGTTCAATTTTTGTAAATTTATCTATTATATTTTGCAGATTCTCTTTTGTAAAATCCGGCCAGAGCGTTTCTGTAAAAAATAGTTCCGCATATGCAGACTGCCAGAGTACATAGTTTGAAAGCCTATGGTCACCCCCTGTGCGGATAAGCAGGTCAACATCGCAGTTGCAGTCGAGATGCTCCTCAAGGGATTCTATAGTAAGTGTTTTGTTCGAAGAGACAACGGCATTGGCAGCACGGACTATTTCATCTTTGGAGCCGTAGTTCAGCGCAAGATTTTGCACCAGGCCATTACAATGGGCCGTCTTCTCTTTTATCTCGGCGATAAGTTTCTGCAGCGACTTGGAGAAGCGGCTCAGATCACCGATGGTTTCAAATTTGGTATTGTTTTCAAGATAGACCGGAAGCTCTCTTCGCAGATAGCGCTCAAGCAGTTTCATTAAAAAATCCACTTCAAGCTTCGGTCTTTTCCAGTTTTCGGTACTGAATGCATAAAGTGTCAGATATTTGACATCCGGGTGGTTTGAACAGAAGATCGTAATCTCTCGTACTACCTCGGCGCCTCTTTCGTGCCCTTTTGAGCGTTTCAGGCCATGCTGTTGGGCCCAGCGACCGTTCCCGTCCATAATGATCGCTATATGATTTGCGATGTTGCTCATACAGTCTTGGCCTTTTCAAGCAGATTTAATGAAAGTGTCAGTTTGTCGGCTTTTTCAAGGGAGATGACCTCGCCGGCAGTGATGAAATCTATCTGATTGTCGGATGTTCCAAAGCTGCTGCTGTCTGCAAGAAGATTCAGGCAGACTGCATCGACACTTTTACTGTCTATGATGGAAGAGGCATTCTTTAAAGCATTTGCAGAGTCCATCTCGGCTTTGAACGCTACTGTTTTGATTCCATCTTTGTCGACAGAGTCAAGAATATCGATGTTTTGCCTTAACTCAAGATTCCAGGTTTCGCCGATATCTGTTTTTTTGATTTTGCCTTCCTGGGGATATGCGGGGATATAATCACTTACAGCGGCTGCCATAAAGAGATATGGTGTTTTCTGAATCAGCTTCATCGGCTCGTCATGCATCAGTGACGGCTTGCTCATTTTTCCTTTTTTTGCGATTCGGATAGAGTCGACAAGATAATCGAGCATTTCATCACTTGATTCTACCTCGATAGTATGCATACTTTTGGGGAGTCCGGTTTCAAAACGGGTAGCTATCAGGTTGACATCCGCCCCTTTCAAGAAGAGTGCTGCAGCAAGTGATGAGGCCATTTTACCGCTCCAGAACTCCTCTTTTAGAAGTTCCTGTGCACTGTGCCAGAAGATATCCAACGGTTCAGCCATGGCCCCGTTGCCGACGCTTTGGCATGCCAGTTCTTTACTCTGGGTATCGATCACTCTGTAGTTCGCAACCTTTAACATTTTTATTGCGGCCTGGGTAATAGGGTTGTCCAGTATGTTCGTGTTCG
>MZGN01000074.1 GCA_002085085.1 Helicobacteraceae bacterium 4484_230
AGTTCAATCTTGTTGCCCTGCATTACAAACGGGTTGATCTCAAGATATGCAAAATTCAACTCGCGATATGCTTTAAAGAAACCTATTGCAAATTTTGCAAAGTTTTCTTTATCTTCCTCTTTGACATCAGCCGGCACATTTGCTCTGATTTTTTCCGCAATCTCTTCTTCCGTATCTGTAATTTTGAAGGCTACTTCGGTAACTTTTTCGTCCCAGCCCTCTTCAACTTCCATTCCACCCTCTGCAGACATATAAAGCATATCTTCATCACCGACACAAGTCGCAGAAATATAATACTCTTCTTCCTGGGAATGTGGAGTGAATGGCTCTACAATAAAATGTGTAAGCATGTCTACTTTCGGCTCACCGATAGGCGTATCTCCATCAAACGAGAAATAAACAGACTGCTCGCTGCTTGATTTTTCATCGATCCATGATATGGCCTTCTCCAAAGAAACATCGCCAGGCTTTTGGTCTTTAAAAAGAACGAGGCCGTTCTTACCGCGCTTACCGAACAACATATCCGGCTTAGCAACCAATGGCTTCTCGTTTAACCAGTTTTTAGAAGCGGCCTCGTCTTTTAACTGACTTCCATTTTCTACCAATACAGTTTCATACGCATAGGTAAAATCCGGAAAATATTTATCCCAATGCCTAGCCAAAATTGACTTAGCATCGAATTCTCTTATCGCTTTTTGAGCCATTGCAACTCCCTCTTGAATTTATATTTGAAGGAGATTATATCATGGATTATCTATTGGATTTCTTCAATTTATAATTAAATAAAAGCAAAAAATCAATTGTGCATTTTTGAAACATAATAATGCGACAATTGCTTGTTCATGTAACTCACAGTAACGTCTTTGGCACCATCTACAGGATCTTCAAGCAGCAAAATATCTTTACAGTAATCTATACCGTAAAAACGTAATCTCAACTGCATTCGACGGCTGTTGACTACATCAACACAATGAATATTCTCATTTTTCAGTGCAAGTGCAAGCTCTTTGGCGACATGTGCCTTGTATGCAAAGTGGCGTTTTGCATCATTGATAAAATAATACAGATGCTGATTGAACAGAACCGCCATGGCATTGATAACAAGCAGAAAAAATGATACCCAGAAAAAAAGCCGGTATTTACGTCTAAACTGCTTGAGGCGCACACGATAAGAGTGATAGAACATCTGCATTCCAAGCGGCAGTGCCAGCATTAGATAAGGTGCAAAACTCTCCAGTGCAATACGCTGCCTGAAAGAGAGGAGAAGTGAAAGAGAGAGCGCAGTTGCCGAAAGATACCAGATCATGTCACGCTTGGAGGAAAAGTACTGACGATAGAGAACATAAAACAGGTAAACAAAAACTATTGGTGAAAAAACCGCTGCATACAGTCCGAGCGTATCTAAAAAATGGCCTCTGGGGGAGCCGTGTGTATCAAAGCCAAAAAGATAAAGCGACAGGGTAAGCAAAACCAAATTGAGCACCATTTTATAATTCTGTTTTTTGTTAAGTGCATAAAAAAACAGCCCTGAAAAAAGCCACACGAAAGAGCTGTCGACAAATAGATAAAAAGGCAATAGCAAATCCGCATACTTTGGCTTTAACTGATAAATACAAACATAAAAAAAGAGCAGCAGCATGACCAGGCCGGCACTGTCTATCAGGAGTGCGGCACTATTTACGCCGGGCAGCAGTACATAAATAAGAACGAGCCACAGCCGATCCTTATCATACCTGGCATATGGCTTGGAAATCACAAAAAGCAGCACAGCGCTTGCCAGATGCATTAAAATCATAGGGATGCGCAATGCATAATCATTCTGCCCAAAAAGAGAAAGAGATATATTAAGGATATAATGAAGAGGCGAACTATCTTCAAATAGTATATAAGCCCCATGGTAGGTTATAGAGAGCGTTGATATTACATAAACCAGCAATGCTGCATCGATTCCCAATATTAAGAAAAGGATGAGCCTTGTTTTCATAGTTTCAAAAAGTTATCCAAAATTTCATATCCGAACTCACTCATAATTGATTCCGGATGAAACTGAACGCCGAAAATCGGTTTGTCTTTAATCTGAAGAGCCATGATCTCACGATCGTCTTCACTGTAGGCGGTCGGAATTATTGTTTCGGGAAGTGTGTCCTGTTCAACCACCAGAGAGTGGTACCTGGTTGCCGTAAAGATCTCCGGAATTTTGTTGAAAATGGCGGATTCTTCATTCTGCTCCACGCGTGAAGTCTTGCCATGCATCATATGCTGCGCACGCACGATTCTGCCACCAAAACTCTGGGCAATACTCTGATGCCCGAGGCAGATGCCGAGTATCGGTACTTCATCCTTGAAGCGATCCACTACATCCAGGCTGACACCGGCTTCATTCGGTGTTGCAGGCCCGGGAGAGATAATAATCTTTTCAGGATTTAATGCCGCTATCTCATCTACACTGAGCTCATCATTGCGGATAACCTTCAGGTCGGCACCGAGCTCCAAACAATACTGCACGATGTTGTATGTAAAGCTGTCATAATTGTCTATCATTAAAATCATAGAGTGATTATAGCGGAGCATCGCTTGTCGGTTCCTCAAATAATAAAAGAGTTGGGCCAGATACGGATTTCCCACTGTTACAGTTTAAGGATCACCGGTATCATTTCCCACGGAACCCTTATCCGGCAAAAATGCACTGTCATCAATTTCATCCAATACCGGTTCATAAGGATTTGAGATACTGTAGTGCAAAACTGTTTCATTTGAAAGCAACACATATAGATCCATCTCTTTCAATTCAATACTTACAGCGTTTGAAGGCAATGTAATTGAAGAGAGCGGTTTACAATCCTGCAAGTCATCAATATTAACAAGTCTTATTTTATTATCCTTTGTTAACATTGCGGCGATCTGAATATCTGATCCATCCTGCGTCACAAATTCCCCAGTAGCAATCTGAACAAATGCAGTGCTGGGCTCGCATATAAAAAAGTCCTCACTCCAAATGTCATACAGCACCGCACCACCCTTACTTAAAGCTACTGCTAATACCTCATCTGACAAATAGGCATCAGCCAGGGAACCACTTATTCCTTCCAATGCTGTAATTTCCGTATCAGCATCTTCAATATCATAATAGTAAACTCCTGCATTAGCCGTCACAATATAGACTTCAGGCCAGTCGGAAAATACCCTTACGCTTCTGCCCGGAATATCAAGATAATTCAAAACAGTCGGCGATGACGGATCAGCGGTATCGATTACCGCCACCCCTTCATCACCCAGTGCCGCAAAAAGAAGCATGCCGTCTTCACTAAAAGCAAGGTCATATATCGATGTGCTCAAATTAAATAAATCATACACGGGAAGATCAGATTTATTTGGGTCAATTAAAGCTATTTTGCCATTAAGCATTGCTGCCGCAACTATTTGGGTGCCTTCCGATACCGCCATATCTACTATAGTGGCATCAAGTATTCTTTGTCCATCTGGTACAAGTCTGTCATAGGCTTCGGATTTAAATATATTTACTACACTATCCGACGCCACAATCATAACTTCTGTATCAAGGACACTATTATAGTAATAATGCAAAAGATCACCATTACTAATAATCCCATGCTTCAGATCTGCCTCAATAGTAATAAAAAAATCTCTGTTAACTGTCCCAAAAATTCCGCTAATTTTGATACTCAGCATAAATTTATGTGTCTTCGTACGGTCAAAAACAGCCTCTTTATCAACATACAACATCCCATCCGAAGCCACACGAAAAAAATCCGAACCATCACCATAAAGATCATACGTATACTTCCCGCCTGCATATGGACCAACTTCTACCCTGCCAATCGAACTGCCGCCTGCAATATCTCCGGCAGCAACTTCGATGGTTTCTATATAAAACTCCGGATGATACTCTCCCGTTTCCAGTCCTGCAAGATCATATAGTCTCAACCTATGCATATCTGTCTGTGCTATCAACATTGAAAAATCATGCGCAACATAAAGATTTCTATAATACTCCCCACCGGACAGTTTTGTATCTATCTTTTCTACCAGCATTATCTCCGCTGAATCAGAACTGCCTGTATCAATCATATATATGCCTTCATCAGTTGCTAAAAACAGATATTTTTGATTTGGAGTTAAAAAAGAATCTTGAACAGTACCATGAATTTCTATCCAACTATATGCATTTGGATCACTATCGATGCTACTCATGATAAATGTTATATTCCCCACGGCATCATCAAACCATATTTTTTTTCTGCCGTTATGTATGACATACTCGTTTCTTTCATCCTGATACAGAAACATGTCATCCAATGTTGCATTCGTATCAAAAATTCTGATTAATGCAGAAACCCGGATCCTTACATCTGCAGCTTTCCCTTCACCAAATCGGTTGGTGGCCTTTACGCTAAATTTGAAGGGCTGGGCTTGAAAATGATGCAGTTCTCTATTGCCTACAAAACAGAGCGTTCCGTTAAGATCTACAGAGAAGGTCTCTGCATCCGGACCGACAAGCTCTATTGACGAAAGTGTTTCCGCAGTGTCGGCTCCAATGTCCAATTTGCCAAAACACTCACCATTTGCACTACGACTCCGGACCACACCGTCAAAATCAGCAATCACCGGGACACTATGAACATGAATGGTAACATTACTGTCACGTACACCAACCGAATTGGATGCCCTGGCTTTGAGTCGGTATTTTTTATGAGTATCTGGCATCACTGCAACCCTGATTGTTCCATTTAAATCAATGCTGAAATCTTCGGCACCATCACCGATAATTTCCAATGTACTTAAACCGCTATTACCGCTGTAAAGAACATCAAGGCGCCCAACAAGCTCTCCAACAGCAGAATCTGCCTCGACAGTTGCTTCAAACGGCTTAATTCTCGGTGCTTTTTCCAAAATATCGAAACCTTCTGTATTTATTATATGCACACCCTCTCTGCCGGCAGCGATATATGCACGTGTTTCATTATCGTTTATAACGATATCTTTGGCCCCGCCTGGAATATCAATACTGCCAAGTATTGTCAACGCAATTGGATCGGTAAGGTCAACAATATATAATTTATTTGCGGCAACATACGCTTTATCTCCACAAGCACCTACACTGATATTATTTATCTTATCCGGCAAAACAATTGAACCAAAAGCTCTAACATATCCTATGCCAGAAACGTCATAAACGTAAAGCCGGTTCCACTTGCTCAGCAACAATCTTTTAGCACTGTCATAAAAAGTCATACGTGTAGCAAAACCGATATCAGCTTCAAATTTACCGATCAATTTCGGTGATGCCGGATCGTCAAGACTGTAGATGTAAAGATGGCCTCTGGAGGGATACTGTGCCTTTGTAGCAATATAGAGCGTATTGTCATCTGGAGACAGCAATGCATCAACAGTACCGGGATGTGCAATAGTTGCCAATACTTTTACACCTTCATTCTGCATTACTCTACCAATAGTTACATTGCCATCATACCCCACCGACAACGTCAGGTTCTCATCATGTCCAAGGTGCATATCACGTACCTGCAGGTTCTGAGTCGCCAGAAGGCTTGGCGTACTGCTTTGGGTGGTATCATAAAAAGAGATGTTGCCGTAATTAACCGCTGCAAGCATATTGTTAGGAGAAAGTTCTATACTGCGGCTATAGTAGCACGGAAGTCGACCGGCATATTCAAATCTGCCGGGCCTGGATATATCCAGTATTGCCACACCGTCATATCTATCTCCGGCAGCATAAAGCACTCCATCCCTCCCGCTTAATGCCACCTCTGAGAAAAATGCATCCGGTTGCGAAAAAGTTGAGACAATACGGCCATTTATGGTAATTGTCAATATCGCACTGCCGCCATTTTTTATCTCAGCCTTCAGTATATATTTACCCTGTCTCTCTGCATCAAGACTTACATTTTCGGCAACAAAGATATACCCGCTGTTGTCGATTCTAAAATCACTACTGCCTTCCCCTGTGAGGCTTATCCCCTGCAGCCTACTGCCATTCAAATGCACTCGCATCTGCCCAAGACTGTCACCTGCGGCAACAGAGGCTGGAACCCATAAGTCAAGCGGTTCGATCTGCGGTGCAGTGAAAAGCGATATCTCAATATCGACCGGCTCGCTCTCTCCCTGAGCATTGCGGGCGGTAGCCTTTAGGCTATAATGGCT
>MZGN01000009.1 GCA_002085085.1 Helicobacteraceae bacterium 4484_230
TTTTCAATATCTTTGATCAGGTCTTCTGCGACAGAACCTTTCTGAACGATTAAACGGCTGCGAACGCCCTTCTCTTTTGCATATGCCTGAAGCTCTTCTTCCTGAACTTTTTGTTCGACATCACTGATCTCCATATCTATGTAAGGAAGCACCAGGCCTTCAGGGTCAGCATAACCTTTCATGACCACATAACGAAAATCGTGCACGAGGGTGATGGACTCCTTATCAAAAAGTTTCAAAGCCAGATCAACACCCACTTTGGATGCCTCTGAAAAGTCAAAAGGAACAACAATATTTTCATATGCTGAAGCATCCTCTCTTTTAAAAACAAGTACCGGAAGGCGAGACTCTTTGGCCAGTTTTTTGGCGATGCTGTTGTGATGGGCGATCAGAATCAACATGGCTTTTTCACGTTTGGTCGCTTCAAGAACCTGATCGACCGTATCATCAAGAAAGATCTCTACGAGAGTTGTCTCAGGCGCACCAATATCGGCTAATTTTTTAACGATCTCCTGACGTACTTTTTCA
This sequence comes from Helicobacteraceae bacterium 4484_230, assembly GCA_002085085.1. Lineage (GTDB taxonomy): Bacteria > Campylobacterota > Campylobacteria > Campylobacterales > Sulfurimonadaceae > 4484-230. The sequence goes on from MZGN01000009.1 coordinate 529, forward strand.
GGGTCAATTTCCTGAAGAGGCGGCTCCTCTTTAAATCTGAAATACTCCACCCTGTCAAAGATAGGCGTTTCATGAACGAACATTACTTCCAAAAAGGCAGACTCTTTAGCTGCAAGAGCCATCCCTTTTTTCAAGACAAGATCCATAGACTCAAACTCATTTAGAACAGCTAAAACTTTCCTGATCTCCAACATCATAAATCCTTTCTTTTTATTGTTTCTCTTTATGTAATTATTGTACTCCAATTTTCCTAACACCTATGTGAGAATATTCTACATATTCTATAACAGGTAGTTCTGGATCATACGCAGAGGTTGGTGCAGCCTGATATTTTAAAAAAGAAGCGGGCTGGTCAAGAACAATCTTCCATTGGCAAAGCATGCCTACTGTATCGGAGCAAGCAGTCGTGAAAGGCGTGATAAGAGACGGCTGAGAAATGTACGTTTTGTAAAATCCCCATCCCGCATCTTCCTGGCACACACAAAATCTCTCTCAAACATCTTCTCGACATCTGAAGCAAAAGTGTGGTCAGTGATGATCCCGGTAATCTCGAAGTTAAGCCTGAAAGAGCGGTTATCAAAATTTGCCGTTCCCACCGAGGCCACCTCATCATCGATAAGCATAACCTTTTCATGCAAAAAGCCGTCCGTATAACGGAAAAAACCGATACCGGCATGGTGAAGCTGCTCACAATAGCTCCATGCCGACCAATCCACAAGCCGGTTGTCTCCTCTGTCCGGGATCAATATCCGCACATCCACTCCCCTCAGAGCCGCCAGCCTCAACGCAGCTATGATAGCATCGTCAGGAACAAAATATGGACTGGCGATCCAGAGACGCTTTTGTGCCAGATTGATGGCATGATGAAACATAAGCGCTGCCGTCTCCACAGGATCGGCAGGGCCGGATGGGACGATCAGTACCGGTACATCCTCTTTTGCCGGCACAGGTTCCCATATCAATGACGGCACAATCTCATCCGCTGCCCAAAACCAGTCTTCGACAAAAGAGATCTGAACCGCCAGTGCCGCCGGACCCGTAATCTTCATATGCGTATCACGCCAGTTGCCAATCTTTGCGTTGCGTCCAAGATATTCATCCCCGATATTCATACCCCCGATCCATGCGCTCTTTCCATCGGCTACCATTACTTTGCGATGGTTGCGGAAATTGATCTGAAAACGGTTACCCCTGCCTTTTCGGGTATGAAAAGGATACACCTCTACACCGGCAGCACGCAGATCGTTCAGATAGTCGGTACCCAAGCTATAACTCCCGATCTCATCATAAAGAAAATGGACCAAAACACCCTCTTTTGCCCTGGCTACCAGGCGGGATCTGACCTCACGGCCGATGAGATCGTCATTTATGATATAAAACTGAAAAAGGATATAGTGCTCTGCCGCATCGATCCCATTCAGCAGACTGGAAAACATCTGCTCCCCGTCAATAAGCAGTTCGACACGGTTACCGCCAAGAAACGGCAGATCGGCAAGTTTCTGAGCCGCCTCAGCAGCCTTACTCCGCTTTGGCAAGGTGAGGGCATGTGGCTTCAAAGGCCCCAAGATTACATCAAGTTTTTCCCTTACCCACTCATCCTTGCCGTAACGGGCCGTTATATAACCGTGAAAACGGCTGCTGCCAAGGATCCAGTACATCGGGACAGCCACGTAAGGTACCATCGTAAGCCCCATCACCCAGGCAATCGTCCCCTGGGAGGTACGGCCATGCATTACCGCATGAACTGCACTGAAAATACCCAGCAGGTGAAACAGTGCTGCTGCAGCCAGCCAAAATGCCATAAAATCCTCTCTTTATTTACCCGCTTCTCTATCTTTCCAAAAACACCTGAATAACTCTAAAATCCAACAGGGAAAGTAACATACACCTACATAAGCATATCGTTATCGAACGGCAAAATCGGCACACCGACAGATGGGAGATAAAATCTGTCAAAATTGTATTCGTTGTACTTAACCTTAAAATTGATAGCCGAACCATCAGTTATAAATCCAAATTTCTACATGCCAAAAACACCTCATAATTACTTTCCAATGTCTCGGCACCGGCATTTGTCGCATATCTTCTAACATCTGCACGAACTGACCAATCTTTATTGAAATCATACTGTCCTTTTATCTGAAACATATGAGACGCTTCGCCATCATCGGTATTTTGCCTCGTATACCCTCTGGCAACCGGCGTATCGTCATCTATCTCTATATAATAAAACCCAGTATAGGCATTAATGTCCAGTGTCAGTCCGCCTTTTGCAAACTCATAACCTAAACCGAAATGCTGCCTGACTTCCCTCTCGATACAGCTGACTGTATTTTGTTTGTTATCGGCCGAAACATACCGGCAAAAAGAGTGATTGTCATTTATACTGTAAACAGGCCCGTTGATATCCAGCAGGAAATCAAACCAGATGGATATATGGTCCGGGTCCAGATGGTCTTTGTCGTTATCCAAAAGAGCTTCCGCTTTTGCAAGAAACTTTATGCCTCTTTCCATTTGATGCTTTACATATATAGCGGTGTTGATACCAAAAGTATGTGAAGTCCCGGCACTGATCCTGTCAGCGGGAACATCATTTACAATGTCTATAACTACAAAATCATGCAAACCTGCGCTTACCTTATACTCAACGGCACTTACTGCCGAAGAAAATAAAAACGGCGCCAGTAACGGCAATAATCTATAGCTTTTTTTCAATATGCTCCCCCTATATCTACATTTGGCGATGTTAACATATTTTTTTGCAAAAAAACCAATATATCGATCAGATCAATTCAGCAAGTACATCAATACTGGTACACCAAACGGCTCTCTTCCCGGCGTGTACTCATCGGCCCCTATATCAGCCACACTGTCCTGCGGACGGCTGTCACCGTCGAAATCGTCGCTCAAGGCCGTTGCAAGGGCCCTGTTTTGTGCATCAGAGTTTTTTCTAATATGATAATCTCCGGCGGCAGCGTTCAGGAAGCGGGCGCTTCCATAAGTACTGTTCTGCTCTGTCGTTGTTCCGCCGTCATCATATACCACTGTCACAACATCGTCAAAAAGATTGTTTTTAGCCTCTACACTTCCGTCTTTGGTGTAAATTACAGTACCTCAGATAAATCTGACGAATCTTGCTCAAAAGCATAAGTAGAGTTATTATCGGCAAAAGTATTGTGCGTCAGCCTGCTGCCAGAATTGGAGAGTATTGTTGTTACATTTGCCTTATCGGTAGTATTTTGGGCAAATATATTATTATAGATGTTGTAGTCTCCATTGATTATACGAACAATAGCCGATCCAAACTGGTTGTTAAAAATAGTATTGCAAGCAAATTCCAAATTACAATAAGGGAAAAATAGTAATGGATTTTGGGTATATGAATTTAAAAGAAAATTTCTATTTATACTGTTACGCTTCATAATAACACTGACTCTTTCCATCACCATCAGTATACTGGCGCTGGATACAAGTCCATTTTCAGAAACTATATTATCATTGAAAGTAAAATGTGAACTTGTTCTATCCAGACCCTCATAATGCAACACAGCATAATTCCATGAATTATTGCCTTTAAACTCTGTCCCGGTAATATTGGTATTAGCATAGTAAACCGCCAAAGCCCCTGCCATACTCCTGTGGGACTTTACAGTATTATCCACAAAACGCGATTGCTCGATACTGAGTATATCCCCTTTAAAAAAAAGTGCCCCTCCATATATGGTAGCGTGTTCTTTTGCAGCAATATTGTTTATAAAATTTACATTTTCCACCTGGAGGCGTTCAGCTCCGCTTCCATATACCGCTGAACCGTTATCGTCATGCCGGCAGTTGGCGATAGTCAGACCGACAAGATTGACACTGCTGTTGGCACCAAGCTTTATGCATTGATAACTCTCATCTCCGTCAATAACAGTGACATACTTATCAGGATAAACATTGATGGAGTAGCTGCTGCTGTTTTTATCCCACCCGCCAATAAGCTGAATAGGGTTCTGATCCAAAGTGATCATCGGGGAAGATGCGACAGTATAATTACCCTCTCCCATATAAATAGCATCACCATCTGCTGCACCGTTTAGCGCATCGCTTAAAAGACACGGGCTCTCTTTTGAACATAAAACACCGGAGCCGTCTGTAGTTACAAACAGATCATCGGCAAAAATATAAAAAGGAAAAGCAAAACCAAATACCAGCAACACCCTAATCATATGTCTCATTACCAGCCCCATTGTAAATAAATCTTTTCTAAATACCTGCACAACTTCTGCCGGTTATTATAGCACCTCTTTTATAAGTCCAACACAACGCTGCAACACCTTTAATTTAAAACTTTTTCCTTTTTTGGATCGATATCCATTGGCTGAATTGATATATAACAACTTTACACCACACTTTATCAATTAAAATATTGGGGTTGAATAAACTATCTGAAGCAGGAGTGTCGCTATAGATATTACTCCGTATGACAAACCGGCAAAATTTCTGAACCACCATGATAATAGTGGTAAAATAATATAAATCGAAAACAGGGAATGAAGGAGATTAAAATGTTTAAAGATCTTATTTACACCGGACTGGGCGGAGCCCTCCTGGTTAAAGAACATGTTGAAAAAGAACTTGAAAAACTGCATGAAAAAGGAAAGCTCTCCAAAACAGAGCTCGAAGATGTTCTGCAAAAAGCAAAATCAAGAGGTGAAGCGGAAGAGTCTGATGCGAAACAGGAGCTCAAAGACCTGCTGAAAGAGGTTGTCGATGAGCTTGGGCTGGCAACGAAAGAAGATCTGGAAGCATTAAAGAAGCCACTTAAAAAGTGAAAGGTTTTTTTTACAGCCCTGGACGCATCTGGCGTGTATTTCGGCTATTGCTGACCTTTTTTCTTCTAATTAAGAAACGCTCTTCGTTTATAGGAATCCGCCCCTATAGCCCGGAAGCTATGCATGAAGCGATTGTGGCACTTGGGGCAAGCTTTATCAAGTTGGCACAGGTACTGGCGACGAGGGCGGATTTTTTCAGTACCGACTATCTCGAAGCGCTTAAAACTCTGCATGACGAACTGCCGCCTATGAAGAAAGAGGCTTTTACACGGGTCTATTCACGATCGTTCAGCAGTATGAACCCTTTTAGTAAATTCAATTCCGTTCCAATCGCCAGCGCCTCGATCGGCCAGGTACACGAAGCTTTTCTGGAAGATGGAAGACGGGTGGCAGTCAAGCTGCGCAGAGAGGGAATCGAAAAAAGAGTCCGGGCCGATATACGCATACTACGGGTAATGCACGCTTTATTTCGCCCTCTTTTTTCGCACTACACCAAGCACTCCATAGAAGCAGTCATCGAAGAGTTTTCCGCAATGATCCTTCAGGAGGTAAGTCTGACACATGAACTGCAGAACCTTAAGAAGTTCTCCGGTGCACTGGTCATGACCTTTATGGAGGGGTGGCGTTTTGACGACAAAGAGGCTCTGAAGCGTGCCGGGGTGGATTTTCATCCGGTGATAAATACGCTGGTGCATTTTTATGCGGAACAGATGCTGGTACGGGGGTATTTTCATGCCGATCCGCATCCGGGCAATCTGCTTGTAGATAAAAACGGCGGCTTGATCCTACTCGACTTCGGAATGGTAAAACGCATACCTGATTCTGCCCGCATCGCTATTATCGAAATGATCAAATCGGCGCATGAGCGGGATTATGAGCGTTATGTAGCCAGCGCCAAACGGCTGGGGACCATCGTATACGAAGCACCGGAGGGAGTTTGTAGAACGGATGTTCGATATCTTCAGCGATGACACACTCAGCGCCCTAACGGATGTTCGATATCTTCAGCGATGACACACTCAGCGCCCTGTCTATGCAGACACTGGCATTTGAAGTACTGGAATCAACCAGGAATATGCCGTTTAAACTCCCCCAGGAGGCGATCTATATTTTACGTGTCAGCGCGATTATCGAAGGTCTTGGGACAACTTACATCAAAAATTTCAATGGGATCAAGGATATTCTGCCTATCCTTCAGGCAAATATCCCCAGAGCACTGGGCGCGAAAGATACGCTGCTGGAGATGCTTATAGATGAAATAAAATATACGCCTTGGCTTGTCAAAGACCTTAAAACAACCCTCCGCCAGGCCAGCGAGGGGCGGATGCAGGTAGAGATGTCACCGCGCCAGCTGGAGTGGATGACAAAAGAGCTTCAAGGGTACGTACGCCCCCTGCTTCTAAGCTTTGCCGGGATGCTTGGCTCAATTTTTCTGCTGCTGCTGGATCCATCACTGAAAAGTGCGGCTGTCATACTTTTTCTCTTTTCACTAATAAAGCTTTTCTATCGATAAAATTGGCTTGCTTCTGCTTTCTCGCAATAAATACAAAACCAAAATATAACGATAGGGGCAAACAAATACCGTTTCACGATATAATTGGAAAGTATTTTAAATTAAAAAGGTAGTGAAATGCTGGAAATTTTGAATGAAAATGTACTCTGGTGGTACTGGATTCTTTTCGGACTGGCTTTGCTGGGAGCCGAACTTTTCAGCGGAACATTTTTAATGATGGGGCTGGGTGCGGCGGCGGTCCTTACCGGGATCGCGGCGGCGGTTCTAAATACGGACTTTACGACTGAACTTGCGATCTGGTCGCTACTCTCCATTGGAGCGGTTATTGGATGGTACCGTTATATATTTCAGCCTACACTGACAGACAGCGGCCAGTCCGACTATCGTCTCGATACAGAAGGCACTGTGACCGAAGCGATTACCCCTCCCGACAGAGGAAGGGTAGTTTTTGATATACCGGTACTTGGCAACCGTGAATGGCCTGTTACCGCCGCTGTTTCAATCAACAAGGGCGAACGCGTTAAGATAATTGAGATCAACGGACAATTGATTGAAGTCGAAAGCATCAAATAAAAAGGAAAAATTATGGAATCTCTATATATTATCGGCGCACTCGCGCTTGTCATTGTCATCACCCTCTACAAAGGGATCAAGATCGTACCTCAGGGTGAAGAGTGGGTGGTCGAGAGACTGGGCAAATTTCACAAGACGCTGCGTCCGGGGCTTAACCTGATCCTCCCCTATATCGATGCCGTCAGGGAACGTATCACAACCAGAGATATCATACTCGATGTTCCCCAGCAGGAGGTCATCACCAAAGACAACGCCGTGATCCTGACCAATGCCATCTCTTTTATAAGGGTGACAAAACCCCAGGATGCCATCTATGGTGTGGAGGATTTCCGCCTGGCCATTATAAACCTGGTTATGACCACCTTGCGCTCTATCATCGGTGAGATGAAGCTCGACGAAGCACTCTCAAACCGTGACCAGATCAAGGCAAGGCTGAAAGAGCAGATAATAGACGATGTAGCCGACTGGGGCGTTACAGTCAAGTCAGTCGAAATACAGGATATCAGCCCGAGTCCGTCCATGCAGAAAGCGATGGAACAGCAGGCAGCGGCAGAACGTGAACGCCGGGCGATAGAGACAATGGCTGAAGGCAACAAAAATGCTGCTATCCTTGAAGCAGACGGCAAACTGGAAGCTGCAAAACGGGAAGCTAAAGCACAAGTAGCACTGGCAGAAGCCTCATCCGAAGCGATTGCACGCATCAGCGACTCTATCCGTGACCGTGAACTGCCGGCTATGTTCCTGCTCGGCGACCGCTATATTACCTCGCTGGAAAAGATCAGCCAGAGCGACAACAGCAAGTTCGTCATCTACCCTGCCGACCTGCAACACGCCATCAAAGGGATGCTTGGAGGAGTCTTCAAAACAAGCTAAGCTTCCTTTTAAAGCATGAAACACAAATATACGGTACCGTTTTTGCTTTGAAAATAACATTCCGGCCAATAAATAAAAAAGGTTGGAAAGCCGCATGGAAAAGGTTTTCAAATGAATATAAAATCAGATACATCGGTTACAAAATTGAAAAACTGGCACACTCAGAGCATAGGCGAGGTTTTTAAACTGCTCGACACATCGCCGGAAGGGCTCAGCAAAGAAACGGCAGCCGACAGGCTTGCCAAACATGGGTTAAACACTCTTCCTGAACCAAAGAAACGCACTCCTTTAATACGTTTTTTATACCAGTTCCATAATATTCTGATCTATGTACTAATCGCGGCAGGCATGGTTACAACTCTGCTGGGACACTGGGTTGATGCCAGCGTGATCCTCGGAGTGGTTCTGCTTAATGCAGTTATAGGATTTATCCAGGAAGGCAAAGCCGAGAATGCCCTGAAGGCCATCAGGCAGATGCTTTCCTCCAGCGCCATAGCAATACGAGACGGTTGTCAGGTGACCATTCCGGCAGAAGAACTGGTACCCGGTGATGTCGTTTTTCTTCAATCAGGCGATAAAGTGCCGGCAGACCTGCGGCTGTTTCAGGTCAAAGGAGCACAAATACAGGAGTCGGTATTGACCGGGGAGTCACTGGCGGTTGAAAAACATACTGAACCCGTTGGCGGTGAAAGTGTTATCGGGGACCGAAACTGCATGGCTTACTCAGGTACACTTGTCACCCATGGGCAATGCAGCGGAGTGGTAGTACAAACCGGTACGGAAACCGAGATCGGCCGCATCAGTGAACTGGTATCAGAAGTAGAATCGGTAACCACTCCGCTGCTGCGTCAAATGGCACAATTTGGCCAATGGCTGACATTGGCTATTTTGGCTGCAGCAGCCGTTACTTTTGCTTTTGGATCTTTTGTGCGGGATTACGGAGCCGCGGAGATGTTTCTTGCGGCAGTCAGTCTGGCAGTAGCAGCCATTCCGGAAGGACTGCCGGCAATCATGACCATCACTCTGGCAATAGGCGTACAGCATATGGCACGCCGCAACGCCATTATCCGCAAACTGCCGGCAGTTGAAACACTTGGAGCCGTCTCCGTGATCTGTTCGGATAAAACAGGAACGTTGACCCGCAATGAAATGACAGTACGCACTATAGCTCTCAGCAGTGGTATGTTTGAGCTGAGCGGCAGAGGGTATGACCCCCATGGTACAGTATCGTCATCCAGTCATCATCTGCATCCGGATGAAGATCCTCTTCTTCAGGAAATTGCGCGTGCCGCACTGCTTTGCAATGATGCATCACTGGAGCTAAAAGGGAATAAATGGTCTGTAAATGGCGACCCCATGGAGGGTGCTTTACTTGTAGCAGGTTTAAAAACAGGATTGGATATAGAGATGGAAACCAAACGGTATCCGCGTACCGATCTGATCCCATTTGAGTCCGAACACCGCTATATGGCAACTCTGCACCACAGCCATCATGGTGACACCTTTGTTTTTGTCAAAGGAGCACCCGAGAGAATACTGCAAATGTGTACTCTGGAGAGGAGACCGGCAGGTGGTGACGGCGCACTCGATACGGAGTATTGGCACAAACGTATCGAAAAAATGGCGCAGCAGGGACAGCGTGTACTGGCTTTTGCATTCAAGCCGCTGGGCCGGGAACAGACTGAAATTACTTTTGGTGATGTAGAGAGTGGTTTAACTATGCTGGGTATGTTCGGACTTATCGATCCGCCAAGGAGAGAGGCCCTTGAAGCAGTGCAATCATGCAGAAAAGCAGGTATACGTGTAAAAATGATAACAGGAGACCATGGCGCAACCGCATTGGCAATAGCGAAAAAACTGGATCTTGCCAATACAGATGACGTGCTCACCGGAGAAGAACTTGAACAGATCAGCAAAACCGATCTGCAACGTAAAATACTTGATGTGGATGTTTATGCAAGAGTAAATCCTGAACACAAACTGCGTTTGGTAAAAATTTTGCAGGAGCATGGCCTTGTTATCGCAATGACAGGAGACGGTGTCAATGATGCTCCCGCCCTGAAGCGGGCGGATGTCGGTATAGCTATGGGGCAAAATGGGACAGAAGCGGCAAAAGAAGCGGCGGAAATGGTTTTGGCGGATGATAATTTCGCCTCGATAGTACATGCCGTAGAAGAGGGGCGTACCGTTTATGACAATCTAAAAAAAGCCATTCTTTTCATCCTGCCAACCAACGGCGGAGAGGCATTGATCATTCTTGCCGCAATTCTACTGGGCTTTCACCAGATGCCTTTAACACCCGTACAGATACTCTGGGTAAACATGGTAACCGCAGTGACACTGGCGCTCTCTCTTTCATTCGAACCGGCAGAAAAGGGTGTAATGCATCGCCCTCCCCGTGATACCTCGGAGCCGATAATGACACCATATCTTATATGGCGTATTGTCTATGTGTCACTGATCCTGATGGGCGGTACATTTGGACTGTTCCTTTGGGAAATGGAGCAAAACGCCAGCATAGAACATGCACGTACCGTAGCTGTAAATACACTTATAATGTTTGAAATTTTTTATCTGTTCAACTCCCGGTATATTACAAATTCTGTCTTTAGTTATGACGGATTGACAGGTAATCGCTATGTACTAATCTCTATAATCGTCCTGATCACTCTCCAATTCGGTTTTACTTATTTATCACCGATGCAGTCTCTGTTCGGCACAACGGCAATAGGGATTTTTATATGGCTGCGCATTATATTGGTTGCCTCTTCCGTGCTCTTCCTCGTTGAGTTGGAGAAGTATATTGTACGAAAAACATTATAATAATCTATACTTATGACTAATAAAACTTTAACATATACAGCTCTATAATTTATTTATAGCGGGGTCTGAGAGTTATATAGATTATTACGGTTTGACAAACTGGTAATAAAAAGGAAAGGATACGTTATGAAAGATAGATATCTACATATAAGTTTACCGACTGCGGCGCTTCTGATTGTTTTAATGACAGGATTGGCAGGTTGTGGTGGCGGTGGCGGAAGCGGTTCTGCGGGCAGTAGTTCTTCCAGTTCATCAAACCAGTCATCCTCCAGCAGTTCAAACAGCTCATCAATCCAGTCATCTTCAAGCAGTACAGGCAGCTCAAACAGTGCCGGCACACAAAACAACATCATTACTTCAACGGATAAAAATGCTTCTCTTCTGATCCCGGAGGGAACTGCAGATCCATCGACAGTCTTCTCGGTCACAAAAAACCAAAATGAACCGGAACATACAGTTGGAAATGCATACACACTGTCGCCGGAAGGAGTGCATTTTAACAAACCGGTCACTCTGACACTCTCTTATACAAACGATGACGTCCCGGCAGGTGCACAGTCATACGAACTCAAAATGGGGCGGGAGAGTGCCGGAGAGTGGCAAACACTCGACAGTGCCGTCCACAACCCGTTCCGGCAAACATTCAGTGCCGACCTGACAGGATTCAGTACTTATGGTATCTTCTGGCCTGATGCACCTGACAATGATGATGAAAAACAAAACATCATCAACAGGCAGATCGTACTGCTTCTCGATGCGATAAGAGATTTCAATACGGGTATGCTCATGATGGATAAAGGCTATGAAAGCAATTCCACAAACCAATACGACCCGGATAAAACAGACTACAGCGAAGATGACAGAAAATGGATCTCTGCCGGAATGGCAAAGATGGCCGAAGAGTTCGTCAAAGTACAAAAAGAGGCCAATACCCTGTATGAACTGGAAAACGGAAATACACCCAAGACGGTTGCGCGGGGATTCTGGCATAACCTTAGTGAAGCAGTATTGAACAAAGTAGTTCCTTTTCGCAAAAGACTCTACGATGCAGCAGAAAGATACAAAGATTTTCTGCTCTCTTACATAGGTTTTTCCATAGACAACATGACAGATACATCAGTAAGCGAATGCGAGCTTGTCTGCTGTTTCAACCATGAGCTTGAACGCAGCTTTGGCAAGCGCTTCAGTGATGAAGAGGGGGAGGATCTCTGTTTTTACGAAGATCCTACAACACTGAAGCAGAAAATGTATGATATTCTTGAGTGGATGATATACTCGGACGAAATGGGACCGCACCATATCTTCAGACTTGTGAATGATGTTCCGTTTTCATGTTCAAGGTATCTGGATATGGACGAATGGAACAGTGAATACAAAGCACTGATCACTTCGGAGATAAGAAAAACATACCAGGAAGGCCTGAAAGTAGCATGGAATGCTGCCAAAAAATCGATCAGCCCCGGAAGCAAAATTACCGGATATGTACTCACAGGTGCCGAGATTGCGTATAAAAAAGCTACGAAAAACGCCGGGCAGTACCCAAGGGGCACAGCAGGTTTTGATGATGAAGTGCCGGCTGATGCCGTTGTGTACCTGGTCCCCAATGAAGCCAACAGTACACTTCCCATCCTGACAGAGGCCATGGTTGTAAAAGACGGGAAAATGCATATTGTAGAGCCATATGCCGGCAATTACCAGCTGTACCTGTACAGCAGAGGCAACTATCCCGTCACGAAAGACGATGTAAACCTCTCAAGTGGCAACAGTGCAGTTACGGTTGATGAGCCGACTGTAATATACGGCGTGAAAAAACCTCTGTTTGGTGCAGTGACTACAGGTGATCCGCATGACGGAATGGTCATATCGGTGGTTGCCACATGCCCAGGCTGCGAAAAGAACGAATACTATATAAGCCATACGGCAAAAACGACTTCACTTGCAAGCTCTTCACTCGGAGGCAGCGGCAGCCATCAGTACTCTACAGAATCCGGAGGCTCTTTTGACTTCGGTAACGACTGGACTGCCACTTTTGAGATCCCGTACATTGTAAAGAAAAGATTTTCTCCGTTTAAAGACGACGCAGGAGGTATAATATTCCGCAAGCCGTCAAAATATACCCTGAGCGGAACAGCCGAATGGGATGTACGCAAGATTAAAGAAGAAGACGGCAGAATATGCTACTATGCATATACGTCAACAAAAGACGAAGATACACAGTACGGTAAAACATATGTTACCTCAGACGGAGTAACATTTCTCGCCAACAAAAGTGCAGAGGTCACAACATGGGGCGATACGGGCTTTTTCCCAAAAAAAGAGCTGTTGGGATGTGGAGAACTGCCCATTACATACAGCTATAACCACAAAGACTCCGCTGCAGGAATATCTACAGAGTGGGATATAGAAGTAACTATATCAAAAAAGTAAAGAGTTTTTCCGCTCTCACTCCCTGCTCATCGGATGGCACTGCAGAACCGTCTCTTTAAGGTTCTGCTTCTGTATATGGGTATAGATCTGGGTAGTCAGCAGGGAAGAGTGCCCAAGGAGTTCCTGTACCACGCGCAGGTCGGCACCTCCTATGATCAGGGCTGTCGCATATGAATGGCGCAGCACATGCGGAGAGACACCAAGGTATTTTTGGGTTATCTTGTAGGCCGAAATACGGCTAAGCGGTTTGCCTTGATAGTTCAGCCAGATATTATCCTTTTCAAAAGGAGAAGCGTCAAGATATTTTTTTACAGCATCAAGAGCGGATTTTGCCACAGGAACAAGCCGTTCCTTCTCACCTTTGCCGTGACGCACATGCAGCCAGCTTCCCTCAATATCACTGCGGCGCACATCCAGGCATTCGCTTATGCGCAGACCGGTTGCATACAAAAAGAGTATCAGCGCCGCGTCGCGCTCTCCTGTCCACTTGTCACGCTTTATCATTCCCATAGCCTGCCCTATCTCGGAAAACTCCAAAAACTTAGGCAGGGATTTCGGGATTTTGGCAAGTGTAAATTTGGAGAACTCCGATACAAATCGGCTCTGGTGGCAAAAGGAAAAAAAAGCATTCAGTGCGGAAAGTTTCCTGTTAAGTGTGCGTTTGTTATCATACTCCCGAAGGGCTGAAAGCGCCGATGCTCCATCAAGCGATATAAGTGCTTTTTTGCTGATGGCCTCAATGGAGCTCAGGTCCCGCCTGTATGCCTCCACCGTCCTTCCGCTTAACGCTTTTGTTACGCTGATATACTCTATAAACGCCTCTAGCTCATTGGACATTGCTGATGTCTATCAACTCGTCATTTACGTAAAACCCTTTGTCGGTCACAAAGACATAGCCATCTTCAAAATCAACTTCATAAACATCAAAACTCTGCATATCTTTTTTCAAGACGATAAGAAAACCCTCTTTTTCAAGCAGGTAGATATTATCTTTGGCTACGATCATTCCCAAAAAATGTGCAAATCTGAATTTGGTTTTTGTCTTCAACTGCAATGATGGAGTAAGGGCAATCACCTCGCCCTGCTTCGTGCTGATCCAAATACCCTCTTTGTTGTAAATGACATCGCGCAGCTCATACGGTTCCCTTCGCTCTTTGCCGCTTAGGGCAAAAAGGCGGTTTCCGGTACCCGCAACCATATTGTTGTCAATCACATTAAAATAGATAATGTTGTTAAAATGGTCTTCAGAGCTTACTATCATGGATCGCAAAAGCTCTTTGGTGTCTGAGTTTACAATGACTATCTTACCGTCAAGCGTCAGAAAAAGCACAAGGTTGCCTAAAAAATAGGGGTTGACGATTCGGCTGTCAACAGCTGTCGGAGGATTGCCCTGCTCTTTCAACAGAAGCTCTTTTGTGCTCAAAGAGTATAGTGCCATATCGTCACTGGCAAAAAGTACGGCAACTATATCATCCTGCACCGAAGCGGCTGCTATCGTCTTTTTTAGATGAAATACTTCACTTCTGTTTGCATCGGAGACGGAGGTCAACAACAGATCCCCGTTAATCTTTGAGGCTACTATCCAGTTGTCACTTGTTCCGACATACTGGTAGCCTTCAGGCAGAGTAAAATCCTCAACACCGTTTTTGGTAATGATCCTTCCGCCTTCAAGCACCGCACCGTCAGCCGTACTGTCTACGATGGGGGCACTCAGGTATTTTCCAACGGGCCACTCAGCCTTAACCGTTTCAGGCTCATAATACTCTTTTGTACTGCAGCCTGAAAAAACCCAGATCGCAACAACAGAAATAAAAAGCGCGAACAGTCTCAACTATTTGACTCCGTAATGCTTAAGCAGCTGTGCAATCTTGTAGACCGGCGAATCCTGTGCGATTGTGGAAAGTTTCTGATGCGCCTGCTCCACCTGGTTTGACTCCATCAACAAAACAGACTCTTCTATAATAGCCATATCCCTATAGATAGCATCCTGGGTATAGCTGTATCCGCCCAGAGCCGATGCATCTTTTTTCAAAACTGCTACCTGGTATGAAGCTATATCCGAGACAACAGGCGCTTTTGAACCGGTAAGCTTTTCAAGAGCCTCGATATCATGCCCTTTTATAGCTACAGAAAGCAGCCATGCATCATAAAGCTCCGGATTCAGAGAATTGAGTTCATTGGCAGCATCTCTGTTTTCAGGATCGTTGATCAGCACATTATAGGCCTCATTTGCATTTTCTATCCTGTTCTCCATATACGCGTTATATGAGACATACCCGACTATGATCAGCAAAAAAGCGACTGCAGCCGCTATCAGGGGTTTTTGGTATTTTTTAAGCAGCCGCTCTGTCTTGACAGCCTGCTCAAAGAATTTCTCCTCACTGTTGAGCTCGTCTCTAACCATCTCCATATTCTCTTTAAAACTCAAAACCGCTCCTGTGTTTATACTTTGGGTGTTATAATAGCCAAACCTTTGTTTGAAACATTTTAAAAGCTACTCCATACAGACCTGAAATACTCACCTGCCTATAATAAAAACGGATAGTACAACAAATTTAATAATTGATAAATTCATGTTTAGATATAATCACAACCTATTTTTATGTACCTAGTAAATCAAGGATTCTTAATGAAAATAATACCTGTTTTACTTTCTACCATAGTACTGCTCAATGCATCGGAAGCACTTAACAATCTGACGCTCGAGCATGCTCTGGAGATAGTTCGCAGCCAAAACCTCGAAGTAAAAGCGGCCCAGTATGACATAGAAGGAGCCCACGCTACAGCGGAAGAGGCCTCTTCAAATAACTGGGGATCACTGGATTTCATCCAGAACTTTGCCCGCTCGAACGATGCCGGCAACGTATTTGGTTTTAAACTCACCGGACGCGAAGCCACATTTGGTGACTTTGGTGCCGAAGAGTTTATGAACTATGCCGGAGCATGCCAGGGTGGTGATATGACAGCCTGTTACAACATGTACAACAAGCCGCCTGACAACCTGAACCATCCGGGAAGCAGAAATTTCAACCAGAGCAAACTGCAGTATACGCTGCCGATCTATGTAGGCGGAAAAATAGTTGCATATACTGATGCTGCACGCGCTATGGAGAAACTGAAAAAGCTTGACAAATCCAAACTGCTCAGCACCAAAATATATGAGACACGCAAGGCTTATTGCGATATGGCACTGCTTAGAGAAGCACGGATGCACCTGCGAAAGATATCGGAAAACATCGAAACTCTTGAAAATATGACAAAAAATATGATCAAAGAGGGATATGCAAAAAAGACCGATCTTCTTGAAGTGCAGGCAAAAAAATCGAATGTCGACCGCGCTCTTCACCAGATGAGAGCCAATGAAGATCTTATGTATCATTTCCTCAGCTTTCTGCTCAACCAGAAAGTCGAGTCCATAATCACAACTGACAAAGAAATAGAAATGCCTGCGATAAGCAATGAAGAGATCATCGCCCGTAATATAGATATCAAAAGAGCCAAAAGCGGCCTTGAGATCCGCAAAAATATGCACAAAGCGGAAAAATCCGGATACCTTCCCATTATTGGACTTCAGGCAAATGTCCAGACCGCTGCGGAATCCATAGGTGATTACGATATGGACAACGGTTCATACACCGTAGGGCTTCAGCTTAAATGGAACCTTTTCAACGGAGGAGCCGACTCAAACAGGATACAGAGAGCCAAGATAGAAGAGATGAAAACCCGCACGCAGGTAGAGCTGGCTGAAAAAGGAATTGCGCTGCAGATCAATAAAACACGCACAGAGATCAGCTCGCTGGATTATGAAATAGCATCCCTGCAGAAAGAGCTTGACCTGGCCAACGAGATCTACAACAGCTATGAAGAGCGCTACAGAGAGCAACTTGCATCTATGAGCGATGTCATCATAAAACAGTCGGAGCAGATCCAGAAGATCCTTGCGCTCCTTGAGGTCAAAAATAAGCGTACAGAGCGTGTATTCGCACTTGAAAAATTAGCCAATGGAGTAGAAAATGAATATTAAAAAAATAGTACTGTCAATCCTTGTTTCAGGAGCCGCACTCTATGCGGAAGGGCTTACACTTTCCGGAAGTATCATCTCTGACAACCAGAAAATGATCACCAGCCGCTATATGGGCTTTGTGACCCAGGTAGGCGCCAGCGAAGGAGAGCGTGTCAAAAAAGGCAAGCTGCTCTATACTATCGATTCAAAAGAGATCGACTCTGCAAAAGCGAGAGTAGAGCTCGGTATATCACAGGCTGAACTTGCCCTGCAGATGAACCAGAACCAGCTTAACAACGTTCTGCTCAACCTTGCCCGCCATAAACGGCTGTATGACAAAAGCATGGTATCCAAATATGAAGTCGAAAGCCTTGAGCTGGCTGCACAAAACATGAAAGATATGGTCGCTATCAGCAAAAAGCAGGTGGAGCAGGCAAATGCACAGCTTAACGAGGTAATGAACCAGTACAAATACCTCCGCATCAAAGCACCAAACGACGGTGTAATCGTTGCCAAGAATGTCAATGTAGGAGAGATGGCGATGCCAGGTATGCCTGCATTTGTTCTCTCTGACCTGAGCGACCTGAAGATATCGGTAGATGTTGCCGAAAATGATCTGAAAAAAGTTCCTTACGGCAAAAAGGTGACAGTGGAAGTTCCATCGGCAGGACTGAGGACAGAAGGCACGGTTGCTGCAATAATACCAAGCTCTAACCCTATGACACATACTTTCAGGGTAAAGATCTCGTTCAAGCGCAACAAAACAACCATTTATCCGGGCATGTACGCCACTGTCACAGTAAAATAGGGCGATATCATGAGCCAGAAAAAAGCCTACATACCAAAAGATTCGGCAGGGAAACTTGCCGGTGCTTTCCTTCATAATCCACTGACAATGCTGCTTGGCATCTTTTTGCTGCTGCTAGGGTATATCTCACTGGTTATAACACCGCGTGAAGAGGACCCGCAGATGGAAGTGAGCGGTGGTGCAATCGTCGTAGCGATGCCCGGTGCGACACCAAGGGAGATAGAGAATGTCATCATCAAGCCTTTGGAGAGACGTATCCGCGAGATTAAGGGAGTCGAACACATATATGGCATAGCCAGTGAAAATGTCGGGATCGTCAATGTTCAGTACTATATCGGAGAAGACAGAGAAGACTCCAATCTGAAGCTTTACGACAAAGTTATGCAAAATATGGACCTGCTTCCAAAAACCGCCATGCAGCCTCTGGTAAAACCGTTCGATATCGACATCGACGTGCCGATCATCTCGGTCGCATTTTATACCAAAGACAAAAATGCACTCAGCCAGACAGATCTCTTTAAAAAAGTAAGAGATATCCAGTATGAACTGAACAGAATCGAAAATGTTGCAAAAACCGAAATAGCCGGTGCAAAAAAAGAGCAGTACAACATCATGGTGGATCTTAACAAGCTTACGGGATACCACCTCTCTCTCGGCCAGATAGCAAAAGCGATCGAATCACTTGCTGTCAATGTTCCAAATGTAAAAGGAAGAACGAAAGACGGCCAGCTGGTCGTTTTCGGCATAAAAAATGCCATAGAGAACATCAATGATGTAAAAAATGTCATTGTTGCCCAGTATATGGGCTCTGCTATCTATCTCAAGGACGTTGCCACCGTCGAAAAAGGGTATGATTTCCAAAACAAGAGCAAAGCGCAGATCACATTCAGAGGTGAAAACGGAGAGTTCATCAGCACTGAAGACCAGCTTACGCTGACTATCGCCAAACTTAAAGGTACAAATGCCGTCTTTATAGCGGAAGATGTTACGGACAGACTTGAGGAGATGAGAGACTCCCTCGATGCAGCCGGAATCGGCTATATTATTACCAGAAACTACGGTGAACGCGCGAATGAAGCGGTAAATGAACTTGTTTTTCACCTGATGATCTCCATCGTCATCATTGCCGTACTGCTTATCTTCGTGCTTGGTTGGAAAGAGTCGATGATTGTTACCTTTACGGTACCGGCCATCCTTGCCATTACACTGTTTATCGCCTATATGACCGGACAGACGATCAACCGTATAACGCTTTTCGCTTTTCTGTTAAGCCTTGGTCTGCTTGTAGATGCGGCAATTATCGTTATAGAAAACATTCACCGTCACCTGCACGATCACGATGCAGTGGATAAAGAGCTGGATGATATCATGATCGAAGCGACAGACGAAATAGGTGCGCCTACCAACATTGCCACTATTGCGATCATTATGACAATGGTGCCGATGGCATTTGTCGGACAGATGATGGGGCAGTTTATGAAACCGATCCCTGCAAACGTACCGGTAGCGCTCTTTGCTTCTCTTGTAATAGCGTATATATTTACACCGTTTTTGGCAAGAAAACTGCTTAAGAAACCGCATTTTCATCACCATCACCACCATTTTCAGAAAGATAAGAAACATACAGATGACAGATCCGGAGAACAGCAATGAAAAAATTTGAATCATTTATCGCTGCTATACTTGCAGACAAAAAGAAGAAGTTTCTGGTACTGCTGCTGACGCTTATTGCGTTTGGCGCTTCTATTATGATGCTTCCGACCAAAACTGTTTTAGCAAGAATGCTGCCAGGAAAAAGTGCAAATACCTACTCTGTCTATGTAGATACGCCTGTGGGCAGCTCTATCAATGAAACAGAAAAAGTCACACAGTGTATTGTTGAACATCTGAAAAAAGAGTCTGAAATAACAGATATGGAAATCTATCTGGGCATGGGCTCACCTCTTGACTATGCCGGACTGGTCAAAGGTTCCGCTTTTAAAAGAAATGAACATGAGGCCGAGATCGTAGTAAACCTGACAGACAAGCACGGCCGCTCTGAGGCTTCATTCGAGATGATACAGCGCATCCGCCCGGCAATCAAACAGGAGTGCGAAGCCATTAAGGAAGGCACGGTCATAAAACTGATCGAACAGCCTGCGGGGCCTCCAACTCTGGCTTCAGTCGTGATAGAGCTCTATAGCAACGACACCGAAGGGCTTCGCTCACTATCTGTAAAACTGGCAAAAATACTTAAAGAGACAGACGGCCTTGTAGATGTTGATGTAATGCAGGATGAGACGTATAAAACATATCAGCTCATACCGAATCAGGAGAAGATAATAAAATCCGGGCTCTCCCTTACCCAGGTAAACCAGATTCTTTATCTTGCATTCGAGGGAATGGATGTAGCGATAAAAAACAGTGCCAATTCACCGGATCAGATACCACTTTTTGTGACACTGAGCAAGCAGACAAAATCGATCCATCAGATGGATAAAACTGCGCTCAGAAACAAGCTTTCTTCGCTTAAGCTGATGAATCAGAAAGGGATGATGGTTCCGATTACCGAGGTGGTCACCATACAGGAAGCCCCGTCAAACCCTATGATTATGACAAAGAACCTGCGCCAGTTCGTAAATATTATTGCAGAAACAGATATGGTCTCACAGGTATACCCCCTGCTTGATGCCAGAGAGCAGATTAAAGAGCAGCTCTCAAATGAGTACGATATAGAGAGCACCAAACTGTTCAACTACCGCCTGACAGATAAAAAAACAGGTGCCGTGTATGATCTGGTATGGGATGGGGAGATGAAAGTGACCATGGATACCTTTGCCGACCTGGGTGCCGCTTTTATTGCTGCACTTATATTGATCTTCCTTCTGTTGGTTATATACTACAAAAGCTTTGTGCTTAGCGGGATTGTACTGCTGGGCAGTTTTCTCTCCATTGTCGGCGTCATTGTCGGCCACTGGATAGTGGACCAGTTTACCGTACATACATTTTTTCTGACGGCAACTTCACTTATCGGATTCATTGCCCTGATGGGGATCAGTTCGAGAAATTCACTGCTGCTGATCGATTTTACAAAATCACTTATGCTTGCAAAAGGGATGGAAAAACAGAGAGCTATAGCCATCGCTACCGCTACACGGGCAAAACCTATATTCCTGACTGCGGCAGCCATCATTCTGGCATCCACACTCCTTGCGGCCGATCCTATCTTTGGCGGGCTTGGTGTTGCTCTGATTTTCGGTACTATCGCGGCTGTGATAGTATCGCTTGTGTTTATACCGGTCCTGATGGACAACTCGGATCTGGAAAAACACTTTCAGTTTGAAGAGCACCCGTATCTACTACTGCCAATACTTTAAATTTATCGTTTTCCTGATACATATCTCCAACTCTTACAAATCCTTGTAAGAGTATTTTTATTTTATTTTGTGCTATACTATAAAAAATCCAGAAAAGGAGATTACAATGAAAAAGTCTGGACTAGTTCAATTGTTAAGTGTTTTACTGGTATCTTCTGCATTTGTGCTGATTGGATGTGGGGGTGGTGGCAGCAGCAATCCTGCTTCAAGCAGTTCAAGTTCTACCTCAAGCTCAAGTAGCAGTACATCGAGTTCCAGCAGCAGCTCAAGCTCAAGCTCAAGCTCAAGTTCAAGTTCAAGCAGCAGCACAAGCTCAAGTTCAAGCAGTAGTTCAATCGCTCCGGCACCAGGAAGTGTGCAGGTTTATCTAAACGGTGCCGACTGGGCAGCCTATCAGTCCAACAACATATGGCATACCATAAATGTAAATGGCCGCAGCGCCGACAAAATTTTTACATTTACCCCACCTGGCGGAAAGTATGGAGTAGCCATGCACTGTTCAGATTCACAGAGTTCAAAAGATATCCATATTACACAGTCAACCGCAACCGAAGCACCTATAGCAGTCGTAGGATGTGTTGATAATACAACTGCACCTGTTACCCATACAGTTTCGGGCAGTGTTACAGGTATAGGACAAAGCAATATGGCACAAATAGTAGGAGGCACTGCAAATGCTGCATTTCTATTTGTAGACGGCAATTATGCACTAACAGATATGGAAGAAGGTATCAGTGATGTGCTTGCATACACAATGGATACAAATCAAAATCTGTTAAAAATGCTTATCGAACATGACCTGAATGTAAGCAAAGATATATATGACCTGGATTTTGATTTTAATAATGCTGCTGCACTTATTCCTCATGACTTTATAGTCAAAGGCGGGGGGAAAAGCAGAGGGACGGCTATGTTTGGAAGTAAAAACGGCAATTTTATACCTATTGGCAGTTATGATGACAAAGGACATGACAAATGGCGTGCAATTACCGGACAGACTATATCAGGCGATGTCTATTTCTTTATTGCCTCAAACGGTGATTCGGATACCACAAGCAAAACTATCATGGATTACAGAGATGCAGTGACTGATCCTGGTAATGTGACCTTTGATCCTACGAAAATCGCAAATATCGGAGTTGTAATAGGCAACAGCGAACCGCATAAATATGTAAATATAAATTATACACCGTCTGCCACAAGTCCAAAGCTGCAATACTATAATATTATCGAGAATCAGGATAACACAAATATAAGCTATTCTGTCAGGATGACCACTGGATGGATAGAAAATCTCACTACTTATGTAATTCCAATTTCCAAACTTTCCAAACTATCAGGCTGGAAAAGTGAATGGAATATGCAAAATAATGAGCAGGTAAAATGGACAGCGATAGCCACTATGAGTAATAGTGTATCAAAAAGCAGATACACCTCTATGTCGCTTGCAGGTACTGTTATACACAGTGCTACAAAAGCAAACAGTTATACATTGCAGTAACACATCCTAAAAGAAGAGTTCCTTTTGGACTCTTCTCCAGATGGCACTCCCGTTAAAGGCGTACGTAGTCTACGCCCAAACAGGCGTCCAGTTCTCTTAATTTACCCAAAGTGTCTTCTTTAACTGCGCTGTCCGTAATAATTACAGCAAGCGCTTCTCCAGAGTCATTGCGGCCAAGGCGGAAGTCTGCAATATTGACATTCTCATCAGCAAGAATAGTTCCAACATGGCCAATAACACCCGGCACATCAGTATTTCTAAAGAGTACAAGATTGCCTTTTGGTTCAATATCCAGTCTAAAGCCGTTTATATCGACGATATGCTGCTTTTGATCATCAAATATTGTTGCACTAATCCTGATAACACTCTTTTCTGTTGTTAATTTGACAGAGATCAGATTTTTATAGACACTGCTTCCAGGTTCAGCTTCACTTTCAACTTTAATACCACGGTTTTCTGCCACAAAATCAGCATTGACATAGTTTATCGTCTCGTCTGTCATATCCGCCAAAACACCTACTGTAGTAAAAGTGGCCAGGGAATCAAGATATTCGGCAATATCACCCTGCCCGCTAACACGGATCGAAACAACCGGGGCCTTGTTTATCTGTGTAGCCATAAAACCGAGCTTTTGACCCATCTCAAGAAACGGTTTTACAAAAGCAGGGATTTTAGATTCGTCTATAGGCAGATTCATAGCATGCGGATAAGCAATACCTTTGGCCGCTTCTATGGCCTGCTGTGCAGCCTGTGTACCAATGTTGTACTGTGATTCAAAAGTATTTGCACCAAGGTGCGGAGAAACCACGATATTGTCCAGATCAAGCAGGGGATTATCGGTTGCAGGCTCTTTTTTGAACACATCTATTCCGGCAAAACGGATCTTGCCCGACTTAAGACCGTCATAGAGCGCTTCTTCATTGTAGAGTCCGCCCCGTGCACAGTTTACAAGCACAACACCGTCTTTCATTTTTGCTATCTCTTCGGCGCCTATCATATCGATAGTCTCCTGGTTTTTAGGCGTATGGATAGTAATTATGTCGCATGAGAGAATATCATTGAAATCTTCCGTGTATTTTACACCCAGGTCTGTAGCCTTCGATGCGTTAATATAGGGATCGTATGCAATAACATCCATCTCGAATGCTTTTGAACGGATGCCCACGCGGCTTCCTATATTTCCAAAACCTATGATTCCAAGTTTTTTACCTTTAAGTTCATGTCCATACCATAGTTCACGTTTCCAAATGCGCTGATTTTTCAAGTGGTCATGCGAATATGGGAACATGCGCATGCATGAGAGCATATGTGTCATCGTAAGCTCTACAGCCGCAATAGTATTGGCAGTAGGGACATTCATTACAATAATCCCCTCTTTGGAACAACCTTCGATATCGACATTGTCCACACCTACACCGGCACGGACAATCGCTTTGAGATTTTTGGCTGCAGCAATAAACTTCTCATCTACATCGGTAGAGCTTCTTGTGATCGTTACGTCCGCATCTGCAATAACATCCAGCAGTGCCGTTTTGTCAATATCTGCAGCAAAAACATAATCGACCTGATCATCATCCTGAAGCATCCTCAGGCCCTCTTCATGAATATGGTCACAAACAACGATTTTATACTTTTCCATATTTATCCTCTTTGAGTGTAGATTTGGTCATTGCGG
Source organism: Helicobacteraceae bacterium 4484_230 (assembly GCA_002085085.1). Classification (GTDB taxonomy): domain Bacteria; phylum Campylobacterota; class Campylobacteria; order Campylobacterales; family Sulfurimonadaceae; genus 4484-230. The sequence continues at coordinate 24,898 of MZGN01000009.1, forward strand.
GGGTTGCTCCGCCAAAGCGGAGCCGCTATGCAAGAAAATAGCTTATTTAAGTTTATCTTTGATCAGGTCGCCAAGTGTATTTGAACTGTCATCGCGGTTCAGATCATCGATGATCTTCTGGTCGGCAAGACGTGAAAGCTTTTTAACTGAAAGGCGGATACGGTCTCTATGGGTATCTATAACTGCGATCGCAGCTTCGATCTCCTGTCCTGCCTCAAGCTTGTCGATCGGGCTCTCAAGAAGTACTTTACGGTTCAGTGAAATTTTCTGGTCTTCACGGTGGATCTTGGCAATCTTCACCTCGACCTCATCACCTGATTTGAGGATATCTTTACATTTGACACCCTTATCCCATGTTGCGTCCTGATTATGAAGCAGGCCTTCAACACCGTCTATTTTCACAAAAGCACCAAAGTCGGTCAGTGAGGTTACTGTACCGGTTACAATATCACCTTCGCGGTATTTCTTGACGAACTCGTCAAAAGGCTTTGGCAGAAGACGCTTCAGTGAAACACGCAGCTTATGTGTCTCCGGATTGATCTCGATAACTTCCACATCGATCTCTTCGCCAACACTCAGATAGTCTTTAGGGTTTTTGATATTTTTATCCCAGGTAATTTCAGAAATATGCAGAAAACCTTCAATATCGTTTCCAAGATCTACAAATACACCGTAAGCTTCAATGTTACTTACAGTTACACCGATAGTGTCACCTTCCTCGAGTTCATCTTCAACTTCCTGCCACGGATCCGGAAGAACTGCTTTAATAGAAAGTGAAAGATGCCTCTTGTCTTTATCGTAAGAGATCGCCTTAACCGTAACGACATCACCCTCTTTATAAAGTTTTGAAGGGTTTACCGGCCCTTTGTAACTTATCTCGTTATAGTGAACAAGACCGTCTACGCCGCCTACATCAACAAACATTCCATAGCTGGTGATCTTCTTGATCACACCCTCTACAATCTTGTTGTTTTCCATCAGCGAGTCTATAATCTCTTTTTTACGCTTGCGCTCTTCATTGAAAAGCTTGCGGCGTGAAAGGACGATCGAATTCTCTTCCGGATCCAGTTTAATGACCTGCGCTTTGATCTTGCGTCCAACTACTTCATCGGTAGCCTTGAACGCAGCAAGAGAGCGTGGCAGAAAGAAGCTGACACCGTCGGCCTCGACAATAAAGCCTCCACGGTTTTTCTTGGTGATCACACCCTCGACAACAACGTCTTCAAAATCATCTTTATGCTCTTTGATGAAATCCAGAGTCTTCTGCTGCTCAAGAACTTTTTTATATGATATCTTAGGACGCTCATTGTAGTGCCCCGTTACCATAACAGTGATCTTGTCACCTTTGCCGAACATAAGCTCGCCATTTTCGTCACGGATCTCATCAAGATTGAGAATCCCCTCCAACTTCTCTCCAACACCGACCAGCGCCCTGTTGTCTTCTAACTGCATCTCTACAATTTCGCCTTCAGTGATGCGGTTGGACTCCTGCTCTTTTAAAGAGGCCTCAAACATCTCTGCGAAATTTTCTTCTTCTAATGGTTCGTTATCGAAAGCCATACCTGTTCCCTTGTGTATACGTAAAATAAAATCACGTGATTATACCTGAAAACTTCTTTATTAATAATTACAGAAGATAGTGTGCGGGATGATCAAAAAGGATCAGACTATCTGTTCGATCCTCTCGACTACTTCACGAATGATCCAATCAGGGGTTGAAGCACCTGCACTGATCCCGCAAAGCTCTTTTTTATCAAACCATGAGGCATCCATATCATCGGCACACTCTATCAGATAGCTGTCTGAGCAGTTGGATTTGGCAATACTGTGAAGCTGTTTTGTATTGGAAGAGTTCTTACCGCCGATGACGATAATTACATCCGCCTCTTTGGAGAGCTCTCTAATCGCATCCTGGTTGTCAAAAGTCGCGTTGCAGATCGTATTGAAAACTCTTACTTCCTTATGGCGTGGAATCAGGTAATCGGTAATCTTGAGATACTCTTCGATCCTGCGTGTAGTCTGAGCAACAATGGCCACTTTGTCTTTCAAGTGCAAACCTTCAAGCTCCTCGACGTTTTCAACAACATAAGCCCTGTTTTGCGCATAGCTTTTTACACC
>MZGN01000010.1 GCA_002085085.1 Helicobacteraceae bacterium 4484_230
AGCTCATCCATGGCGGTGTGAAAGCCATGTTCTTTGATGGTTATGTCATTGTTTTCATCAAGCAGAATCACTTTTGCCTTCAACCCTTTTTTCTTAAAAAAATCGGCAACTATGCAAGCTCTCTCATAAGGTGCAGGAAGGCATCTGTAGTTGCCGCCGGGTACTGTAAAGATGAAATTGCCGCCTTTGAAGTTGTGAATCTTGTTTTTCAGGGTAAGGTGTTCGGACCCTGGTATAAAGGCGGCCGGATATTCGGTTCTGAGCTTGGTTTCCAGTTTGACATCTTCAGTCCAGTAGGAGTAGTCATAATCTATTCCGGGCGCCAAGACTAGATAGTCATATTCGATATCTCCATTGCTTGTATGCAGAATTTTGTTCTTTTTGTCTACCCCTATGGCTGTTGCATTGAAATATGTATATCTGTTCTCTCTGGCAGCCTGCAGATAATCATGTGTTAAATAAGCAAGTTCCACCCTGTCTACAAGCCAGAGATTACTCATAGGGCATGATATAAACTCGTGCCTCTGCTCAACAAGGATAACTTCTGCCGCAGGAGCATAGCGTTTTGTGTATTTTGCCACGGACAGGCCGGACCATCCTCCGCCGACAACGACAACCCTCTGGTTTTTTGTATCCGCAATCGGCGCCTTGAAGCCGGTTGGGTGTACTGAGGTTTGTCTTTTTGCCTCTTTTTTTACTGCTGGTTCCGGAGAGTCCACAGCACTGCAGCCGCCAATGGCTGCCGCAGCCGTTGCAACACCTGAAATTTTTAAAACTTCTCTTCTTGAAATAGCCATAATTTCCTCTTTTCATAATAAATTTATATCTGGGAGCAACTGCAGGATATGGAGGTGTCCTATAGTTACAGTGAGTGCACATAGAGAGCAATAACAACACGATTTATTGTTTGGCAAGAACACTCAGCCTATAATTAAAGAATATTATTCCAAATAGTATTTCTTTATTTTATAGTATAATAAAAAGTTATCATTTAACAGAAGATAAGGGGCGTGAATGGGCAGATTGTCAGGCGGATTGTGTATCATTGTAGCACTAATGTTTGTTTCTGCCCCGGCAAGTGACGAATATGCCGACAAGAACATTTTGATTTCTGCCAATGAGGCAGTTAAGCTGATCGGCAATCCGAAAGTAAAGTTTGTCAGCGGAGATAGCGAAGACATATACAGGATGGGGCACATTAAAGGGTCTGTGGAGATGTATGCCCACCACCTGCATTATGCGGATATAATGGGAAAAATGAGCTGTGTACCGCTTTTTCGCTGTATTGATGATGCCGGGAGTTATATCGGCAGCAAGGGTATTGACAACGATACAATGGTTATTGCCTATGACGACTATAAAGGCTCCAACGCAAGCGGAGTATACTTCTTCTTTAAAAGCTACGGGCATAAAAATATAAAAATTCTAAATGGCGGACGTGCTGCAGTCATGGCAGTCGATCCCGCACAAAAAATTTATGACACTGTTTATGCAAAATATAAAGCAGAGAGCAGGAGAAACAGAGAAGCGAAAAAGAGACTGCTGGAGGCCAGGCAGGGTAAAATCTCTCTCAGCAATGCAGAAAAAGCGGAATTGAATGCTGTTATCAGGGAAAGCAGAGCAAAACAAAAAAAGATAAAGAGGCGTTTAAATCAGGCAGAAAAGAGTCTTCTGGTTGTCAAGGGTGAAGAACATGTTCAGCCCAAAAAATATCAAATCGATAAAAACAGCATAGACTATTCGTATATTGCCGGCAAAGAAGAGATAAAAATTGCAATGAAGGATATTCTTAAAAATGGCAAGAATTCAAAATATATGATTATAGATACACGCAGCATGGATGAGATTATAGGTGAGCGGAAGATGGATAATGTCGCACGCGGTGGCCATATTCCAGGTTCTATGTTTTTGGAGTGGAAACAGGTTTCAGATGCCGAAAACAGACTCTCTTTCAAAAAGGCCGATGAGTTGAAAAAAGTATTTGCGCATTTTAATGTTCTGCCCGACAAGACTATTTATGCGTATTGCCAGGTCGGTGCCGGCCGAAGCACGGAAGTCGCTGCCGCGCTGAAGCTTCTCGGATATAAAAATGCAAAAGTATATACCGGAAGCTGGGACGAGTGGGGTAATGATATGAACCTGCCGATAAAACGTTAGGGCAAGGGGTCTGTAGATGACAAAAGCCGTGAATAGTAAACGCAGAAATTTTCTGAAGCTTTCGGGCATGACTGCGGCACTGGTTGCTTCCCAGAGTGATCTGTTTGCAAAAACTGCCGTAATGAGTATAGAAAACGGAAAAAGCAGCTATCCGAACGCCGGCTATACGGAGGCGATGTATCGCAATGAGTTTGCGTTTACCTATGGTAAAAAAGAGGAGCATGGTTTTGCATTTCACTGTGTGAACTGTCAGGGAAACTGCGCATGGGAAGTGTGGTCCCACAATGGTGTTGTTACAAGGGAGAATCAGTCTGCACGCTACCCTGCAGTCAATGCCAAAATCCCGGATTTCAATCCACGTGGCTGCAATAAAGGTGTTCAGCATTCACAGGTGATGTATCAAAAAGACCGTATTCTTTATCCGATGATTCGTGTCGGTGAGCGGGGTAGAGGAAAATGGAAGCGCATCTCATGGGATGCTGCAGCCGAGAAGATCTGCCAAAATATTTTTGACACTATGACCGATCCTGACCGCGGTCCGGAAAAACTGATGGTGCATGCCGGCACAGGTCTTCTCTCGGAAAGCCGTCGAGGTTCGGTACTGAGATTTTCTACCCAGCTTGGCGCAAACCGTATCTACCCCTCATCCTATCTGGGTGATATGTTCTCCGGTGCCGCGATAGCGTACGGTGAGGGCAATGTCGGCTGCACATGGGACTTTATGTATAACGTAAATACAGCTGTTATGTGGGGAGGAAACCCTTCTGTTTCGCGCATTCCGGATGCACATTTTGTCTGGGAGGGAAAATATAACGGTACAAAGGTCATCGTTATCACTCCAGAGTTCAATGCGACTGCCAAATCGGCAGATCTGTGGATCCCGGTCAAAGCCGGTTCAGACAATATTCTGGCAATGAGCGTTATCAATGTTATTCTTGAACAAAAGCTCTTCAAACCGGAGTTTATGAAGATATACACCGACCTTACGTTTCTTGTAGATGTTGAAACACGGAAGCTGATACGCCGCTGTGACATTGAGCATGCACAAAATGAAGAGGAGCGCCATAAGTACGAAGAGGAGTTTTACTCATGGAATGAGGCAAAAAAAGAGCCTGCCGTTATGCCGGGCACGAAGGGCTCCTCTGTCCACTCTCTTCGCCTTGGGGAGCATGGTATCAGACCCGCGCTCGAGGGTACATACGAAATGGTGGACGTCTATGGGAACGAGCGTACCGTCACCACCGTATTTGAGATGTTGAAAAAATCAGCTGCCGATTTTTCCCCCGAGGCGACAAAAGAGATCACCGGCGTGCATCCGGATACTGTCGTTCAGTTGGCAAAAGATATTGCGCTTCCAAAGGTGGTTGAGATCACGACAGGTTTTTCTCTAAATAAATATTTTAACGGCATAATGACCATATGGAACATAGCATCAATATGCGGTCTGACAGGCCGCATGGGACCATACGGCGGACTCAATACCGAAAATGAATTTACCCTCTCAGGCCTGGAGGCACTTTCAGGTTTTAACGGTAAATATGCCCCGCGTTTCGGCTCCGGGTTTGTCAGTGAATTTATGCGCGGTAGCGGGATGGATACTTTCAGGCGCTATTTTGGCGATGAAGATGTCAGGCGTGCACAAAACGGCATGAGCAAAGATGAGTACATTACCGTTGTTGAAGAGCTTCTTGTCGCCGGCAGGAATGGAGAAGTCAACAATGAGTCTGAACACGGAAGCGTTGCCAAGCCGTGGTGGCTGCCTACAACGGCACTGATCGTGGCAGACTCGACATTCAGGCGCAACAAAGGAAGCGAGTATCGCAGGGCATTTTTAAACCGTATGGATTTTTATGCATATGTAGACTATCGCATGAGCGAGGCGGCACAGTTTGCAGATGTCCTGTTGCCGGCAAAATCCCATTATGAAGTATATGACCTGCGTACCTCCCCGGGCTATCACCGCTTTACAAACCTGGCCCAGCCGGTTGCAAATATCAAAAATATCGGCGAGGCCATGGATGAGTGGTCGATGTTCACGTTTTTGGCGAAAAAACTCGAAGAGATCGCAAACCGTCCTGAAAACATAGGCAAGGCAAAAGTGAAAGATGACAAGCGCTATGCAAAACCGGGCTACCATGATCTGACTATTTTTCACCAGGAGTATACCAACACAGACAAGGAGTCCAGAGCCAACGGCGAGGCTCGTCTTGGAACAGACAAAATGGCAGTTGAGGCCGCTCTTGAGAATTGTGAGCAGTATGAGCCGTGGACAATGGAGAAAATGTACAAAGCCGGCGGATTTCTTCAGATAAATGAGAAGGCGGCAAAATCGTCACCGCTCTATTCTGACAGGCCATACTCTTCCATGGAGTACCACTTGTACAGATTTGAACCTCTCGATACGCTCTCGGGTCGTCAGACATTCTATGTGGATCATGATATATATATCAGGATGGGTGCGGCGACCAATACGGGCATGGAGGGCATCCGTCCGAACAACAGGGAGTATCCGTATGTACTGATGACGCCGCACGCACGCTGGTCGATCCACTCCAACTATAAGTCTTCGCGTACGCTTCTGCGCCTGCAGAGGGGCGTGCCTGCAGTAGCACTCAACCGTGTCGTCGCAGAGAAGAAAGGTATTAAAGACGGCGATACTATACGTGTTTTTAACAGCCTCGGTGAGTTCTATGCGATGGCTAAACTCTCTTCGTCGTCACCGGCAGACGGTCTGGTAATGGAGCATGGCTGGGAGCCGTATATGTATAAATTCAACAAAGGGCACAATGAGGTTGTCCCCGTATCGTTAAATTTGCTTGAGATGGCAGACGGCTGGGGACACTTGAAGTTCGGGGCTCTTTGGGACGGCAACCAGTATGCATATGATGGTGCCGTCAACTATGAAAAAGCAAGCGTGTAGGGGGCTGTAGATGTCAAAAAGACAGTTGGCTATGGTAATAGATCTGAATAAATGCATCGGGTGCCAGACGTGTACCGTAGCATGTAAGACACAATGGACAAACCGCAACGGCCGTGAGTACATGTACTGGAACAATGTCGAGACCTATCCCGGTACAGGCTATCCAAAAAACTGGATGGAACTTGGCGGAGGTTTTGATACAGCAGGAGATCTTCAGCCCGGCATCATACCGAATCTGGAGACAGACTACGGTGTTCCATGGGACTACAACTATGATGCGCTTCTGCATGGCGGCAGTTTTGAGCCGAATGTGGAGCCGACATGGGGGCCGAACTGGGATGAAGATGAGGGTGCGGGGGTTTTCCCCCAGGACAACTACTTCTTCTATCTGCCCCGTATCTGCAACCACTGCACAAATCCGGGCTGTTTGAGTGCGTGTCCGCGTGATGCGATATTTAAGCGCGAAGAAGACGGTGTCGTGCTGGTAGATCTTGACCGCTGCCAGGGGTATCGTTACTGTATTGCAGGGTGTCCTTATAAAAAAATATACTTTAATCCAAAGATCAGTAAATCCGAGAAGTGCATTCTCTGCTTTCCACGTATTGAACAGGGTCTTCCGCCGGCGTGTGCACAGCAGTGTGTCGGCCGGACCCGTTTTGTCGGCTTCCTGGATGATAAGGATTCCCAGGTCTATAAGCTTGTACATGAGTACAAGGTGGCTCTGGGCCTGCGTACAGACTATGGCACGCAGCCCAATGTCTACTATGTGCCTCCAACCGAGTCACCCGCAAAATTCGATGCAAACGGCAAGATCATAGAGGGTTCGACACGGCTTCCGATCGGGGAGCTTGAAAAGCTGTTTGGAGAAAATGTCCACCATGCGATCAGGACTCTCAGATCGGAAATGAAAAAGCGGCAGGAGACAGGCGAGAGTGAGCTTATGGATCTGCTTATAGCTTATCAGCACCAGGATATGTTTCGTCTCGACAACAATTACTACCGGAAGGTGGCAAAAGATAAGGGCGGATATGCACTCGCCCCCGTAGATACCCGCTATATTGCCGGCAAATATACAAAAGAGAGCCACACGCTGTATTTTACCGAAGACAGAGATGATGATATAAAAAGGCACCGCAAATGAAAAGAGTGATCACTGCGCTGCTTGCAGTCTGTTTGACGATTGCTGCATCGGTGGCATCAGAAGCTGCAATTACGGCAGTCAGGGTTGGTTCTGACATCAAGAGAGTCTCTTATAATTCTGCAATATGGAAAAAGGCAAAGTTTTCCGATATTTTGCTTTACCCTCAGACAACGATAAAGATGAACGATGAAAAGGCAAACGGGCTAAATGCAGAAAACAGCGTCATAAGGGCACGTGCCGCCGCAATTTATAACGGCAGAGATATTGCCTTTATGGTCAGGTGGCCCGATGATACCGTAAGTGTTCAGCGTGGCGACAGTCTGACTTCGTATCCTGACGGTTTTGCCATCATGTTTGCCATGGACTACTCAAACCCCTACAAGCTGCCGTATATCGGCATGGGTTCGGAGGGTAGACCTGTGGTTATCCATCTGCAAAAAGCGGTCCGTCCGTTTTATGAGCCAAACGGACATGGAGATGTTTATATGCAAATGAACCGAAACCAGACAGAACTTTTCGGTAAAAGTCTGTTGAGGTTCGATAAAAGAGTCAAAAAACTGGGCAGCAGCGATTATGAACGCTCCTTTGTCAGCGAAGGCTTCAGAAGTATGACGGAGATCAAAGACGGTTCAAACAGATCATATGCCAGATTAAGTTATAGGAACAAAGCCTGGACAGGAACACTCAGCTGCCCGATGTCGGATGATTATGTAAATCTGCATGCAGGAGCCATTCCGGTAGCGTTTGCTGTCTGGGACGGTGCCAAAATGGGCAGGGGCGGTTTGAAAAATCTGTCCGGGTGGCTATCTGTAAAACTTGAAGACAGTGCTGAAGGGGACATGCTTATAAATGCACTCGATGAAAGGTCCCCCGGCAATCCTTCTGTCGGAAAAGTGGCAGTTGCGATAAACGGCTGTGCGGGTTGCCACCAGATAGAGTCGTCGGATACTCCGAATTTTATGGGTCCTGCATTGAGCAATATTGGAGGATACGCCACCGAAGCATATATTAGAGAATCCCTGGTAGACCCCAGTGCCGTAGTTGTGCCTGGCCATAACCGAAATGCCCACAGTGCCTACAAGTGGTATACCGAAGAGGGGGGCAGACGCGTATCGACTATGACTGACTATTCCAAACTGGATGAAAAAACCATAAATGATATTGTCGCCTATCTCCAGACACTGAAAGCAAAGGAGGAGTGATGAAAAAGTTCTTTCTGCTTTTAACTGCTGCTGCCATTGTCTTCGCAGAGGGCGAGAGCATTGAAAAAAGTGGATTTTTGACAACGCAGGCTTGCGCAGACAGTGGTGCCTTCACAGATTGCCATATGGAAAATTATGTGTGCGGAAGCGACGAGTGCTATCTCGCAACAGAGGTTGGGGTAGATCACAATACGCCATTGGTTCTGTTTTCCCATGATGACGGAGTGGTTTATAAGCTTGATATTTCGGCACTCCCCCGCTCCAGGTTCGATATGAGTGTCAACCGCAATGCGGTCACGGTTACAGGTGAGTATGATGCAGATACCGAGACGATAACGGTCCGTGGGCTCAAATCCCCTCCGCCTCCCAAAAAATCCTTTTTCAAGGGCTGCTTGTGAGTTGTTTTGAGATTTTTTACATTGGCACCTGATGGCAGGAGGCGGCAGTGAATAGTGAATATAGACACTGTATATATGCCTTCTTGTCGCGTGTTATGAGCGATATGCCGGATAAAAATTTTTTAAGTGATTTGAAAAATAACCGTGAGTTGGCTGAAGCAATAGGCGGGGAGACTTTGGCTTGGCTTGACGAGAGTTCTTTGGAAGCGATGATCGAAGTGTTGAATATTGATTATACATCTATGTTCATTATCAACACACAGCCGGTAGAGTCGTTTGTCCTCGATGCAAAGAGTGAAATACCTGCCGGGCTCCAGAATCCTGTGATGGCATTTTATTTCAATCACGGCTTCGATGTAAATATGGATCAGACGGATATTCTGGCGCCCGATCATCTTGCCATAGAGTTTGCTTTTATGCAGGCGCTTATTTATCGCAAGGAACTGCAAACGCAGTTTGATTTTATGCAGGAGCATCTGCTGAAATGGGCTGTTCCCTATATGCTGGGGATGCGCTCTATGGCGGATACCCCGTTTTATCGCGATATTTGTGAATTTACCGCGGAATTTCTGGTCTCTGACTATGAGTATCTGGCGGGAGTGTCAAGAGAATGATGTCCGGCAGTTTTGTCCAGAGGTCGGACCTTTTTTCCTACAATGTTCTAAAGTGCCTGCGCAATGCATACCATTTTAATGACTGTACGCTCTGTATAGACCTTTGTCCGGAAAATGCTTTTAGTATTGTTCGCAACAAACTTATGCTTTCTGACATAAAGTGTATTGATTGTGCTGCCTGTGTGGGGAGCTGTCCGACAGAAGCACTGATGATCAGGGGATTTAACCCCAATGCCTATGCTATGAACTTCAACAGACTGAAAGAGAGCGGGATATCATGCCAAAAGAGTATTCCGTGTCTGGGTGTGTTCGATGCGCATCATTATATTATTATGGCACTGCGTTCATTCGATACTCCAACATGTGATATGGCTCATTGCGGCGAGTGTCCCCTTAATGAAAACGGTGCCGTAGAGTCGGTGATCCGTGAGAAAATCTCTGCTGCCAATAATTTTCTGGCAGGAGCAGGCAGTGAAAAATATATTGGTATGAATGAAGAAAAATCGGAGCAAAATGAGAGACGGGTATTTTTTAGAAAAGCTTTGGACGCTGCAAAAGAGACACTTATAACAGATGCGGATATATCTGCTGCCGGTTTCGAGAAGACAGAATATTCTGATGCAGATACTCCTTTCAAGCTTCTGCTTTTAAGCAGTACTGTAAAAGAGAATCTTGAGAACCTCAAAAAAGTACAGTCTGAAAAGAGCGGTACGGTTTTTTTCAATAAAGCCGTCAGCTTTGATCTATGCAGCCTCTGCGGCGACTGCATACAGTTTTGCCCGACAAAAGCGCTTGAGTCAACCACAGACGGTCAGGGTATAATGTTTACGCAGGCAAAATGCATAGGCTGCGGTATTTGTAATCATATCTGCAAGACTGACGCCATGGTAAGCGAAGACGGTTTTGACCTTGTGGAGATTGCGCATAAACGTGCCAGGCAGTTAATCCGTTATGACATGGCAGTATGCCGTGAGTGCCGCTGCTATTATCCCTATAAAGGTGGAGAGGCTCTTTGTGAACGCTGTAGCGGTTTTAAGATGGAGTTTAGTGATATGTTTGTTTTGGCAAAAGACCAGCAGATAATAGAATAGATAAAATTTTGAAGAGCTGTGGATGGTGGTCCTTACAAGACTTGAACTTGTGACATCTACCTTGTCGAGGTAGCGCTCTACCAACTGAGCTAAAGGACCTTTTCTGTTTTTAAGAGACGCAATTATAAGACACCGTGACTTAATCTGCCTTAAAAAACAGGCACAATCCCATTTTTTATTATTGTCGCATCAGATATTTGCCAAAGTCTTTAGCTATCTTTTTTACTGTTGCGCTATAATTTCCAAAATTTTTTAAAGGATTGTTATGAATGTTCCAAAGATTCGTAAATTCTGCCGCCCGTTTCGCGTTGTGTTGGGCCTTTCACTTATCGGCTATGGTGTGTATAGCGGAAATGCATGGTTCTACCTGGGTGTGATCCCGCTGACTGCCGGTATCGTAAATTTCTGTCCGCTATGCAAGATTACAGGGCAGTGTGATATCATCTAAATTATATTTGGAAGCTGCCGTCCGGGCAGCTTCAAAAACTACAGACGGGATTTTTTTATAACTCTTTTTTTCTGCATATTGCCGGCCAGAAATTTAAAGCCAGGATCCATACAACGGCTATATCAATCATTACATCGGCAAAGTTGAATACTGCAAAATCAAATCCACAGTGCCAGTAGACCATATCGATTACGCCGCCGTGAACAAAGCGGTCGTAGACATTTGAAAGTCCGGCCCCGATGAGTATACCTGCAGGTACGCTGTAGCAGGTATTTCGAAGTTTGACTATGTAGACCGTCACTCCGCTTATCAGCACCAGCTGTATCCATTTCAGCCATTCGGCCAAAAAAGAGAACATGGAAAAAGCGACTCCTTTATTGTAGACAAGAGTCAGGTCTATACAGCTTCCATAATAACGGTAGCCGTCCAGAGAGAGCTGTTTGATATTTTGATCGACGATAAATATACCGATCGCGGCCAGGGCAATGGCCATGACGAATTTAGCCATTAAGCTCTTTCTTGAGGAGCGCTACAGTCTCCTCCATCGCCTTGTCCATGGCTGTGGCGCTCTTGGCTTCAAGCAGGATGCGAAGTTTATTTTCTGTGCCGGAATAGCGTATCAGGTGGCGAATATGCTTTTTGTCCAGACTTATAAGCATTTCAGACAGACCGTCTATATCTTCGAGATGTTTTTTTTCTTTTACGTTGATATTGACCAGTTTTTGGGGGTACAGGGAGAAAGGACGCAGGACCTGGCTGGCTTTTTTTCCGCTCCTTAAAACAAGGGCAAGTATCTGCAGGGCAGTTGCCAGGCCGTCACCGGTTTTCGCAACATCGTTCATAATTACATGACCGCTCTGTTCGCCTCCAAAATTTATTCCTTTTTTCTTCATTATTTCCAGTACAAACTTGTCGCCGACATCGGAGCGGTACAGGTTCAGGCCGTTTTGTTTCATAGCGTCCTCAAGCCCCTGATTGCTCATGACCGTAGCCACTATCCCGTCGCCTTTAAGCTGGCCGGACTCTTTCAGGTAGAGAGCCAGCGCACCAAGAAGCTGGTCTCCGTCAACAACCTCGCCCTGCTCATCGACAACAACCAGGCGATCTGCATCACCGTCAAGTGCAAAGCCGATGTCGGCACGGTATTTTCTGACGGCATTCCTGACATCTTTGGGGTGAAGTGCACCACAGTCCTCATTAATGTTTGAACCGTTTGGTTCATTATGCAGGACGATCACCTCGGCTCCGAGTTCTTCAAATACGGTAGGGCCGACGACATAGCCTGCCCCGTTGGCAGTGTCAAGAACCATGCGGACTCCCTGCAGGTTAAGGTCTGTCGGAAAAGAGTTCTTCAGCTGAACAATATAGCGTCCGATTACGTCATCGATACGCTTTGCCGATCCAATCTCTTTGCCGGTTGCATGCTCTTCTGCTATCATTCCCTCATGGTTATGAAAGATAGCTTCGATCTTGGCTTCAGCCTCTTTTGAGAGCTTGTCCCCATGTGCATCGAAGAACTTTATCCCGTTGTCACCAAAAGGGTTGTGGCTGGCGGAGATCATTATTCCCGCATCACAGCGCATATTCTCTGTGAGAAATGCGATGGCCGGTGTCGGCATAGGACCGATTTGTATGACATCGTATCCCACCGCAGTCAATCCGCTGACGATCGCAGTCTCGATCATATAGCCGCTTCGGCGCGTATCTTTGCCTACAAGTATCTTTTTGGTAATCGCTTCTTTTTTAAAATAGACGCCGGCAGCCATAGCGACGCGCATCGCGAGTTCTGCATGCAGGAATGATCCTGCTTTTCCGCGTACTCCGTCTGTTCCAAATAATTTCATTTTATCTCCAAGTAAAGTATGTCTCTAAAATTTAACTTAAATTTAATTATTTTTAAGCTAGTATTCTACCCTAAAAAAATTATGAGAAGGATTAATGCCATGGCAAACCATAAGTCTGCATTAAAGCGCATCCGCCAAACAGAGAAGCGCACGGAGCGCAATCGCTTCTATCGTACACGTTTGAAAAATATCGTTAAAGCCGTTCGTGCGTCGATTGAAGAGGGCAACAAGGAAGAGGCAGCAGCGGCACTTAAAGTTGCAAACAAGCAGATTCACAAATTTGTAAGTAAAGGTTTTTTGAAAAAAGAGACCGCATCACGCAAAGTAAGCCGTCTTCAACAGGCTGTAAATAATATTTAATTTCTGCGGGAGACAATCCCGCGCAATATTCCCGACCTACACTTTCCCCTAATTGTATAGATATGCCAGAGTGGTACACAGATGCCGGTTATAGCGGAAAGATGATATTCGTATCTACAATATTGCCGTCAAGGAGGCATTGATTTATGTTAGTAGACAAACTCACCCCTTTCATTGACCGATATAATGAACTAAGCGATCTGCTCAGCTCCCCGGAGATCTCTTCCGATATTAAAAGAATGACAGAACTGTCCAAAGAGCAATCCTCCATCCTGCCAATCGTTGAGAAGACGACTGAGTATAAGAATCTTCTTAGTGAGATAGAGGACAATAAAAGCATGCTTTCCGATCCGGAACTTGGAGAGTTGGCAAAAGAGGAGCTTAGAGAGCTTGAGCCGCAAGTGCCCGTAATTGAAGATGAGATAAAAAAACTGCTGATTCCGGGTGACCCCAATGATGAGCGAAACACTATTATCGAGATGCGGGCCGGTACAGGCGGAGATGAGGCGGCGATCTTTGTCGGAGATCTCTTTACTGCCTATACCCGCTATGCCGAACTTAAAGGCTGGAAGATAGAGATCATGAGTTCCAGTCCTTCAGAGTCGGGCGGCTATAAGGAGATTATCGCTCTGATCAAAGGCGATAAGGTCTATAGCCGCTTGAAATATGAGGGTGGAACACACAGGGTTCAGCGTGTGCCGGCAACAGAGTCCCAGGGGCGCGTTCATACTTCTGCCATAACAGTGGCAATTATGCCCGAGGTTGATGACGTAGAGATACAGATCAACCCCAACGATCTTAAAATAGATGTGATGCGCTCTTCGGGATGTGGAGGGCAGTCGGTAAATACGACTGACTCCGCTGTGCGTATAACACACTTGCCGACAGGCATAGTCGTAACCAACCAGGATCAGAAGTCCCAGCATAAAAACAGGGATAAAGCAATGAAAGTGCTAAAGGCCCGTCTTTATGATATGGAGATGCAGGAGGCCCGCGCAAAAGACAGTGCGGCCCGCAGCGAGCAGGTGGGAACGGGTGATAGAAGCGGCCGTATACGTACATACAATTATCCGCAGAACCGTATTTCCGACCACCGTATCAACCTTACGCTCTATCGTCTTAATGAGATAATGACCGGAGGGTTGTTTGATGAGGTGATAGACCCGCTGATCGCAGATGCGCAGGTCAAAAGCATGGAGGCGGCAGGGCTGTAGCCCTTATGCTTAGTGCACCCCTTTTACAACCGTGTTGAATGTATTTTTTACCACCCCTTTAAAAGTGATCGTCTTCTCTTTTAGCCCCAGATAGAGTGTTTCGCCGCTCTTTGGGTAGACTTTGGCATGCCCGCCAACCAAGCCTTCGCGGTTGGCGCGATAGAAGGCGGCGGCCATTCCCGTGCCGCATGCCAGTGTCTCATCCTCCACCCCGCGCTCATATGTCCGCACGCGTATGGATGAATCATCTTTAATGTGTGCAATGTTAACATTTGCATTGTACTTATGGCGCAGCTCCCTTGCTTCGTCTATATCAAAAGCATCGATATCGGCATCGAAGGTGACAAGGTGCGGTACTCCGGTATCGATCAGCCACCATTTTTTGGAGTCGGTTTCAATATCCCTGTCGATGATAACGGGCGGTGTCAGATCGCTTTGTACCATATCGCCGTCTACATGTGCTTTTATGCTGCCGGCCTGCGTAAGAAAAACCATCTCTGCAGGGGCCAGTCCGTTGACATATGCATAGTGTGCACAGGCACGGCTGCCGTTACCGCACATTTCGGCTGTCGATCCGTCAGAGTTGTAGAACTGCCATTCAAAATCCAGGGTATCATGCGGAAGCAGAACGATCAATCCGTCTGCACCGACACCGTTTTGGCGGCTGCAAAGCTGTTTTGCCGTTTCCGAGCGCTCTTTTTTGATAAAGCTGTGAAACAGAACGAAATCATTGCCACTGGCACTATATTTGGCGATCATCATTGTGAAGCCTTTTTCTGGTTGTGATATGTTTGTGTGTTAGTGTTAGTATATTGGTTATTGGTTGAAAAGAAGTTTTAGAACTGCTCTTTTATCTTTTCAACAAAGTCTTCACACTCCGTCTGCAGATGCCTGAGGTCTTTGCTGTTGTCTATCACCCATGTCGAACGCCGTTTTTTCTCTTCGATATCCATCTGTGACTCTATTCTCCTGAGCGCTTCGGCCTCATCAAAACCGTCACGTTTTATAAAACGCTGAAGCTGGATCTCTTTAGGGGCATAAACCGTAACGGAGTTTTTAATAGGATATGCACCGTTTTCAAAAAAAAGAGGAATATCTACAAGGTAGGGAAATTTGAATTTGTCCTGACGCTCACTCTCTTCTTCTATCGCTTTTCGGATTTTTGGGTGCAGGAAGGCTTCAAGCTTTGATTTGGCGGCATTATCGGAAAAAATAAGCTTTCCAAGTCTGTTTCTCAGTACTTTTGATTTTTCCACATAAGTATCACCAAATGTCTGTGCTATCCAGCCGCTATTCTCGTCAAGCAGCCTGTGGGCGATTTCATCGGCATCGATAACGCGCAGGCCGCTGAGCCTGAGCAGTGAAACTGCCGTGCTTTTGCCTGTTGCGATACCGCCTGTCAGTGCAATTGCAAATTTAAAAGCCATTAGTTGCGTATGATGCCTAAATATTGTTTGCGAATATAGTTGGGCATGGCAAATGCGGCAATATGTATATCGCAGTTGTAGTACTGCTGCCCCTCCAGCAGATCACTGCGCTGCAGAATAATGTCGGCTGTCGGATGATAGGCTCTGGAGGCCAGCAGAAGTGTTTTGCCGTCTCCCGCATTGTATGGCATGATAATCTTGAAATAGTTGCCCAGCATTTGCATCAGAAGAGTATTTGCCTGCACATCATCAAGGTTTGGATGCTCCATTGCAATCAGCCCGTCATCCCTGAGAACTCTGCCGATATGAGCAATAACCGCGGCATCGGCATCTCCTTCAAGCAGTATGATGTCGGCGCTTTTATCATCCTCTTCACGGATATTTTCAAGAACATTTGATGCTGCAACAGTTTTGGTTGAAATATTGTTATACCGTGCGGTCTCTTTCAAAAATGCTTCGGCGTTGTCACTGATTATCAGGATCTCTTTGGATAGCTAAATGTTTTCATCGGGTTATTTATTCCTCATTCAATTTGGAGCGATTTTATCATCTTATAATTAAAGCGCATTGAAAAGCGTGTACTCGGGCATTCCTTTATGCCAATTTAATTTTTAATCTGCCGAATAATGCCGGTGTAATGATAAAAAAGTTAAAATAGTGTTTTTACAAAGCTTTAAAGGAAGAGTATGTGTGCCGATAAAATTCACCGTTTTTTAATGGCTTTTGTCCTGACTGTGACTATGCTGTTTTTTGCCATGGGGATGGTTCAGGCGCTTGTCATAATTATGATAGTTGTGTGGGCATTTACAGACTTCTGTCCTTCGCTATGGCTGTTTAAAAAGATATTTGAACCATGTCACGGCGATACCAAAAAGGATTAACCCCTTCGTAACTCCCTCTTTGCTATACTTTGCGTAATAACATTGTGCGGAGTCCCCTATGAGTCAGATTAGTTATAAAGATGCCGGTGTCGATATCGATGCAGGCAACAGTTTTGTGGAAAATATCAAACCATTGGTCAAATCGACGGCTATCAAAGGTGTATTGGGCGGCATAGGCTCTTTTGCCGGAGCTTTTGAGCTGCCTGCCGGCTACAGAGAGCCGGTGATGCTTGCGGCTACCGATGGAGTGGGGACCAAGCTCAAGCTCGCCATAGAGTCGGGCGTTAACGATACGGTCGGGATAGACCTGGTTGCCATGTGCGTCAATGATCTTATCTGCAATAACGGCACCCCTCTGTTTTTTCTTGACTATTATGCTACAGGCAGGCTGGATGTGAACGTTGCCACTGCGGTCGTCAGCGGAATAGCCGAGGGGTGCCGCCAGGCAGAGTGTGCGCTTATCGGAGGAGAGACGGCGGAGATGCCCGGTATGTACAGCAGCGATGATTATGACCTTGCGGGATTTGCGGTCGGTGTGGCTGAAAAAAGCGAACTTGACACGGTGGGAAATGTCCGCAGTGGAGACAAGTTGATTGCACTTCCCAGCTCAGGCCTTCATTCGAACGGTTTTTCACTGGCACGCAAAGTTCTTTTTGAGAAGATGGGCATGAGCTTTGATGATCCGTTTGAAGGCGGGTCTCTTATCGAAACACTTCTGACGCCTACACGTATCTATGTCAAGACCTATAAAAAGCTCAAAGAACAGATTCAGGCAATGGCTCATATTACAGGAGGAGGTCTGATCGAGAACCTTCCCCGCGTGCTGCCGGATAACCTGCGTGCGGTGATTCATGCCGAAAGCATCCGCACTCTGCCGATCTTTGAACTGATAGGCACTCATGTGGCACGTGAAGAGATGTTTCGTGCTTTCAACATGGGTGTCGGTATGGTATTTGTTGTACGCCCCGAGGATGTAGATACGGTTCTTAAAAACAGTGACGGCTATCTTATAGGCGAGATTGAAGAGGGGGAAAAAGAGGCGGTGCTGGTCTGACACTGCCCTCTGCTCTTCTATATAAATTTAAAGCAACTTATTCCTTCATTAAGTATTTATAAATCAGTATTATCTTTGCAAGAATAATTTTTAGGGTTTGGGGCTTTTGCCCTCCGGCTTAAAAAGCCGAAGGAGGGGGTATGCTATTTTGCTATTTTACTTTCTCTATTGCATCATAGCGAGGGAAAGTGAAGGTTGATTTTCTGTCAACTACAATCTTTTCTTTGTCATCTATGGCATAAGCGCGTATCGTGATCGGAATGACTGTATCTTTGCGTGAGTCTTTGACCAGAAGCTCATCCGTTGAGAGAACGACTATCTTCTTCTTTTTAACACCTGGTTTGGCTACGAAAGGCTTGGTCGGTTTGCTGATTTTGATCTTGCCTTCCATCCCTTTCGGCGGGATAACGTCAAAATAATAAGTGTGGTCTTCATTTAGTGTGTTTTGCAAAAGGAATATATAGGCATTGTCCACACGAACTTTTCCGTCATAGGTTTTCTT
>MZGN01000075.1 GCA_002085085.1 Helicobacteraceae bacterium 4484_230
CGTATTTGCAGGTCTGCCACTGTTCACTGCTTTGCCAACCTTGATGAAAAGCGACTGGAAGATCATCCTCTTCACACCCCTGCCGCTTCTGGTCATAGCACTCATCTCTGTTTTGCTCACATACAAAAAGATCGGAAAGTACACACCCAAAGGCGCAAGAGCCTACCTTCACCTGAAAGGTCTGGAAGAGTTTATCAAACGTGTCAAAGAGGACGAGATCCGCCGCAGACTGGACAAAGATCCTCTCTTTCTGGACAAACTCCTCCCCTATGCCATCTTATTCGGCGTAACAAAACACTGGCTGAACTTTTACAAAGCCTTTGCAGTCACTCCGCTCTGGTATGACGGTGATATCGACCAGCTTGACGGTATACACCGTGATCTCCACAGCCTCAGCACCCTCTCCGCCAGCGATACAGGCGGCCCGTCCGGCGGTGGCAGCTTCTCCGGCGGAGGCGGCGGAGGCGGGGGCGGCGGCTCCTGGTGATATTTTAAGCCAGATCTATGATATAATATTATTTTATATACTAAGGATTTTAAACCATGACGCTTCAGGAAGCACATAAACTCTACAACGACAAAAACTACGAAGAGGCGTTTGTCGCCTATGAACGACTCGCCCACGAAGGCAACCCAGACGCACAAACCTCACTCGGATACATGCACCAGACGGGACAGGGTGTGCAAAAGGATGAACAAAAAGCGATCGCATGGTACGAAAAGGCAATCGAACAGGAACAACCCTACGCCCTCTTCAACATGGGCCTCCTCTACGCCAACTCCAGCCAGTACATTGCACAGGATATCCACAAAGCACACGAACTCTTTCTGCGCTCCGCCGTTGCAGGCGTCGATCTGGCGATGTACGAAGTTGCCCTCATGTTTGAACAGGGTGCGGGATGCACGCAAAACTACTCCGAAGCGGCATTTTGGTACGAAGAAGCCGCCAAGCGCGGACATAAAGAGGCGTTTAACAACCTCGGCGTACTTTACAAAGAGGGCAAAGGCGTACCGCAAAACTTCCAGCGCGCCTATGTCTGCTTTTCACGCGCTGCAGAGGGAGGACTCAGTGCAGCACAGTACAACCTCGGCATGCTCTACGACCGCGGAGAAGGAGTCGAACAAGACCATGATAAAGCACTTGAGTGGTGCCGAAAAGCCGCTTTTCAGGGACATGCAAAAGCGCGTGAGATCATTGCAGGATTGCAGGAACAGGGGAAGATTGTCTTTTAGCCCCTGCCAGGCATTTCCGCTCTTTAAAGATTTTTTCAGTTTTATCAGAGTATGATAAAAGTATGACAAAGGAGCATACAATGTTAAGAAAAACTATCACCATCGACGACGACCTTTATAAAACACTCGAACTACACCATATCACCGAGCAGTATCAATCATTTTCGGAGCTGGTCTCCAATGCCCTGCAACTGCTGGTCGAAAAACAGAAAAAAGAGCATTACAAACAGGCAATGCTCGAAGCGATGCAGGATGATCTCTATCTTCAGGATATGAAAGAGATCGAAGAAGCATTCAAAGCCAGCGACTTCGAGACCAGTCAATGAATCAGTTTGACCTCTATCTGGCAGATCTCAACCCAACCATAGGAAGGGAACAGCGTGGCACCAGACCGGTACTGATTATCTCCAATGACTATGAAAATCTTCTCGATATTATCACGATTATTCCCCTCACTTCCCGTAAAGAAGGGCGCAAAATATACCCCAACGAAGTTTTACTCACCGAAGAACTACCCCTCCCCTCCATTCTGCTTTGTCAGCAAATCAGAACCATCTCCAAAAAACGACTCATCAAAAAACTCACCACTATCAAAACACTTGACACAAGACAAAAGATACTCGACACTTTGTGTTTGCGGTTTAAACCTGTCTAATGATCCCTCTTATGACGTATCGCCTCCTCCAACCGCTCCAGAAACGGCAGTTGTGATTTGACAAGCACCTCCCGCGCCTGTGATAGATCAAACCATGCCGCTTTGTCCACTTCGGGAAAACGCGTTTTTTTCCCCGATTTTGGCGGCCATTCGATCTCAAAGGTATTGGAAGCAATTTCTGTTGAAGGTTCGGCTTCTACAGCCCAGACATGGATCACTTTCCCGGAGCTTTTCACACTCTCTAACGGCATGAACACTCCCGCCACCTCCTGCCCCGTCTCTTCGAAAAACTCCCGTTTCGCCGCCTCCAGCAGGTTTTCACCCTCTTGTACCTCTCCCTTTGCAATACTCCAGGCCCGGACCCTATTCCGCTAGAAAGGACCTCCCATATGCACCAGATAGACCTCCATCGCGCCACCCTTTTTACAGTAGGGCAATATCCCCGCACTCACTTTCACCAGCCACTCCTTTAGTCACTTTGTACTATCATATTATATCCCAAAAAAGGAGCGATCATGGCAATCCAAACCCCATACGTCGCTACCGACGGCATCGTCGAACTCTATGACACAAACAACGATTTTCAGGGCATCATCCTCATCGAGCGCAAAAACCCGCCCCACGGACTCGCTCTGCCTGGCGGTTTTGTCGACATAGGCGAATCATGCGAAGAGGCATGCAGACGCGAGATGCAAGAGGAGATCAGTCTCGATGTGACACTACGCTATCTTCTGGGGGTCTACTCCGATCCCAAAAGAGATCCTCGCTTTCATGCCATCAGCTGTGTCTATGTCTGCACCGCACACGGCACACCCAAAGCAGCAGACGATGCCAAAAAGGTACACATCTATCCCATCGATGAAATCCCGCTCGAAAAACTGGTTTTCGACCATAAAAAGATCATCGAGGATTACAAACAGGCACGCAGTAAAAAAGGAGACTAGCTTTTTCCATAAAATTTAAGTATAATCAAAACAAATAATATCCAGGAGCTTCTCATGTCAAAAATCAGCTACTCCCTCTGGGCACTTATCGCCGTTGCCACACTCTTTGCCGGATGCAAAGAGGAGCCAAAAGAGAGCACCAACCCACTCTACAAGCAGTATCAGAAAGACCATACCCCCAAAGTCCTCTATCCCAAAAGTACCACATCCCAAAACACGCACCCTGTATCACAAAAAGAGAGTACGCTGCACACATCCGCTGCGACACCGAATAAAGCACCCAAAAAAGTCACTACCGCCGCACATACACCCGCTCCAAAACCCGCCCAACATACGACAAACAAACCCAAACCGCACATTGCTACATCGCACACAGCAACTACCCCTACGCCCAAACCGACCGCACCACAGGAAGTAATACTCAAGCCAAAACAAACCCAAACAGCACAAGCCCCCAACCCCACAACCACCCACACCAAAAACAGCATCACCTATCAGATGCCAACCCCTCCCACTCCCGTCAAACCCACCGAGCCAAAAGCTGAAATCGCCAAAGCGATGAAAGCCGTCGAAGCGGTCAAGGCAGACGCAGCCAAAAAGATCCTCGACTCACTCAAAATCATCCAGGCAGTCAAACCCATCCACGCCACACCCGCATCAAAACCGGTACCTTCTGCTGTGGATGTCGTCAAAGCCGAAGCCGTTGCAGAGATCGCCAAAGCAACCGCCTTCGCCCAGAGTGCCAACGCCGTAGCAAAAGCCAAAATCGCCAAAGCCGTAGCAAAAGTACAAATAGCAGAGCTCAACGACGCCCACAAACCTGTCTCCAAAGAGACCGTCCAAAAAGCCAAAGAAAAATCCGCCGCACAAATCGCCAAGGCAGTCGCAGCCACTGAAATCGCCAAAGCCAAGTCCGCCGCCAAAATCGCCCAAAGCGTCGCGGAAGTGGAAAAAACCAAAGCCAAAAAGTACCCGTCACTGGCTGAAAAACTCTTTGGAGAGAAATGATGGAAAAGATCGGCTACCTCTACGACCCCTTTTTCATGTTGCATGACACCGGCCCGGGACACATCGAAACCCCCCGCCGCGTCGAAGCGATCGACGAACTGGTCACAGAAAAGTACGACTTCATCCCCATCCCCAGCCGCATGGGTGACAAAGAAGAACTTTTAATGGTGCATGACGATGAGTACATCGAGTGGATCGAGCACGGCTACGAAAACGGCGTGCGTATGATCATCTCCGCCGATACCATCGTCTCCGAACTCAGCTACGACGTCGCCCTCAAAGCCGCCACCAGCACCAAAAACGCCGTCGAATTTTTCAAAAACGGCGGCAAACGGGCATTTCTCAACCTCCGCCCGCCGGGACACCATGCCGAAACCATCACCGGACAGGGCTTTTGCATCTTTAACAACGTCGCTATGATGGCACGCTACGCGCAGGAGGCAGGTTACGCGAAAGTAATCATCATCGACTTTGACGTACACCACGGAAACGGCACGCAGGAGATCTTCTATGAAGATCCGACCGTCTTTTACTTCAGTACCCATGAAAAAAACAACTACCCCTACTTCACCGGAAGTGCAGACGAAACCGGCAAAGGCGCAGGACTCGGCTACACCAAAAACATCCCCTACCATGACTATCTGGAAGATCATGAGCTCATCGGCTATTACGACGAACTACCCAAAGATTTCGACTTTGACATCGTACTGGTCAGTGCGGGATATGATCTGATGAAAGAGGAACTCATCTCTACCGCGCAGATCACATTCGAAGGCATCCGCACCGTCGTACGCAAAATCCTCGATTATGCGGGGGATAAACCCGTAGCATTTTTGCTGGAAGGCGGGTATAACATCGACTCGCTGGTGAAGAGTGTGGATGTGACGCTGGAGGAATTGGAACAATAAATAAGGCACTAGCTTGGCAAAAACGGTTCTGAAAGATTATTATGCATTAAAATAAGAGATAACTTTCCATAAAACTTTACAAGCTTGACAAGTAAAGTATAGTTTAAGTATACTTTCTATACAGAACGAAGGTTTTCGATGAAGTTTGAATACGATGAAAATAAAAGCAAAATCAATAAAGAAAAACACGGAATCGATTTTGTCGAAGCTCAAAACTTATGGCAAAATGAAAATGCACTGATCATTCCAGCCAATATTGTTGATGATGAAATTCGATATGCGCTTATTTCACTATTCAAAGATAAATGCTATGTGGCAATTTATACTTTAAGAGAAGATGTTTACAGGATCATCAGTGTTAGAAGATGTAGAAAAAATGAGGAGAAAAGTTATGATGAAACAGAGTGAAATCCTAAAAAACAAAACGATAACTGCTAAAGAATTCGATGAAAAGTTTGACAATGGTGAAGATATAACAGAGTATCTGGATTTTTCAAATGCTGTAAGATTAAAAAATATTAAAAAATTAAAAACAGAGACAAAAAAGGTCAATGTTGATTTTCCAGAATGGATTGTAGAGGCTTTAGACATTGAAGCCAAAAAAATTGGCGTTACAAGGCAATCTATTATAAAAGTATGGATTGCTGAGCGACTAAAAGAAGAAGCCAAACATTTACAGGAATGTTAACTAGTCAGAGCAGCCACTAAGATATAACAGAATCACATTTAGATAAATATAAACTCAAAAAAACGCTCATTGTTACTTACTTGTTACAATTTTACTCATGCATAAAACGCTTTTTCCTAAAAACTTATAAAAACACCATTGAAGTGAAATAAAAATCAAATTCAAAAGTATATTGATACAAGAGAATCACACAATACCATTCAAGGAGCATAAATGATTAGTGCCGAGATCCATAGAAAAGTTCCTAAAATCGACAACAAAGAAGATATTCTCACATCCAATGTATTCGATTTGCTGGAACTTATAGATTACAAATACTTACTAAATGTTCTAAAAAATGCAAGAACAGAATCAGGAAAGCAATTGGCTCCAAAGTTAAATAACAAACAAATTACATCCGTACAACTTTGGAAGAATTTCAAAACATATGGTGAACCAGATATATATGTTACATTGAGTGATGATACGC
>MZGN01000076.1 GCA_002085085.1 Helicobacteraceae bacterium 4484_230
CATTAGTATATGGTGTGCCTCATATGCCAGTCTGATAACACCGACGGCATAATTTGAAGAGTTGTTGTAGCGCATAACTTTTTTTACATATCCGCTCAGGTATTTAAGATCGTTTTTGCTGCATGCGAAGCAGTTATATCTTTTTTTGCCCTTTCTGCCTGTTGCATAGGCGAAAGAGGCATTATCGTTCTTAAAGTCGAAGTCATACCACTCGTTTTCAACTCTCTGCATATCCGGTATTTTTTTCCAGTCGATCATCTTTGTAAATCCGGCACTTAACCCTCAATGAAACGGAAGTTCTGGGGCATAAACTGTGGTATCCCGACCGCTCCCGCGTATGAGCTTTTAAAGCTGCAGTTTGCAGGCTTTATGGCGTTGTCAAAACAGAATCCCATGATTGATATCATATTTTTTTGTGCCATTTGGATAAGCCGTTTATTGCGCTTTGAGACAGGTTTTGTTTTAAGTAAAAGAGTATTAAAAACAATAAAAGCGTCATGTTTGGGTTTTATTTTTCCAAGCCTTGTCTCTTTGGCAAAGATTGCGGCAATTATCTCACGGTTGACACCGTATTTTGCTTCTACAAAATCATAAACCTCTTCAAACTCTTCAAGGTGTGAGACAATCTCTGGTATAAATTTAATAAGAGAGTTGTTTGCGCGCTTTTCATTGGCATGGTGGGTTTTGATCATTTTTGGCTGGAAGAGCCTAAGGCTTTTGAGATCCAGTTTTTTGGCTTTTGGAGACAGCAGAAACTCATTGACAAATGAGACGGATATTCCGCTTTTTACCGCTTTTTTGCATAGATTTTCATATGTTTTTATTTTAAAATCACAGTTTGTATATTGTGCGGAAGCAGATAACGCAGTAAAGACGGCCACAGGAAAAAGAAGTTTTTTAATTGTGGCAAAAAAGTATCTCGGTGTTGATAATTGCTGCAGGAAGTATTCTGCAGCTTTTCGAAAAACAGTACTAGAATTTATATTGTACACCTATATAGAACATCATATATCTTTGAAAAAATGTTTCTGATGAGTAGTGGTTGTTATCGTCATCGTATGCTGATTCGTTATTTACATAGAAATCACCTTCAAGTGCCGCTCTGAAGCCTAATCCTTTTAGAACAGCAGGATAATATTCTACTCCCCCTCCTGCGTGTACCGTTACAAAATCCTCATCTAGAAGATCACGTGACTGATTCGAGTTGAGATAGCCTAGCCCAAGCAGTCCAAAAGGACGCAGTTGGCCGTTGAGAAAGTTGTATCCTGCATTTGCATAGACAGCGAAAGACTGTGGTTCCTGTGAGTAATTTTCAGAAGAGAGTGTACCGTAATCCGTAAATGACGCTTCCACGGCGATTATCTCGTTAAACTGATAACCTCCATAAAATTTAAAGCCCTTGTCGTTTTCATCGAAACTTTTCGTTTTTGTTTTTCCGGCAGTTTCATCATCATCTATATAATAGTCTTCATCTATAAATTTTGCCTTATAACAGCTCCAGCCGCCCGCAATACCAAAATAAGTTCCCGAACCGTCATTGGAGGCCAACAGTGTACCGGCCAACAGGAAGGGTATCAATAATGTTACTCTCCTTTTTTTCATTTTTGTTCCTTTATTTTTTATTTGTCTCAAGCTGCCGACCGTACTGTAGTAGGATATTTTTAAAATACTTTTGGTTGGCAAGCGTTTTGCCTGAGAGCTTTTTAACATCTATACAATAGGCATTTTGCAGGCATTATAGCTATAAGAAAGTTGTATAGAGCTGAAGATATGAGTCAATATTTCCCTTCTTTATCTATACTTTGTAAGAGTTGTATGATGTATAAATATTTTTGGTGTATGATATTATTAAAAGATATCTCTAAAGTATTTTAGAGTTGATTTACAGATGTTGAAAGGCAGGATAATTATGAAAAAAGCCACAGCAACTATTGACGGAAACGAAGCGGTAGCACGTGTTGCCTACAAGCTTAATGAGATTATTGCTATCTACCCCATTACACCGGCTTCACCTATGGGTGAACTGAGTGATATATATGCGATGCACGGAGAAAAAAATATATTTGGCACAGTGCCGGATATAATGGAGATGCAGAGTGAAGGCGGTGCAAGCGGAGCCGTACACGGTGCGCTTCAAAGTGGTGCGCTGACCACGACCTTTACGGCTTCACAAGGTCTGCTGCTTATGATTCCCAATATGAACAAGATCGCCGGTGAACTTACGCCGACAGTTTTTCATATAGCAGCACGTTCCCTCGCGGCCCAGGCTCTCTCTATTTTTGGAGATCATACCGATGTGATGTCCGCCCGTCAGACCGGATTTGCTATGCTCTCGTCAAATTCTGTTCAGGAGGCGCACGATTTTGCTCTTATCGCGCAGGCGGCGACCATGAAATCACGCATACCGTTTTTGCACTTTTTTGATGGTTTTCGTACTTCTCATGAGGTGAACAAAATCGAGTTGATTGATGAAGATATTATGAAGGCGATGATCGATGACGATCTTTTAAAATCGCATAGAGAGCGGGCCTTGACGCCGGATAATCCATTTATCCGCGGTACGTCTCAAAACCCGGATGTCTATTTTCAGGGACGTGAGAGTGTCAACGGCTATTATGACAAAACCCCGGCTTTTGTCCAGGAGACCATGGATAGGTTTGCTGCGCTTACAGGAAGGAGCTACAGTCTTTTTGACTATGTGGGTGAGCTGGATGCAGAGCGTGTTATTGTTATCATGGGTTCGGGTGCGGAGGCCGTAGAGGAGACGGTCAGGTATCTGAATACACAGGGAGAGAAAGTCGGCGTTATCAAGGTCAGGCTGTACCGCCCTTTTTCCATAAAACATTTTATTGCCCTTCTGCCAAAAACACTTAAATCGCTTGCGGTGCTCGATCGCACGAAAGAGCCCGGGTCGGTAGGTGAACCGCTTTATCTCGATGTCGTCAGTGCAATCAGTGAAACTATGGAGGAGGGCGGTGCACCATTTGATATGCCCCATATAACAGGCGGCCGGTACGGCCTCTCCTCAAAAGAGTTTACGCCCGGGATGATAAAGGCGGTTTTTGACGAGTTGAAAAAAGAGAAGTCCAAAAAGCATTTCACTATCGGCATCAATGATGATGTAACACACACCTCTTTGGAGTTCGATGCCGATTTTTCCCTGCCCGACAAAGAGATTTTTCAGGCTATTTTCTTTGGTCTCGGTTCTGACGGAACCGTCGGAGCCAACAAGAACTCCATCAAGATCATAGGAACGGAGACAGATAATTATGCGCAGGGTTATTTTGTTTACGACTCCAAAAAGTCGGGCTCTATGACCATCTCGCATCTTCGCTTCGGCCCCAAGCCCATCCACTCGACCTACCTGATCGACAAAGCCGATTTTGTAGCCTGTCACCAGAGCGTTTTTATGGAGAAGTTCGACATACTGCAGCACGCTAAAAAAGGTGCGGTATTTCTTTTGAACTCCCCTTTCGACAAAGAGCATGTATGGAGGCGCATGCCGCGCATACAAAGTAGCCAGAGAGAGCCAAATGGGACGCCGTATAAATACGGTTATGCAGACCTGTTTTTTTGCGATTTCCGGTGTGCTGCCGCATGATGAAGCGATCAGACAGATCAAGAATTCCATTCAAAAAAGCTATGGCAAAAGGAGTGAGGAGATCGTAAAGTTGAATTTCGATGCTGTTGATAATGCGCTAAGTCATCTTTATGAGGTTTCGATCCCTGCAAAGGCCGAGAGCACGTTGGAGCTTGAGCGCTCCGTAAAAGGAAGATTGAGTGAATTCGTAGCCGGTGTTACCGCCTGTCTTATAGAGAGAAGAGGAGATGAGCTGCCTGTCAGCGCGATTCCTGCAGACGGTACATGGCCGAGTGGGACAACACAGTATGAAAAACGAAATATCGCCCAGAGTGTACCGGTCTGGGATCCCGAGAGTTGTATACAGTGCAATAAATGTGTACTTGTCTGTCCGCATGCAGTAATCCGTTCCAAGGTCACGGCCGAAAATGAACTTGCCGATGCGCCAGAGTTTTTTAAAAGCATAAAAGCCAAAGGAAAAACATTTGAGGATGATGAGCGTTTTACCATCCAGGTAGCCATAGAGGACTGCACAGGATGTTCTTTATGTGTCGAGGTCTGTCCGGGCAGAAACAAGACTGCACCGGAGCTGAAAGCTATCAATATGACGCCAAAGATCCCCCTGCTCGAGGAAGGGATAGTAAACTGGGATTATTTTCTGTCGTTAAGCGAATATGACCGCTCCAGACTCGATCGCTCCAAAGTTAAAGAGAGCCAGTTTCTGCAGACTCTTTTTGAGTTTTCCGGTGCCTGTCCCGGATGCGGCGAGACACCATACATCAAGCTTGCCACTCAGCTTTTCGGTGACCGCATGATCGTAGCAAACGCTACAGGATGTTCATCTATTTATGGAGGCAATCTTCCTACAACGCCATGGAGCAAGAACTCTGACGGGCGCGGGCCGGCATGGTCGAACTCTCTTTTCGAGGACAACGCCGAGTTCGGCCTTGGTTTCAGGCTGACCATAGACAAGCATGAAGTACAGGCTAGAGAGCTGCTGCAGGGTCTTGCCGGCAAAATAGATGCCGAACTGTCAAAGGCTATACTTGATGCAGACCAGAGCAGTGAAGCCGGTATTTTTGAGCAGCGCGAGCGTATTGAAAAGCTCAAGAAAGAGTTGAAAAATATTCAAAGTGATGATGCGGCCCACCTTGAGACACTTGCCGATTATCTTGTAAAAAAATCGGTCTGGATCATAGGTGGAGACGGCTGGGCGTATGACATAGGATATGGTGGTCTCGACCATGTCCTGGCCAGCGGGAAAAATGTCAATATACTCGTACTCGATACACAGGTCTATTCCAATACGGGCGGCCAGCAGTCCAAGGCCACTCCGACAGGGGCCGTTGCCAAATTTGCGTCCGGCGGTAAAGAGCAGCTTCCAAAAGACCTGGCGATGATGGCTGTCGCTTACGGCAATGTCTATGTGGCCCGTGTCGCTATGGGTGCAAGTGATTCTCAGACTCTTAAAGCGTTTATAGAAGCTGAAAGTTACAATGGTCCGTCGCTGATCATAGCCTATTCACACTGTATCGCTCACGGTTATGATCTCAAATACGGCATGGAGCAGCAGAAAAAAGCGGTGGAATGCGGTCTGTGGCCGACATTCAGGTATAACCCGGAACTGGAGCTTCTGGGCAAAAATCCGATGAAACTCGACTACAAGGGGCCAAAAATCCCTGTAAAAGAGTATATGTATAATGAGTCCCGATTTAAAATGGTGGAAAGCATGAATGCAAAAGAGGCACAAAAGTTTTTAGAGACTGCGGAATTTCATGCAAAAGAGATGTATAAGCGTTATAAAAACCTAAGTGAAAATTAGGTTAAAAGAGTTGGATATCGCTCGGCACGACAATGTGCCAATCAGAAGAAAAATAATAGCAAATTTTTATAAATTTGACAAAATTTATATTTTTCTATAAAATTGTAGAAAATACTACAAGGACATATTTATGGTACAGATTTCAGCCAATATCTCCGATGAGACAAAGGAGAGCATGGAACATTACAGTGCAACCTATGGTGTAAAAAAAGGGTTTCTGATAGAAAGTGCGCTTGAACACTATCTCCAGGCACTTCAGGAGATCCCCGGGGAGTTCATAGTGCCGACAAAAATTGTTTTGAGTGATGCGTCGTTTCTGCAGGTTTCAGAGCTGGTGGAGCGCTCGCCAGAACCTACTGATGCACTTAAAGAACTGATGCATGGCAGTTGAGATTCGAGTCCTCAAAAAAGAAGATGACAGAAGCTCTTTTTCGTGCGGGGATATTGCGCTGGATTATTTTTTTCAAAAGTATGCGGGGCAAAATCAGTTTAAACACTATATAGGGACGACTTATGTAGCAGTTGAAAAGGGAGAACTGCTTGGGTTTGTCAGTGTCAGTTCCGGTAGTTTGGCGAGAGACGGGTTGCCCCAAGGCATACGAAAAAAACTCCCTTGCTATCCACTGCCTGTATTGAAGATCACGCGTATCGGGGTTGATAGGAGATTTCAAAATCACGGCATTGGAAGGCGTCT
This sequence comes from Helicobacteraceae bacterium 4484_230, assembly GCA_002085085.1. Lineage (GTDB taxonomy): Bacteria > Campylobacterota > Campylobacteria > Campylobacterales > Sulfurimonadaceae > 4484-230. The sequence goes on from MZGN01000076.1 coordinate 6,097, forward strand.
GCTCGAAGCGATGTTCAGGCTTTCGCTAAAACAGAAGGAGATGTCCGGATGTGTCGGTGTGGTGGTTGATGCGAAAGTTGAGGCAGTGGCGTTTTATGAAAAACTTGGATTTATAGTACTTGATGTAAAACATGGATTGTCGAAGAATTACCCGGAACAGGTAGCTATGTTTTTAGTCATCGGCAGTATAGAAAAAGCGTTGCATAAGCGACATGATAATCTGGCGGGAATGAATTATCAGGATATGACAGGAAAAGATGAGTAAAATAATAAAGAGTATCTCTAAAACAGTAATAAAGGATATATTATGAGTCAAACAAACGCTACACATTTGGAAAAAATCAAAGAGGCGGTACATCTTTCAGACAAGATGTCCAGTGAAGAGAAAAGTTCAAGCGTAAAGATTATAGAAGAGTGGGCGGTTGAAGACAAGGCGATGGGTCTGCTTACGGAGCAGCTGCTTAAAGTCTCCAGCGGAATCAAGCCAATTCTTGCGGAACTTGGACTGATATAGATCTCGGCATTTAAGATGAAACGGAAGATTCCACAACCGGCAAATCCTCTATGCAGAGACCAACCTCTGCCGTGGCAACATCGAAAATCGCCGAACGAAGACCCCGAGTCCTATGAGAGGATAGAGAGGATAGTAAAAAATCCAGGCTATAGGCTTGCAGAGGAAGACAGGGGGTTTTTAAGGCGGCATGAGACACTTGGTGTCCGTTTGCAGCTTGATTATCTCAAGGCCGATCTCCTTCTTCAACAAAACGGTATAGAGCATACGATTGCCGTATTTGGAAGCACCCGTATAGTAGAGAAGAAAGAGGCTCTGCGTCAGCTGAAGGCTGCAAGAAAAGAACTGGAGGCAGATCCCAGATCTGCTGAAAAGAGAAGAGATGCAAGAGTGGCAGAGCGGGTTTTGGACAAAAGCAGATACTATAAAATAGCCAGAAAATTTGGGAGGCTTGTGGGTTCTGCCGGAAAAGGGCCTGATGATACAAGTGTGACACTGATGACCGGCGGTGGTCCGGGAATTATGGAAGCGGCCAACCGGGGGGCTTTTGATGCCGGTGCCAAGTCGATAGGGCTTAATATATCGTTGCCGCATGAACAGTATCCAAATCCGTATGTTACACCGGAACTATGTTTCCAGTTTCACTATTTTGCCATCAGAAAGCTGCATTTTTTACTGCGTGCAAAAGCACTTGTGGTTTTTCCGGGCGGGTTTGGAACGGTCGATGAACTTTTCAGTGTGCTTACCCTGATACAGACAAGAAAGATAGAGCCTATGCCGATCATACTTGTCGGTGTGAAATACTGGAAAAGGGTGATAGATATAGATTTTCTTGAAGACGAGGGGGTAATAGATCTTGAAGACAGATCACTTTTTTGGTATGCGGAAGATGCGGATGAGATATGGGATGGCCTGCTTAAGTGGCATAAAGTAAATAAAACACCGCTTTTTTAGCACAGCTGCACTCTTCGAGCTGGTTGGTTTCGCATACAGGAGTAAATTTTTCAAAAGCTTTGGGATATCGTTTGTAGTATGCCGGCCCATGGTTGCCCATTTGATGTAAAACGATCAGAATGTCCTGGTCTTTATGTTTTTGCAGGTATGTATCCAGTCCGGCAAGCATACCCGTATCCCTGGGTTCTATATCGCCCTTGGGGATAGGATTGTTGTCGGGATTTTTAAAATCTTCGTAAGGCACACGGTTGGCAACACCTTTGGAGTTGGAATTGTTGTCTCTCCAGAGGATGTCTATTTGTTTTGTATGTTTCAGTACATCCAGAACATTTTCCGTCTCAATTCCTTTTGAGTGGCTGTAATCACTTCTGTCGTAAACGGAGAACATACATGGTACGGATGCAACAGTGGAGGTACCGCATGAGTACGTATTTGAAAAATTTACTATATCTTCCTGCTTTAGCAGAGGATTGGTTTCGCGTGCATACCCGTTGAGTGAGAAACGGTCAGCTCTTGCTGCTTCGCCTACAACCATAATGACAAGTTTTTTTCTTTCCTGCGTTGCCATCATTCTTTATAGCAGCGTCGGTGCCGATCTGTTTCAGTACCGTTTCACCGCTGCTGAATGACTCATGTATGTCTATCTGAAATGCATTTCGAAGCATGCTCTCGTCGATAATGACATGATAGGTGTTCATAAAATAGTTTGTCAGAGAAGTGATTAGAAGTGTGGTTATGATAATAGGCTTAGTCGTGTATCTTGAGCCAAATAGTGTATAAAGCAAAACGATAAAGCTGACCAGAACGACAAATATGGATAGCAAAAAAGGCAGATTCTGCATATTTGGCCGATAGACTTCGGTAACATTGCTGAAAAACGAAATGTTGTCGAAAATGGCAAAAAAGAGTGCCGTAAAAAGGATAAGCCTGTATTGTGTAATAGATTTTATTTTTTAGCCGTACCGCTTTTATTTATAAATCATCAAACCTTATCCCTATGCGGATATTTTTTTACCGCAATTGTAACTGAAAACAGTAACTGTTCATCAGAAAACTTATTTTGTATCCCAGATTCTTACGGTAAAATTATAATAAACAGTACGGATGCCTTTGAAAGGAGACGTTATTGTGAATGAATTTGAACTTGGCAAACTGCTTCTTTCTCTCTCTGCGGTATTTAGCATAACTTATCTTTTAGGCTTTTTTTTGTCAAAATTCAGAATACCGACTATCTTGGCTGCCCTGTTTGTCGGAATGGCGCTGAGTTATACACCTTTTTCCGGTTTTGTCCACTCAGTGGCAGAATTTGAAAGCACATTCTCTTTTCTTGCTGATCTGGGGGTTCTTTTTCTGCTTTTTTATATCGGACTGCAGATCGAGCCTGGTGAAATGAAAAGATCAAGTTCCGACATTGTATGGCTTACCATTTTAAATACTTCAATTCCTTTTTTCTTCGGTGCAGCAGCTATGTTGATGTACGGTTACGGCTGGGCAGTCGCTCTTGTTATCGGCATGACACGTATGCCGACGGCTGAGGCGGTGATAGTACCGATCCTGGATGAGTTCAAGATGATAAAAACACGTATCGGTACCTTTATCATCGGTGCAGGAGTGCTTGATGATGTTATCGAAGTTGTCCTTGTGGGCATAGTTTCCATATGGATCGGTGC
>MZGN01000077.1 GCA_002085085.1 Helicobacteraceae bacterium 4484_230
TCCCTTACCGTCATCCCGACACCTAGTGATGCCAGAGTGCAGATCACAAATATTAAACCAAAATATCACGATGGTATCAGACTGAAAAGGGGTACTTATACTGTCAAGGTTTCAAAAGAGGGCTACCTTACTAAAAAAGGAAAGATTACTCTTAGTGGAGATCTTGCTGTACCGGTTGTGCTGGAGAGGGAGAAGCAGTACCACGCACCGGCACCGTCTTACTCAGGCAGCGCATTTAGAAGTACGGCAAAAGACCACGGCAGCTATATAGAGCCTGCGATGGTGCGGATCAAGGCGGGAAGTTTTATGATGGGCTCAGACAGCGGGGACAGCGACGAGAAGCCGGTGCATAGAGTCACTATAGAGAATGACTTTTATATGGGGAAATATGAGGTGACTATAGGAGAGTATCTAAAATGTGTAAGCGCAGGAGGCTGCCCGCAGCCTGAATGGCTGGAAAAAGGAAGCAAGTATAATATCCATACAGGAAGTGATAACTACTATAAAAAAATGTGCCTGCAAGAGCATTGTCCGATAATTGGAGTTTCATGGAGCAATGCCAAATCCTATGCAAAGTGGCTGAGCCAAAAGACGGGGCAAAGATACAGGCTGCCCACAGAGGCAGAGTGGGAGTACGCGGCCAGAGCGGGAACGACGACAAAATACAGTTTTGGAGACAGCAAGAGCGATCTGGGCCGTGATGGGTGGTATGGTGGCAACTCCAACGGCACTACCCATCAGGTAGGCGGCAAACGGGCGAATCCGTGGGGCCTGTACGATATGCACGGGAATGTATGGGAGTGGTGCGAGGACTGGTATAGTGATAATTACAAACAAACTCCAAGGAATGGCGGTGCAAACCGTATTGGAGAGAAAAAGAAAAAAGTCCTTCGCGGCGGTTCCTGGTACAGTGGTCCTAGCGGCTTGCGCTCGGCGTATCGTAGCAGGAACGTCCCGTACGGCCGGGACTACGGTTACGGCTTTCGGCTATCGGGAACTTTACCTTAGAGGTTTGGTGTTTTTTACCTTTGGGATTTTTACATTTTTATTTTTAAAAGCAAGCCAAAGGCTTGAGGAAATTTTTTTGGAACCCGTAACTTGTTGCGGGCAGATACATAACTCAGGTGGCCCGCAACAAGTTACGGGTTCCGGGGAGGGGTAGGCTATGAACGACAACTATCCGGTCATCGTCAAAAGCTATGAACTGACACTCTGGTATCTCAAAAAGCTGGAGAAACTCCCCAAAAACCACCGTTTTACCATAGGTGAACGCATACAGGAGAGTCTGCTTGATTTGGTGTTGATCCTCAGCGATGCCATCTACTCTTCACGCAAAAAAGATTTACTGCTTCAAGCCAATAAATCTATTGAAAAAATAAGACTGCTCACGCGTCTTTTAAAAGATCTTACGCTGCTCTCTAACGAGAATTTTCGTTTTGTGACTAATTCCCTCAACGAGATCGGCGCAATGGTCGGCGGATGGATAAAGCATGTCAAATAGCCTTTATGAGAAGATTTACGATATGGACAACCTTTACGCCGCAAGCAAAGCCGCAATGAAAGGCAAAAAACGCAAAGGCTATGTGGCGAAGTTTTGGCTAAATGAAGATAAAGAACTGCAAAAGATCCACCAGGAACTCAAAAGCGAAACCTATCGGTTCGGCACCTACAAAGAGTTTGTTATCAACGATAACGGCGTTACCCGTAAAATCTCAGCCGCCCCGTTTCGAGACAGAGTGGTGCATCATGCCATTACACGCATCATTGAGCCGATGTTCGATGCCGGGTTTATCTACGACAGTTATGCCAACCGTAAGGGTAAAGGAACACTTAAGGCACTCCAGCGTGCCAGAATGTATGCACATCGTTACAGTTATGTACTGCAGCTTGACATTAAGAAATACTTTCCGTCAATTGACCATGAGCTCTTGCTGATAGCTCTGAAAAAGAAGATAAGCTGTTCCAAAACGTTGGGATTGCTTGAAAAGCTGATAGCACACTCAAACTTTCAGGAAGATGCTTTCTTTTATTACACGAATGATACGCTTTTTACACCGTATGAGCGCAGAAAGGGTTTGCCTCTAGGCAATCAGACCAGCCAGTTTTTTGGCAATATCTATCTCAATGCTTTTGACCATTATGTGAAAGAGGCATTGCAGATAAAAGGGTATATCCGTTACGTCGATGATATGCTCCTTTTTGACAACTCTGATATCGTTTTAAAAAAGATCGTTTCCGCTATCGTAAAGAAGTTGACTGCTTTTCGTTTGAAAATACATCCTTTTAAAATAAAACTTTTAGAGACAAAAAAGGGATTTGTGTTTTTGGGACATAAGGTGTTCCCGACACATTTCAGGGTGACATCAAAGGCGATACGGCGTGGACGAAAAAAACTTAAAAAAGTACGTTTTGACTACTTTTATGGCAAGATTACAACAGAACTTGCAAAAAACAGGATTTTTGGTACCATCGGTTTTTTTAAAATGGGCAATAACTACCGCATAAACGAGGAGTTGCTTTCCCAGACTGTTTTAGTCAAAAAAGTCTAAGAAGGCAATAACCTTTGCGGCGGTTCCTGGAACAATAATCCTAACAACTTGCGCTCGGCGAATCGTAACAGGAACAACCCGAACAACCGGAACAACAATAACGGCTTTCAGCTATCGAAAACTTTTTACGCCGGAGTTTTTGGGAGTGATCTCAAAAAGCGTGCATTTTTAAGTTCATTGTCTTCTTCGTAATTTTACGTGAACCTTTCAGTACAGTTCAGTGAAACTTTACTGTTTTACCTGTAAGCCCGCAACAAGTTACGGATTCCAAAAAAAGGGCGCAATCACCACTGGAACCCCGAACTTGTTCGGGGCATATTCGGCATTGAAATAATAAAGCCCGCAACAAGTTACGGGTTCCGAAATGCTGGATGATGTTTGGGTTATTGGATTGCGTTTAATATTTATGTCGGTACATAAGGGTGCTGTAACCCTGTGGTTGCGCTTCTTCATTCTCTAATTCCGTTATTGTGGACTCGTCCGCAATTCACTTAAAAACCCAAAGATACGAAATTAAGACTCCTACTTTCGCAGGAGTGACAAAAAAGCGGGTGTTTGCAAAGTAAAAGCGGTACCGCGTCATTCTTCAGAAGGCAGGAGTTTAAAACCTCATATATTCTAATAGAAGGGAGATCGTGAGTGGAAAATAATGTTGCCAGATGATTTTAAAGTAATTTGACTATCTCTTTACGCAGCGGAAGCAGTTTTTCTTTAACAATACTCCAAACCTCTTCGGCATCTACACCAAAATAATCATGAGCAACCAGATTTTTAAAGTTTTTAATTTTTTACCAAGGTGTGTTCGCATGCTTCTCTTTAAATGCATCGTCAAGCCGTGAAATTGTTTCACCTACAACAATAAATTGCATCATTACGGCATCAAAAGATTTATCATCATGATAAAAATCATCAGCACTGCTAAACTCTTTACTGTATCTTTCAATTTTATCAATTGATTCAATAAGTGCGGATAGGTTTAATATCGTATTAGACATAGATCACGTTTTTTAAAATTTCTGATTTTGCATAGGGCTTAAGATACTTTTCTCTGGCAAGATCTACACTTCGACCAAGAGCGGCAGAGAGATACACTTTTAATGCTTCTTTTATATCATAGATATGCGGGGTATCTGGTTTGAAATCAAAGATAATATCGACATCACTTTTTTCACTCTGCTCATGTCGTGCAAATGAGCCGAAGAGCCCTATTTTACTTACATGGTATTCACTTTCCAAATATGCTTTATGGTCTTTTAAAAAGTCTAATATTTCATGTTGTGTATTCATACGATAATTGTATCATATAAATTATCTGCAATAAATATGCTTTCTATTTTTTCTGTTAGCATCATAATATAGACTTAATCCGCAATCCACTTAAAAACTCAACGATACAAAATCAAGACTCCTGCCTTCGCAGGAGTGACGGAAAGATGAGCTTTTGTAAAAATGAAAGCGGCACCGCGTCATCCGTGCGAAGGCAGGGATCTGAAACAGACAATGGATTCTGAATCAAGTTCAGGATGACGGGTGGGGATATCCATGATTTTTGGAGGTGTCCATATGCTATAATGTAAAAAAAGGAAAATGTATGGTAGCGGTAAAACAAGAAGCCCAAAAGATTATTCAAAACCTGCCTGATAACTGTACATATGAAGATATACAATACCATCTTTATGTGGTGGAGAAAATAAAAAATGGAATTAAGCGGGCTGAGAACGGTGAAGTTTCTTCGCATCAAAATGCCAAAGCTAGAATGGCCAAATGGCTTACAGACTAAAGTGGTCGGAAGAGGCTCTTGAAGATATAGAGTCTATTGCCTCTTACATAGAAAAAGATTCTCCCATGTACGCAAAATCTGTTGTTTCAAAATTTTTTGAAAAAGCAGATCTTGTAAAAGATTTTTCAGAACTGGGGCGTGTGGTTCCTGAACTTGACGATACAACTATCCGTGAAATATTTGTTTATAGCTATAGATTGATCTACAAGATAGATAAAGATGTAGTTCTGTTCGTAGCAGTAGTACACGGTAAAAGACTTCTTGACAATCATCAAAAAAACATAACGAAACATCTCGATCCGCAATTCACTTAAAAACTCAACGATACAAAATCAAGACTCCTGCCTTCGCAGGAGTGACGGAAAGATGAGGCTTGGTAAAAGTGAAACCGGCACCGCGTCATCCCTGCGAAGGCATGGATCTAAAATCATGTGGATTATAAATCGAGTCCAGGATTGTGAGAGACAGTGTTTAATATACCAATAAAATAATTGGTTTGGTATTTGTTGCTTTTGCGGTTGGCTAAAGCCAACCCTACATTTGGATTTACGGTGTCATTTCCTCGTAGGGTTGGCTTTAGCCAACCGAAATCAATGTAAATGGTGCGATGGCAATCGCCCCCTACAGGGATTCATAAATTTTTGTAGAAGACAGATCTGCACATTCCTTATTTCCCATTACCTATTTCCCATTACCTATTTCCTATTTCCGTCATCCCTGCGAAGGCTGGGATACAAAATTGACAATGGATCCTGAATCAAGTTCAGGACGACAAAAGTGAGTGTTCGAAAATAACGATAAAGCAGTGATAAACCGCTATAATTGCAGGAAGATATTTCTCCTGATAAGAAGAACAGATGCAGCCTATTATAGATATATTGCAGAAAAACGGCAAGATATACAAAAAGCTTGATGAGATAAAACCTAAAGAGCTCGGTATCCGCAACAAGATACGGATTTTCCGGGCGCTGGATATGAACGGTTATTTTACGGCTGTTTTTGCCGTTTCTCAAAAAAGCCGCCTGCTGATGAAGGATGTGCGCAAATTTGAAGAGATATATATAAAGCTTGTACACTACTGTGATCATGAGTTCAAGTACAGGCTGCTGCTGATCGATGCGCCGATATGCTCCAAGGCGGAGAAGGCCTTCAAGAGTGCCGGATGGAAGATCCTCTGATGCTGTTGTGTGATATCGGAAATACCTCTTACCATTTTTATGAAGACGGAAAAGACTATAAGGAGAAAGTGTCGGATCTCGATCCGTCGTCACTGACGCAGAATGTCTACTATATCAGCGTCAACCAGGATCTGCAGGAGAGGCTCTCGCATCTGGACAACTGGATCGACCTGCGCCCTTTGATAGATTGGGAGAATTACTATGAGACGATGGGTATCGACAGGGCAGTGGCATGTGAAGCGGTCGAAAACGGCATCATCATCGATGCGGGAAGCGCCGTTACCGTCGATATCATACAAGACGGGCTTTTCAGAGGCGGTTTCATTATGCCGGGGATCAATGCCATG
>MZGN01000011.1 GCA_002085085.1 Helicobacteraceae bacterium 4484_230
TTTACGACACTGCTTTATGATCTGCTTCACACAGGTGCAAAGTTCGTACCTTTCGACAAAGGACGCAGAAAATTTATAAAGATTATTTTTGACGTAACAATGATTATTCTGGCACTGAGTTATCTCCTGAACGGATTGATAGGGGGACTCAAAAGACCCGTCTTGAACCATAAAAAGATAAAGATCAAAAACTTTCCTTTTAAAAATTTCAAGATCATTCAGTTGACCGATCTTCATATCGGCCTTACGGTAACAGAAGCATTTGTCAAAGAGTGTGTCGAACGGATCAATGCACAAAAACCGGACCTGATCGTAATAACGGGCGACCTGGTCGATCTGAAAATAGAAAAAGTAAAACAGAAACTTGAACCGCTGCGTAATCTTCAAAGCAGATACGGAACCTTTTATGTACTTGGAAATCATGAGTATTATCATGGAGCCGCTTCGATTGTAGAGCACTTAAGAACACTCGGCATTAAACCCATGCTAAATGAAAACACCGTTATAGGCCAGGACGACAGGCAGTTTAATCTTGTGGGGATCAACGACCTAATCTCTAAAAGATTAAACATAATGCCTTATGACATTAAGCAGTCATTTAAGGAGATCGACAATGACAAATGTACAATTGTTTTGGCACATCAGCCAAAAACTGTAGAGATCACACAACATATACAGCGGACATACACACGGCGGCCAGATATTTCCGTTTGGCCTGCTGGTAATAATAGATCAGCCCTACCTGGCAGGCCTCTACCAAATAGATAGCAAAAAACAGATATTCGTCAGCCGCGGAGCCGGATACTGGGGCCCTCCCGTAAGAGTGCTGGCACCGAGTGAAATATCCATACTGCACATCAGCGGATAACACCCCTTCCCCATTCCCTATTTCCCATTCCCTATTTCCCATTCCCTATTTCCCATTCCCTATTCCCTATTCCCTCCTACAACATCATTCAACTTATTTTTGTTATAATCAAAGCACTTCAAAATCAAGGTAAAAAAGATGGATAAACCCTATATTAAGACTCAGCCGGACGCGGACGGTTTTTTCGGAAAATTCGGAGGTGCATATATCCCGCCTCCCCTTGAGGAGCCGTTTGCGGAGATTCGAGAAGCCTACAGAGTACTCTCCAAGTCACACTCATTTATCAGTGAATTGCGCCGCATAAGAAAACATTTTCAGGGACGCCCCACTCCGGTCTACCATGCCGCCAACCTAAGTAAACTTGCCGGCGGCGCCCAGATATACCTCAAGCGCGAGGATCTTAACCATATGGGTGCCCACAAACTCAACCACTGCATGGCTGAAGCACTGCTTGCAAAACATATGGGGAAAAAGAAGATCATTGCCGAAACAGGTGCCGGTCAGCATGGAGTCGCCCTGGCTACTGCAGCGGCATATTTTGGTCTTGAGTGCGAGATACATATGGGTGAGGTTGATATAGAGAAAGAGAAGCCCAACGTGATACGTATGGAGATACTTGGTGCAAAGGTAGTACCGGTATCATTTGGCGCAAAAACACTTAAAGAAGCGGTGGATTCGGCTTTTGATGCCTATGTAGCCGATCCCGTTACCCAGCTATACGCCATAGGATCTGTTGTCGGTCCACACCCTTTTCCGCAGATGGTCCGTGATTTTCAAAGCATAGTAGGTATAGAAGCACGTGAGCAGTTTATGGAAATGACCGGTTCCCTGCCCGATCATGCAGTTGCCTGTATCGGCGGGGGATCCAATGCACTGGGACTTTTCAGCGGCTTCATAGATGATTACACCAAGCTTTATGCAGTTGAGCCTCTAGGTACATCTACACGCCTTGGTGATCATGCAGCAACACTTACTTACGGTTCCGAGGGAATTCTACATGGATTTAACTCCATAATGCTAAAAGATGACGAAGGCAACCCTGCCCCCGTCTCTTCCATAGCCAGCGGCCTTGACTATCCTTCAGTCGGACCTGAACATGCATATTTGAACAGTATCGGCAGAACCATAGTGGCTACGGCAACAGACGAAGAGAGCGTAGATGCATTCTATACGCTCTCAAGGACAGAAGGGATCATTCCGGCACTTGAATCTGCCCATGCGGTCGCCTATGCAATGAAGCTTGCAAAAGAGTACCCAACAGACACAATCCTGATCAACCTTAGCGGCCGTGGAGACAAAGATATAGATTTTGTTACGGAAAACTACCCAAGAAAATAGAAGAGAGCCGAATATTAAAAGAAGCGGGCGTTATCAAACTCCTCTTCTTTCTTTCTTTTGCTGTTGCGCTCTTCTCTTCTTTTTACAGCAGCGTTGGAAGGGTTGTCCGGATTTGAAAAGAGGGCTTTGCCGTACAGTGTGCAGCCTTTATCACCCGGATCACACGGTTTTTTCAGAAGCTCGCACTCTTCACCGATCTGGTGTGAACATGTCCATGCACTGCTCATAACTGTCTGCCTTGTAATTGATTTCTCCTCTTTCTTCCGATGGCCATCATGCCAGAAAGTGCAAAAAGCAGCACCATTATCATCTTGGCATGCAATGAGATAGGCAACGCTACCGCAGGTGGAGCACTTTGTTGCGGAGGATCAAGGGTATATAAGATCGTATTTTTTACAAGCATTGACGCACTGGCAATAGATGCTCTTGTAAATCTGCCTGCTGATGATGACGGTTGCGAAAGCGTATCGACCAAATATCCACTTATCGTAATATTTTCAGATGTCATGATGATCGCGGCTTCACCGTTGGAAAACAGAGCCATTGTTCTTTCTGTGGGAACCAAACCCATACTCCATGTAATATAACCCGGATTGTAAAGTAAAAAAGGATTTTCTTCTATCCCTTTTTTCAAATCGACATCTGTAATATCGACAAATGGCTGATTTACGCTTCCAGTATAAGCAAAACCAAGAAATGATGCAAAAGATTCGTCCATATTGGCATCGGAAAAAATGACTTTTCCATTGTTGTTGACATGATCGACAAAAGCAGGAAAATCAGAGGTGGTGCGTTTCTTGTCCTGAAGTGACAAAATTACAAGATCATAACTATTTTGCGCCAACTCATTTTCAAACTCGTTTTTGGTACTTGAAACGACATATTCATGTGCAGAAGAGAGTTCCTGCAGTGCCTTGATGACGCTATCTTCCCCGATTGCCGCAGTATCTACGTAATACAGTATCTTTGCCGCGGACAGATGCATAGGAAAAATACAAAACAGTATATAAAACAGTAAAAAACCGATCGTTTTTCTCATAAAAACTCTAACCTGTATAAATTGCCGTCGATGGAGCGACTGACGGCCCTGATTGATGATGGAATTATATCATAAACAGGCTCTACTGCTCCAAAAGCTGCTGCATTGTTTTTTTCTTCATCTTGCGTGCAAAATCAATCGCACTCAGCCCTTTTACGTCACACTGATTCCTGTCGGCACCATGCTTAAGAAATATCTCGACCATTTCACCCCTGCCATAACAGACAGCCCCCATCAAAGGCGTAAATCCGCTCTGGCGCTCCGTCTTGTTCAGGTCTATGCCTTTTTCAAGCAGCATCTCTACCAGAAGAGGATAATTGCACATAATGGCATATTCAAAAATGCTGATGCCCTCTTCATCTGTACCGTAGACATCCGCCCCGTTCTCTATCAACAGCTCAACAATATCCATATCGCATTTATGATAAAGAGCCAAAGCCAAAACCGGGACGCTGTTTTCATTGCAGTCGTTTACATCGGCACCATCTTTTATAAGCTTTTTTACCAAAAGAAAGTCATTTTCTCTCAGTGCCGAAACAAACTTTGTAATCATCTCCATACCACACACCTTTATAAAGGACACCTCTAAATTAAATACAAAAGTATATCATCTATGGTTTATCAAGGTGCCCCAAAAAGAAAATAAAAATAATTTTAGAGCTGCTTTTAAGATTTGGTGTTATCCTGATCCTTATGATACTATTTCACAAAAATAAAGATACCTGTAAAAAGGGATCTACAAAAGAGGAAAAATGGAAACAATTGAAACTACTGAAGCATTCAAATCACTGATTGAAGGCATAAAGCAGAGTGAAGGCTACAGGGATCCATTGGCATTTGGCATCTGCCGCGTAGATGTCGGCCAGCTAAATTCGGACAAAGTCCTTCAGGCAACTTACCCGATAGTAAACTGGAACGAAAACTTTGGCAGTGCGGCGATCTTTATAGAAGCACTTAAAGAAGAAGGTGTAAGCATTGACTATAACGCCGATGAAGTTGTCTGCAACGTTACGCTTTCGTTTTTGGAAAACTGCCTCAAAGCATTTACTCCATATTCTGACGAAGCTTACGGAGATGCCCACAAAAATATTCAGGTCATATCCGCACTGTACAGACAGATCAAAGAAGATGGTATGCGCGAGGGCGAATTTCGTATCGTCTTTCTCTTTAACGACGGCGCATGTCAGAGCGTAGAGGCAACATATCTTAAACTATATGCTCTTTCACTTGCAAAAGTACCGCTCAGGGGAATTAATCTCAATGGTGCATTCGGTGCCCTGCCAAATGTAGCATGGTCTGACGGTAACCCTATAGAGCTTGACTGGCTTAGAGCCTATGAGATAGAACTCAAATTTGCAAACGAGTATCCGCACATCGATTTTGTAGATAAATTCCCGCGCTTTCTGCAGCATATCATCCCTGCTGACAATACTCGTATACTCGAGACTTCAAAAGTACGTTTCGGTGCGCAACTTCATGCCGGAACTACAGTTATGCCGGGAGCCAGCTATATCAATTTCAATGCCGGTACAACCGGGGTCAGCATGGTCGAGGGGCGTATCTCAAGCTCTGCAATCGTCGGTGACGGATCGGATGTTGGCGGCGGCGCATCTATTTTGGGTGTACTCAGCGGAACAGACGGCAACCCCATCTCTGTAGGCATGAACTCTCTGCTTGGTGCAAACTCTGTTTGCGGTATTCCTCTTGGTGATGCATGTATTATCGATGCCGGTATTGCGATTCTGGAAGGAACAAAGATTGCCATCAGTGAAGATCAGCTTAAAAAGATACAAGAAGCCAACCCTGATCATAAAATTGAAGGCAAAGTGTTTAAAGGCAAAGAGCTTGCGGGACTTAGCGGCCTTCACTTCCGCCAAAACTCCCTGACCGGTGAGATCACCGCCAACCGTTCAACACGCGAGATCAAGCTTAACGCAGACCTGCACTAAATCTTTCCACTCCCGGGCTTATGCCCAGGGATTAAACATTGTTCACCGGGTAACGATATTCATGCTTTTCAGCCTTGAAAGCAGAGAGTAGCTGCTGTCATACCCTTTGATCTCCTTTCCAATCTCCAGTGTACTGATTACCGTTCTGCCGACAACCACGCGCCCTTCTCCGGCTTCAGTAAAAGTTTTTACACCCCACATATTATGTAATATCATAATGCTGTTTTTGTATTCACCTATATACAAAACAATATGGCCTTTAAGATAAAGCAGTGTCTCAAAAGGAACTCCCTCGCTTTTTATCAGTCTGATCTTTTCATCATTGCCAAGCCCTTCGAATGAAATCTGTTTTCCAACCTTGGCCTGCTGTGATGAGTTTCTAGGCAGCCAAATTCCAAAAGGAGCGAAAAAATCACGCATTGTCGATGAGCAGTCACGGTCCTCATAGAGCCCTCCCCATCCGTACTTGCTCTTCAGGAGTTCATTGCCTACCAATGTGATATTTTTTCCATTAAACAGCAGAGGTTTTTTAACCGCATATTTTTTTGGAATACGTGCGCTTACAAAACGTGCTTTTGCCTCTCCATCCGCCGAGGCAGCCATAACGGTATAGTACTTTTCATTCTCTTCCAAAAGCGGCAGCACAATACCGATACGACCCCTGAAAAGAAAGTTTCCATTCTCGTCTTTAACAGGAAAATCGTCATCAATGAGACTTATATGTATATGATCTTGCCAAAACTGCGCCTTTGAATGACTCAGGTATACCAACTCATGGCTTCTTATCCAGCCCGTGGCATAAGATGTAAATACATATACCCATGCACCGTCATCCGACATATGGGAGACAAAAAGTGGCTCATTGGCATGAATGGCACTGTTTTGCAGATAATCGAACGGGAAGCCTTCTCCTGCTTTTGACGGATCATTGAAGTATGGTTTGTCTGTCGGGAAGTTGCGCAAACTGGTAAAGCGGAGTGAAAGTGCGAATCTGTTTAATGACCCATAGTCACTGAAGTTGGAACGTCTGAAC
Organism: Helicobacteraceae bacterium 4484_230; assembly: GCA_002085085.1. Taxonomy (GTDB): domain Bacteria; phylum Campylobacterota; class Campylobacteria; order Campylobacterales; family Sulfurimonadaceae; genus 4484-230. The sequence continues at coordinate 6,228 of MZGN01000011.1, forward strand.
ATTTCATCAAACCAGCCCTGCTCCAACGGACGGAGATTTTCTCCGTAGCCGTCTTCTGCATCATAGGTAGAAAAAGGCCATACCACCTCCTCTGCCGTTTTGGGTACAGCTGCGTATCTCCATGGCAGATAGTAATCCTGGACATAAGACTGCTGTTTCGGCAGAAGTTCACGCTTTTCTTTTATATTTGAAGCATATGCTTCGGCATTTTGTGGAAAACTGCACAGATCAAGGACACTTTTATTACAGTCCGGCTGTAAAGATTCCCGTGTATTTTTTACACTGTTGCATCCACCTCCCCAAAACAGGACAACAGCACTTAAAACAACTCCCAAAGCTACTTTTTTCATAAAAAACCATCTTTTTTTTAATGATATCAAAATATCAGTCAACAGTACCAAAACGTCCTACAACGCGCCCAACCACAGTAAGTTCCTCCGGCAGAACAGTCTGAACCGGGTAAACGCTGTTGTCCGAAATCAGATCTATCCTGCCGTCCACCCGTTTCTGTATACGTTTAATAAAAAGCTCCCCCTCTCTGCTTACCGTAAAAACACCTCCGCGGGCTATATCATTTTTGCTTCGATTCACAAAGACTATATCACCATAAGCAAATGTAGGCTCCATTGAGTCCCCGGTAACATTGATAGCTTCAATATTCTGCAGTTCGCGCTCCCCGCCCAGAGCTGCCGCAAACTCTTCACTAAGCATTAAAGGTTCATAGTCTTCATCATGTGCATCAGCGCCACCGCCTGCAGAAGCACGTACCTCGCTGAAATACCGTACCATATAAAACTTGTTGGTTGACTCTATCAGGCTTTCAGGTGACTGTCCGTAAAGCAGCCAGTTAATCGCAATGGAGCGTTTTGCACAAAAATCCAGAAGCTCCCTGAATGGAATCTTGTCTCTTTTTTTCATTGTAGCCAGATTCATCTGTGAAATACCGAGCAGATTTGCTATATCTTTATCAAAGACTTTTTTGCCGGGCATGTCTGCCGAAACTATATCTTTAATCTCTTCCACTACTTCTGTAAATGTCTTCATGTTTTCCTCCATGCAACTATCCTGGCAAATAATCTGATTTTCAATACAGTAATTTGCCAAATCAGTAATAATATTATTATTTTCACACTTTTTACCATTACTATTATAATTATTTGACATATATTAGCAAATTAATATGACAATTTGCAATATTTTTATAATTTATTGCAAACTGCCTCTATGATATGGCAAGAAATAGACAAAATATCCAAAAAAAGGATTTAAAATGGCACAGGTAATTCACAAAGCTGAAACACTTTTTGAACGTTTTGAGCATATGTTGGAAGTATTGGCGGAAAAGATCCTTTAAGGGGCGTAAAACGTAAGGCGTGAAGCGTGGTAAGGTAAAGGCAAATGCTATTCGTCCTTTTTTTCTTCCCTCTTTTCGCTCTCTTCTTTTTCCCTTATTCTCTCTTCTTCGCGCTCTTTTGATTTTTGGGCATGATATCCTCCAAAAATATAAAACATGAATATAACAAATAAAATAAGCATAATGGTATCCATAACCGTCTTCACATCATCTCCTTGTAGTAGGTAAAGTTTTGCTCTATAGCGCTGTAAAGAATAATCCCCGTACTGATGGCAAGATTGAGGCTTCTACCCTCTTTTGTCATGGGGATAGTCATACACTGTGATGCATGTCTCTTTAGCAGTGACTCGGGAAGCCCCCCTGTTTCACTGCCAAACAGAAGATAATCCCCTCTTTTGAATTCATGTTCAAAATATGGCTTTTGGGTTTTGGTGGTAGCCAAAAAAAGAGAGGTTGAATCCGGATGTGCTTCCAAAAACAGATCAAGGCTTTCCCATACTTTCAGGTCAAGTTTATGCCAGTAGTCAAGCCCCGCCCGGCGAACCGCTTTTTCATCTATATCGAACCCCAGTGGCTTGACAAGATGTAATGTAGAGCCCGTATTTACACAAAGACGGCCGATCGCTCCTGTGTTGTTGGGGATCTGCGGATTTACAAGAACGATGTTAAACAAGGCAGAGCCTTGTTTTTAGTTTTTGGTTGATGGTTTTTGGTTGATGGAAAAAGATGAAAGCAGAGCTTCCGTTCACTGTTTATCCTTCACTATTTGGCAATTTTTGAATGAATATCAAAAAATTACCGTCTTGTTGCCATAGACAAAAATACGATCCTCAAGTGCCAGTTTAAGGGCACGGGAAAGGACGATCTTCTCTATATCGCGTCCCAGTCTCTGCATATCCTTCCAACCGTAAGCATGATCGACATGCTTGACGTCCTGGGCGATTATAGGGCCTTCATCAAGATCGTTGTTTACAAAATGGGCTGTTGCACCGATAATCTTCACACCGCGCTCGTAAGCCTGCTTATAAGGGTTTGCACCTATGAATGCCGGAAGGAAGGAGTGGTGTATATTTATAATTCTATCTTCATAGGCACTTACAAAACCTGGGGTAAGGATACGCATATATTTGGCAAGCACAACATAATCAAGATTATTGAATCCTGCCAATAGTTCAAGAACTTTTTTCTCATGCTCTACGCGTTCCAGGCCATTGTGTGACACGGTATGGTATGGAATATCGAACTTTTCTACCAGAGGCTTTAACGTATCGTAATTGGAAATGACAGCAAGGATATTTGCATCAAGCTCTCCCGCCTCATAACGTATAAGTATATCACCGAGTGCATGCGACTCTTTGGTTGCCATCAGGACTATATTTTTTCTACCCGGGGCAACAATTTGAACTGATGCACCTTCCGGGAGAGCATGGGCGAGTTCTTCTTTCAGTACCGAATCATCGACACTGCCGTCAACCACACTGCGCATAAAAAACCGATTCTGCTTATCGTCGACGAACTCGTTATTGGAAAGAATGTTCAGGTCATGCCTGAAAAAGATACTGGAGATCTTATATACCAGCCCTTTTTCATCTTTGCAGTCAATAAGTATCCGGTACTGCTTCATAAGTCGCTATTTTGCCGCATAGTTCGCGATAATGGAACCCATTTCGCTGGTTGAGCAGACCTCTTTTGCACCATAATCTGCTATATCCTGTGTGCGGTAGCCCTCACTGAGGGCCTGTTTGATAGCGGCATCGACACGATCTGCAGCATTTACTTCACCCAAGGCAAAACGGAGCATCATCGAGGCACTGGCAATTGTAGCGATAGGGTTGGCGATACCCTGCCCCGCGATATCCGGCGCAGAGCCGTGGATCGGCTCATAAACACCGATCTTGGCACCGACAGAAGCGGACGGGAGCAGCCCGATGGAACCCGAAAGCATGCTTGCCTCGTCACTGAGTATATCACCAAAAATATTTCCTGTGAGCATCACGTCAAACTGTTTTGGATCACGTATAAGCTGCATTGCCGCATTGTCCACATACATATGAGACAGTGTTACTTCAGGATACTCTTTGGCGACATCTTCAACCGTTTCCCGCCACATCTGTGACACATCAAGAACATTGGCTTTGTCTATGGAGCAGACACGTTTGCCGCGCTCCATTGCAATTTTGAATGCAGTATGGGCAATCCTCACAACCTCATCTCTGGTATAAACCATTGTGTTGTATGCCCTGTCGCCTTCACGTCCTTTCGGCTCTCCAAAATAGATACCGCCTATGAGTTCGCGCACAACCATAAGGTCGACTCCCTTTACGACTTCAGGCTTCAATGAACTTGCGTTGATCAGCTCATCATATACTACAGCCGGGCGAAGGTTTGCATAGACTCCAAGCTCCTTTCTAAAACGCAGCAAGCCGCTCTCCGGACGTTTTTCACGCGGCAGGCTGTCCCACCTCTCTCCGCCTATCGCACCAAAAAGTACCGCGTCAGAGTTTATGGAAGTATCTATAGTCTCTTTTGGAAGAGGGTCTCCTGTTATATCATAGGCGCATCCGCCCATAAGAAGCTCGTTATACTGAATGTCGAAGCCCTCGCTTGAAGCGATGGCATCAAGCACTTTTGTCGCTTCATCTACGATCTCCGGACCGATACCGTCGCCTTTTATCAATGCAATATTGTATGTTTTCATTTTTCTTCTCCGACTGAGATCTCATTATGGGCAAAATTCATCAATCCGCCGCTTTCAAGCAGTTTCATCATAAAATCCGGGATCGGAGTAAATGTATAGCTTTTTGAGTTTGTCTTATTGGTAATGGTACCCGAAGCCATATCTATGCTAATCTCGTCACCTTCATTTATCTCTACACTTTCAGGAAGCTCGAAGATAGGAAGCCCCATATTGAAAGCATTTCTATAAAAGATGCGTGCAAACGTAGGTGCGATAACGGCAGCCACTCCGGCGGCCTTCAGTGCTATAGGGGCATGTTCGCGTGATGATCCGCAGCCAAAATTTTCATCTGCGACTATAATATCGCCTGGTGTCATCTTGGCGACAAAATCAGGATCAGCATCTTCCATAACATGTTTGGCCAGCTCTTTGGGGTCCGAAGTGTTAAGATATCTGGCGGCGATAATAAGATCTGTGTCGATATCTTTACCGAATCTCCAGACTTTTCCGTCAATTTTCTTCATTCAAATTCCTGCAAAATTTTTCGGGATTATATCCAAAAAGTAGTTGATTTCAGATGAATCCGGCAAATATGGCCAGCCTTTGTTTATGTTTACTATTGGCAGCAAAAGCGATTATTAAGTGAATGCAAAGTATAATCCCCCCTAAATCCTAACAAAAATGTAGGAGCGCCTCCCCATGACCGCAAAAGAACTGAACAAACATTTGGAAACCCTTTTTTCGGAACACACTTCCGACGACTGCATGACTTATGAATCCATCGTAGATATCTTTGAAAAACAGCCTACTGCCGCACAAAGCAAAAACGTCCTCAAACTGGCAAACAAGTATAAACGATGTCTCTATAGTTCGTCCGAGCATGCGAAAATGCTGAACGATAAAGAAGCTGCCGCCAGACTTGAAGCACAACGCAAACTCATAAAGGACGCAAACGGCGAAGATTTCGATATTCTAAAACAGCATGAACTGCTGGAGTGGTCACGCTCCGATTCGCCGGTACGTATGTACCTTCGTGAAATGGGGCAGATCCCCCTTCTTACAAAACAGGAAGAGATCGATATATCCAAAAAGATAGAGAACGGAGAAAGCATCATTATCGATGCCATCTGCTCGGTCCCGTACCTTATAGATTTCATACTTGACTACAAAGAGCCTCTGATCAACCGTGAAAGAAGAGTAAAAGAGCTCTTCAGAAGTTTTGAAGAGGATAAAGAGACAGAAGACGACGATGTTTCACTCGATGATGAAAAAAGTGAAAAAAGCCTGAACTCCAAAGATAAAAAACGTGTCGATATGGTAGTAAACAGCTTTAAGGCACTTGAAAAAGCCAAAAAAGAGTGGCTCAAGATCACCGACAAGCCGGTACCGCCTCTTGAAGAAGACGGCAGCCTCAGCGCGGATTATGTGTACTACTTTCTTACAGCCAGCTACAAAAAGAAAATCCTGAAGCAGAGACTGCTGGATCTCGGACCGACCTCCAAACTAATAAATGAACTTGTAAAATCTATGGAGACAGCACTTAAGAGTGACGAAGGATTTGACAAAGAACTTAAACGTCTCGAATACAAACTTCCGCTTTTCAATGACGGCCTCAGAGCAAACCATGCCAAGATCCTCGGTCAGATATGCAGTCTGAAAAAAGAGGAGATCGCAACGATGGTGCCTGAAGCTACGATGGTCAGCACGTATATGGAGATCAAGAAGCTTATCCAGACCAAAGAGGCCTCTAAGGGCGGGTTTGATATGGAGCCGGAGAAACTCGCAGATATTTTAGAGCAGATCAAACGAGGAAAATCGATCTCTGAAATATCCAAAACGCGTATGGCAAAATCAAACCTTCGCCTAGTCGTCTCTATAGCCAAACGCTATACCAACCGTGGCCTTCCGTTTCTTGACCTTATCCAGGAGGGCAATATCGGCCTGATGAAAGCAGTCGATAAATTTGAATACAAGAAGGGCTATAAATTCTCGACATATGCAACATGGTGGATACGCCAGGCAATAAGCCGGGCAATCGCTGACCAGGCACGCACCATACGTATCCCTATCCATATGATAGAGACAATAAACCGTATAAATAAAATTATGCGAAAATATCTTCAGGAGAACGGCAAGGAGCCGGATGTCGATACAATCGCCAAAGAGGTTGGCCTCTCTGTAGAGAAAGTCAAAAATGTTATAAAAATTACCAAAGAGCCTATCTCTCTAGAGGCACCTATCGGCAGCGAGGATGATGGCCGCTTCGGTGACTTTATTGAAGATAAAACATCACTCTCTCCTTCAGACTCCATCCTTAAAGACGATCTGAAGAATCAGATAGAAGGGGTCCTCGATCAACTGAACGAGCGTGAACAGGCTGTTATCAAAATGCGTTTTGGCATTATGGATGACGAAAGCGACCGTACTCTCGAAGAGATCGGAAAAGAGCTCAATGTTACACGCGAACGTGTGCGCCAGATAGAATCAAGTGCGATCAAAAAACTGAAGCACCCAAAAGTCGGGCGTAAACTTAAGAACTACATAGAAGAGTAACAGCTACTGCAATGGCTTTTGAGCAGCAATGGATAGAACATGACTATAATCCTTTTATCCTCTACAGCTCATCCGGCAGAGTGCTCTCACTCAACATCGAGGCGCAGTTCCTCCTTGGAGCGGTAGATAAGTCTGTTCTTTATGAAATTGCCGTAACTTACGCCAGTACCTCTTTTGGGTTTAAAACGACATTTTTGGAACTCGAGTTTGGAAGATACAGGTTCTTCGGCATTACCGTGGGATATGAAAATGAAGATGAAATAGGCATTCGTCTTTACCAGAAACCTGCATTTAAACTGACAAAACCAAAACCTACCGGTGAACTGGTCAATATCTACACCCTGATCGATCTCTGCATAAGCACAAACTCTATCAACAGCGAAACAGAACATATCAAAGAGTACGATCCGACTATTCCGGAAATTCGGCTGCAGGCAGAACTTTTTATAAAACTGCTCAACAAGATATATGCAGCAATGAAAAACAGTGACACAATAACCACAAGTCTCTATTTCCGTATTGGTGAACACATCAGGTATGAAGATGTCAAATACTCATTTTTTTCCGTTGAAATTAAAGCAAATGATATGGATCAAAAAAGTGTCTCCGCCATTGAAGAGCTTGCCGAAAGAAACAATCTGCCGATCGATCTGAAAGAAAATATGGTGACTATCAATATCCCGATGATAATGGACTAAACAGCACCCTCTTCCGGCACAAAAAGCACTCTGCCGGTCAGTAAGCCACCAAGAACCCCTACTCCAAGCCCTGACATATACGGCAAAAGCATTAATATATGGTTGTTGTTAAGTGTAATAAAACCTAAAACAAGCACTATATACGGAACCATCCGGTAGATAGAGACCATGGCCGGTGCACCGCTTGCGGTATTTTTTACGGTTTTTGTTTTAAGACGCTTTTTCTCATCTTTGATCACTGCCTTGATATCTACTTCATCCGGATTTTGATACTCCTGATCCTCACCGTATAGATCATATGGATCATCGATCTTCTCTATAAGATCATCCTGATGCGGAGTCTCGCTGGAGGCGACACGCTTCATAACCAGCTTGCGATAACTGTACATAGAGCCCAGCATTACAAGCATAGAGCTGACAAATGCCGTCTCAAAATTGACAAATGTGTGAAATGACACAAACAGCAAAGAGAGTATCCCCAGCTGAAAAAGTGCCACTATATTAAAAGTTTTTCTCAGCCTCATCATCATCATCGTCTTCACTGTCTTCAAGATATTTTTTATGGTTATAGCGCGGATCTTTTGCCAGCTTTTCAAACTCTTTGTACTGCTTTGAGTATGCCTTGAAGATATTCAGGCCGGCAGCGGCAACGCCGATAAAAACGCCTATCCACAGCGTCCAGCCTGCTCCGGTAAGATGCTTGAGCCCCAAACCGATACCTACACCGATCAATACGGCTACAACCATGGAGATGCCAAGTGAAAGTGTCTCAACCCCTTCTATAATGGGCTTCAGCCTTGGTTTTTTCTCTTCATTTTCCATTATAAGGTTCCAAACACTTCATCTGCGGCAGCAACCGTCTCTTCAATAATGGCATCAGTGATTTGAGTTGAAATAAAACCTGTTTCGAACTGCGAGCATGCAAAATAAAATCCACGCTCCAGCATCGCCGCATGAAATTTTGCGAAACGCTCAAGATCCGAATCTGCGGCATCATCGAAGTTTTTTACCGGCTTGTCATTGAAGAAAAAACCGAACATAGAGCCTCTTACATCTGTCTGCAGGACAACACCATGCTTCTTTGCCGCTGCCTCAAACCCTTTCATCAATGCTTTGGCGCGACCCTCCAGAACAGCAAAAAGTTTTGCGTTCTGCTTCAGTTTGCGTATGGCTGCCAAACCTGCTGCCATTGCAATGGGATTGCCGCTAAGTGTACCGGCCTGGTAAACAGGCCCCTCCGGGGAGAGCTGTGCCATGATCTCCATACGTCCTCCAAAAGCACCAACAGGCATCCCGCCGCCGATCACTTTACCGAGCGTCACTATATCAGGGGTCGTTGCGGTAATACTCTCTGCACCATGAAGAGTCGCCCTGAAACCACTCATTACTTCATCAAAAATAAGCAGTGCCCCGTTTTCATCGCAGATCTTTCTCAGCTCTGCAAGAAACTCTTTATCTGCCGGAACCAGCCCCATATTGCCGGCAATTGGCTCGATGATAATACAGGCTATATTGCTGCTGTCCGCAAAACATTTCCTGACACTCTCTATATCGTTGTATTTTGCCAGCAAAGTATGTTTCGTAAAATCAGCCGGAACGCCGGGTGAGCTGGGATTGCCGAATGTTGCCAGACCTGATCCGGCCTGTACCAGCAGAGAATCGCTGTGGCCGTGATAACATCCCTCGAATTTGACTATATCGTCTTTTCCGGTATACCCGCGTGCAAGCCGGATGGCACTCATAACAGCTTCAGTACCGGATGAGACAAAACGGACTTTATCGATTGAATCAAATATGGAAACTACCTCACGGGCCAGCTCCGTTTCAGCTTCAGTCGGCGCACCGAAACTCAAACCGTGCTTTACGGCATCGACAACAGCCTGTTCGATACTCTCGTCACGATGACCAAAAATCAAAGGCCCCCAACTCTGTACATAGTCGACATATCTGTTGCCGTCTATATCTACCAAATAGGCCCCTTCACCTTCTTTGATAAAAACAGGGGTTCCCCCTACACTTTTAAAGGCGCGCACCGGGGAGTTGACACCGCCGGGGATTAACTCCTGTGCTTCACTAAA